>CAWFOJ010000239.1:0-31907 GCA_963816585.1 uncultured Holophagaceae bacterium | reverse complement strand
CAGTATGCAAGAAGGTTGCCAGGTCTTCCACGCTCAAAGGGACCGGCTGTGAGAATCCAGGGGGAATTGGGTTGAAAGGCGAATTCGTGCTCGGGTCGATGGGCCCCAAATTAGCCTGTTTCGTCATCACGATAGAGTCCGCGCCCAGACAGATCAACGTGGCGGTGCTCTGGGCCCGAAATGGAACCACCACAGTCAACTTTTTGCAAAATTGCCGCATCAAGTTGACTATGCTCCACCCGGCTATGACTCCTCCACCGCGACTGTAAAGCACCAAGCCTATGTGGTCCACTTTGCCTATTCGGTCCAGATGGTCCAGGAAGAGAGGCAAAACGTCTTCGTGGATCTGAGCGTGAACAGGGTAGCTGGTGCTTGGTCTGTCCCCAGTCACATAAAGAATTGATTTGAATCCGAACTGCTTCTCCAACTTGCGCAGAAGGGGTTTCCTTTGTATAGTGCACCAAGCCCTCCTATGAAATTTACAAATTAATTGATATTTGCAATTTTTCGGTCAGGGTTTTTGGGTGAGGTTTCCATTTTCTCACCAAAGACACATTCCATGTTCTCCCTTTTCATCGGTCTCCGGGAATCAGCCGCCAAAACACCCTGGCCGGCCATACAGCCGCAAATTCCTAATGGGTTAAGGTATGGGTAGTTACTCGACCTGAAAAAGAAAATTCATGATTTTACATGGGTTAACTAAGATTCTGGTGGTCCCAGCAGGACTCGAACCTGCGACCCCGAGCTTAGAAGGCTCGTGCTCTATCCAGCTGAGCTATGGGACCCACGGGGATTGTACCCCAAGGAAGCAGGAACCTCCTCAGGCGGTCCCCTGCTCCAATCGCGCCATGGCCTGCGCCAGGTCCGCCCGCAGGTCCGCGGGATCCTCCAGGCCGATGCTCAGGCGGATGATGGTGCGGCCCTGGTAGCGGGACGGATGGGTGCGGCGGTAGCGCCCCGCCGTGACCAGGCTCTTGTAGCCGCCCCAGCTGTAGCCGATGCCGAACAGCTCCAGGGCGTCGATGAAACCCGCCAGGCGCTCCGGAGACGGCTCCTCCCGGAGGGTGAAGCCGAACAGCCCGGAAGAGCCCAGGAAATCCCGCCGCCACAGGTGGTGCTCCGGGTGGCCGGGCAGGGCCGGATGCAGCACCTGGTCCACGGGGCCCTGGGCCTCCAGCCACCGGGCGATCTCCAGGGCCGCGCGTTCGTGCTGGCGCAGGCGCACCGGGAGGGTCTTGAGGCCGCGCAGGGCCAGATAGCAGTCCTCGGGGGCGGCGAACTGCTCCATGGTCCGGTAGAAGGCGTCGAAGCGCGCCGCCAGGGGCTGGGTGACGGTCACCGTCCCGGCCAGCACGTCCGAGTGCCCGGAGATGTACTTGGTGGCCGACTGGATGGAGATGTCCACGCCCAGGGGGAAGGGCTTGAGGTAGAGGGGCGTGGCCCAGGTATTGTCCAGGGCCGTGAGGATGCCCCGTTCCCGGGCGGCGCCGGCGACCGCCGGGATGTCCTGGAGTTCGAAGGTGTTGGATCCGGGCGACTCCAGCAGGATCAGGCTGGTGTTGGGGCGCAGGTGCTCGACGACGTCCGCCCCCGCGTTGGCCGGCAGGGCGCCGGCCTCCACCTGGAACCGGGCAAGGACCTCCCGGCAGAAGTTCACCGTGGGTCCGTAGGCGTTGTCGCAGATGAGGATGTGGTCCCCGGCCCGGGTGAACGCCAGCAGGGCGTTGATGAGGGCGCTGATGCCCGACGGGAAGGCCCGGGTGAGGGCGCCGCCCTCCAGTTCCCGCACCGCCTCCTCGAAGGTCCTCTGCAGGGGCAGGCGGTCGGTCCCGTACGTGGGGCCAGGGTACTCGCCGGCGTTGGCCAGGGCCAGGCCGGCGTAGGACTCGAACAGCACCGTGGAGGCCCGGCTCACGGCGGGGTTGACGGCCCGGTAGCGCCCGCTCCCGCCCGGCCCTCCGTCGCCGTCGAACTGGATGAGCTTGGTGGCTTCGAACATCGTTTCTCCCGCGGATGGACGCTTCCATTCACCCCAAGGTTATCCGGCCCGCAGACGCTTGAGCGCCTCGATTCCGGCGGCGGTGATGGTGGTGCCGCCCCGGCCGGGGCGCAGGCGCACCAGGCCGAACTGCTGGGACTGGGCCAGGGCCTTGCGGATCTGCCCTTCGGTGAGGTAGCGCTCCTGCTCCCGGGCGGCCTGCGCCAGGCTGCGGCGCCCCGCCCGGTGGTGGCTGCGGTGGTTGGCGTAGAGGCATTCCAGGAGGAACTGGTAGTCGCCCCGGTCCATGCCGATGGCGGACAGGAACGCGGACAGGGCCGGTTCGGCCCCGGCCGGCCCGGTTTCAGCCCGCTTGAGGATCGGCGCCAGGTCCTTGGCTTCGATGGTGCGCTGGTCCAGGAAGGCCAGGTACCTCCACGCAGTTCTTCAGCTCCCGCACGTTGCCGGGCCACGGATGGCGCACCAGCAGCTCCTTGGTCTCCGGGGCCAGGGCCAGGTCCATCCCCAGCGGGCGCATCAGGTGGTCGAAGATGAAGAGAATGTCGCCCGGGCGCTCCCTCAGGGGCGGCACCTGGATCGGCAGCACGTTCAGGCGGTAGTAGAGGTCCCGCCGGAACTTGCCCTCCTCCACCAGCTTCCACAGGTCCTTGTTGGTGGCGGCGATGACCCGGATGTCGATGTGGATCATGCTGTCGCCGCCGATGCGCATGACTTCCCGGCTCTCCAGCACCCGCAGCAGCCGGGTCTGCAGGTTCAGGTCCATCTCCCCGATCTCGTCCAGGAAGACGGTGCCCTTGTGGGCCAGTTCGAACAGGCCCGGCTTGCCGCCCCGCCGGGCCCCGGTGAAGGCGCCCTCCTCGTAGCCGAACAGCTCGCTCTCCAGGAGGCTCTCGGGCAGGGCGGCGCAGTTCACGGTGACGAACTGCCAGGCCCTGCGCTGGCTGGCGTGGTGGATGGCGTGGGCGAACAGTTCCTTGCCGGTGCCGGTCTCGCCGACGATCAGCACGGAAGCGTCGGACCTGGCTTTCTTCCGGGCCAGGTTCTTGACCTCCTGGAAGGCTTCGTCCCGGGTCAGGATGTGGTCGAAGGTGTACCCGGGCCCGGTGCCCCTTGCCCAGCAGCTGCGAGCGCAGGCGGTGCTGGCTGCGCTCCTTCTCGTCGAACGTGTTGATGACCGCCAGGGCGCCCCGGGCCTTCCGGGCGGCGGTCACCGGCACCACCTTGATGGAGATGTCCCGGGCATGGATCTTCACCAGGGTGTAGTCCACCTCCAGCTGATCCTCCAGCACCCGGGCGAACGGGATCCCCGGGATCAGGTCCTCGGCCCGACACCCCACCAGGTCCCCCTGGGCGTTCAGCACTTCCCGGGCCTTGCGGTTGCAGGCGCAGACCATGCCGTTGGTCTCGATGATGACGATGCCTTCGTCCATCAGGTCCAGGAGCCCGAACAGCTGGCTCTCCAGGATGTTGGTGCGGTCGAACAGGGACGTGACGCTGTCCGGGGTGGTGCGCACGCTCTGGAAGTCCTCCAGGAACCGGTCCTCCTTGAGCAGCCGCTCCAGACCCAGGGCGGACGCCATGTCGATGATGGTCTTGGCGTCGATGACCCGGTCGCCGATGTCGATCACCCGCTTGACGAAAGCCGGCACGTGCTGGGGTTCGCCGGGGGTCAGGGCCACCTCCAGGCGCGGCACGTGGGTGGTGCCCGGATAGCACGGCACGTAGTCCAGGTGGTTCAGGCCCAGGCGGCGGAACAGGGAGATGCTGTCCATGGTCATCTCCACGCTGTAGTTCACCACCAGCAGCGACAGGCCGGGCGGGAGCTCCGCCACGCGCTGGTACTGTTCGTTCGTAAGCGTGTTGCCGATGATGATGGCCTTGGCGTCCACCGGCAGGTACGGCTTCAGGGTCAGGTAGATCGGGTGGATGGTCACCACGAACAGGTCCGCGTCCAGGGGTCCGCTGATGTTGCCCACGTCGTAGGAATGGCACTGCAGGTGGATGGTGTCCTGGAACAGGGTCTCCAGAGTCCGCTTGTGCAGCCGGGCGACGCTGGAGAACGCGCTGATGAGCGCAACCTTCTTGGCCATGGAGGACCTCGGGAATGAACATTCAACGGGGTTAGTGGGACAATTGGATCACCCATTGGACCCATTGTCAGCCGTTTCGTGGACCTCCGCCCGTGCCGCCCTCGGCCCGGATCCTCGAATCCCAAGTGTCCCGTCGCGCCCCGGAGCTCACCCAGCAGCCAAACATTCTGGCATGAATCATGCTTTACCAAATTCATCGATTCAAGGGAGACATGACATGCATGAAAACCTGAAGAAAGACACCCTGGTCCTGCACACCGGCAACGAGGTGGATGCCCAGTTCGACGCCTTGAGCATCCCCATCTACCAGGTTTCCACCTACCTCCAGGATGTGAACGGGAACACCAAGGGCTACGAATATTCCCGTTCGGGCAACCCGACCCGCAGCGCCCTGGAGCATGCCTTCGCCGCCCTGGAGCACGGCAAGCGCGGAAACGCCTTCGGCTCCGGGCTGGCGGCCATCTCGGCGGTGTTCATGATGTGGAACTCAGGCGACCACTTCGTGGTCTCCAACGTGGTCTACGGCGGCACCTACCGCCTGCTGAGCAAGGTCCTCAGCCGCATGGGCATGACCGTGAGCTTCGTGGACACTTCCGACCTGGACGCGGTGAAAGCGGCCATCAATCCCCGCACCAAGGCCGTGTTCGTGGAAACGCCCACCAACCCCATGATGGCGGTCTCGGACCTGCGGGCGATCGCCGCCCTGTGCCGGGAGCGGGGCTGCAAGCTGATCGTCGACAACACCTTCATGACCCCCTACTGGCAGAGTCCCCTGCTTCTGGGAGCCGACATCGTCGTGCACAGCGCCACCAAGTATTTGGGCGGGCACAGCGACGTGGTGGCGGGCCTGGTGGTCACCGCCACCGAGGAAATGGGCGAGCAGGTGCATTTCATGCAAAAGGCCATGGGCGGCATCCTGGGCCCCCAGGATTCCTGGCTGCTCATGCGCGGCATCAAGACTCTGGGCGTGCGCATGGAGAAGCACGAGCAGAACGCCCGGGCCCTGGCCCAGTGGCTGACCACCCTGCCCCAGGTGGAGAAGGTCTACTACCCGGGCCTGCCCAGCCATCCCCAGCACCAGCTGGCCAAGGAACAGGCGGGCGGATTCGGGGGCATGATCTCCTTCGAGGTGGTCAGCCCCCAGGCGGCGGACCACATGCTCTCCAGGCTCCAGATCATCTCCCTGGCCATCAGCCTGGGTGGGGCCGAAAGTCTCATCTGCGTGCCCGCCAAGACCACCCACGCCTCCTTCGAGCCTGAGTTGCTGGCCAGGCTGGGCATCAACGACCGCCTGGTGCGCTTCTCCGTGGGCATCGAGAACGTGGAAGACCTGAAGGCCGACATCCTCCAGGCCATGTCCGGCAAGTGACCTGACCGGCCCTCCGGGGCTGTATCCTCCGCCGGGCCGCGGGAAGCCTCCCCCGTGCCCCGGCGGAGGGAGGTTGTATGGCGGCCGGAGGAGCCCCGACGGGCACGGCGAACGCGGCCGGTGCAGTTCGGGACGAAAGGCGGAGGCCAACCTTGATGCTTCGGTAACTGCAGGAAAACTACTTAATCGCCGAGGATGCCGAGGACACAGAGCCAACATCCATCGCGCCGCGAGCATGGATCCCCGGGGACCCGTGCGGGGATGGTTCGGAACAAGGATGGCGGCTGTTGGCTCTGCGTCCTCGGCGCCTTGGCGTCCTCAGCGTTGAAATTAGTTTACTTGAAGTTATCGAACCGATGGGGTCGGCAGCAAGAAGCGCCTGGAACCCAGGCGTCTTGATTGGGCTGATCTGATTCCGCTGGTTCGATCAGTTGACACTAGCACTGGTGCTCCCAAGGCGGAGTCCATTGGGGAGATTTATTATGTTGATTTTAAAATCATCATATTAATTTTATAACACAAGATCAGACTGTGGCAGATATTTTCGTGTAAGATGATCCACCGTGACCTGTCCGCCAAGGAGGAACAATGGCAACGCCCCGGTCATCCCTGCCGATCCTGATCTGCCTGATCCTGGGCACCATCGGCCTGCCGGCTGCAAGCTCCACCTCGGGCCTGCCCGCATCCAAGAAGGACTGCTGCGACCCGCGCCGCCACCAGGTCGAGGACGCCAAGGCGGTGGCGGAAGTGGAAACCGGAGGAGAGGCGGTTTCCGCTCGCCGCATCGCCATGGGCGGCACCCATTCTCCCGATGGCCTGGGCGGGATCGAGGTCCTGGTGCACATGAAAGGCCAGGCCCAGGGCTGGCGGTGCCTCATCGACAGCAACAACATGAAGCTGCGCCGGAAGGAAGCCATCCCGAACCCGCCTTCCAAGATCCGGTGATCCAGGCTCACCTGCCGGCTTGGATCCGGTCCAGCAGATCTCCGGCGAACTTTCCCTCCATCACCTTCTCCACCGGCCCTTCCAGGTGCGCCGAGCCATCCTGGAAGGCCACCGTCAGCGCGCCCCCCGGCATGTGCACGGTCACCAGGTCCCCCACCAGCCCCAGTTTGCGGGCGGCGGAGGCCGCGGCGCAGCTGGAGCTGCCCGAGGCCAGGGTGTAGCCGGCGCCCCGCTCCCAGATCTCGATGCGGATCTCGGTCCGCGAGCGCACTTCCAGGAGCTGCACGTTGGTGCGGGCCGGGAACAGGGGCGAGCGCTCGATCACCGGCCCGGCAGCAGGCCGTCCTCGGGGGTCACCGGTTGCCCCAGCACCGCGCAGTGGGGTTGCCCATGGAGACGAAGGTGATCCGGCAGGTGTCCCCGCCGAAGGTCGAACTCCCGGTCCAGGATCTCATCCAGCCCGGCGCCGGCGGCGCCCGCGCGGGCGTCGAAGGCGGGGGCGCCCATGTCGATCCGCACCCTTTTCCGGGCCGGATCGACGATCCGGGCCGTCACCCGCCCGCCCAGGGTCTTCGATGGGAAGGGACCGGCCCCGGCCAGGCCCTTCTCGTAAAGGAACCAGGCGAAGATGCGCAGGCCGTTGCCGCTCTTCTCCGCCTCGCTGCCGTCCGGGTTCAGGATGCGCAGCACCGGCCGGGCCGGGTCCGGGCCGGGACCCCAGGAGGATGCCGTCCGACCCAACTCCGTAGTTCCGGTCGCACACCGCCCGCACCGCGCCCGGGTCCGGAACGAAGGGAAACTCCGCTGGATCGATCACCAGGTAATCATTTCCCAACCCATGATATTTGTAGAAATCCGCCATTTGACCTCCATCTACGGCTTGGCTTGCGCGGCAGGGATGGGAAATTCTACCCGGACCCCATCCCCCCCTGTGGCGACCAACGCCAGCGTCGGGTCGGAAAACCCGGAACCAGGCGCACTGATACAATGGACCTTCCCCGGCGGGAATTTCAGCGTGAACCATGATCCTTCGCAAAGAATACGGCTTCGAGGCCGCCCACTTCATCCACAACCACCCCGGCAAGTGCCGCAACCTCCATGGGCATAGCTACAAGCTGTTCGTATCGCTGGAAGGACCGGTCCACCCCGAGACGGGCATGATCCTGGATTTCGACGACCTGTCCAAGATCGTGCGGGAGAAGGTGATCTTCCCCCTGGACCACACCTTCCTCAACGACCTGATCCCGCTCTCCTCCGCCGAGAACATCTCCACCTGGATCTGGGCGCAGCTCAAGCCCGAACTGCCCGGCCTGGTCCAGGTCGAGCTCTACGAAACCGCCGACAACTGCGTGATCAACCGGGGGGCTTGATGCGCCTGGGCTGGGTAGCCCTTCCTCTGCTAGCCGCCGTCACGGCCTGTTCCCCCGCCCGGAAGTACCAGGAGGCGGCGCGCAGCCTGCGCTTCACCCTGGAGCAGGTGGAGCCGGACCTGCAGCTGTCCTTCCCCCTGGAACGTTCCCGGATCGGCTTCAACCTCACGGTGGGCGTGCAGAACCCCTCAACGGTGGCCTTCCACCTGCGGACCTTCGAGGGGACCTTCCGCCTGGAGCTGGGGGATCAGCCCCACGCCCTGGGCCAGGTGACCCTGGTGAGCCCCCTGGACCTGCCCGCGGCCGGCGAAGCCAAGCTGAAGGTCAACCTGTCGTTCAGCTACCAGGACCTGGCGGCCTTGTGGCCGGACCTGCAAGCGGCCCTGGGCCGGAACCGGCCCGGAGCCTGGGAGCTGGACGGCACCCTGCGGGGGGAGGTGTACGGCTTCCCGGTGACGGTGCCGGTGCGCACCCGCCGCACCTTCGGTGCCGCGCCCGGAGCCGCGCCCGGAGCCGCGCCCGGAGCCGCCCAATGATCCGAGCCGTGGTCTTCGACCTCTGGAACACCCTGGTGCACAGCCGCAACGGCGACCCCTTCACGCACCTGCAGCGCCTGCTGACGCCCGGACAGCTGGACCTGTTCCCGACCCTCAAGTGGGATGCCATGGAGCGCCCGCATGCCGGCGCCCAGGCCTTCCTCTCCGCCTGGAAGGACCGCCTGGGGCTCACGCCGGGCCAGCTGGGCACCATGGCCGAGGCGTTCCAGACCGCCGCCGGCGACGCCCAGTGCTTTCCGGAAGCGGTCCAGGCCGTGCTGGGCACCCGCAAGCTGGCCCGGGTGGCCATGCTGTCCAACACCCAGAGCTTCGACCTGGAATTCCTGGAGCGCCTGGGGCTCACCGGACTGCTGCCCAGCCGCTTCCTGAGCGCCGAAATGGGGTTCCTGAAGCCGGACCCGCGGGTCTTCGAGACGGTCCAGCGCCGGCTCGGGTTGTTCCCCGGGGAGCTGGCCATGGTGGGAGACAGCTGGCGGGACGACGTGGCCGGCGCCCTGGAGGCCGGGTGGACTGCGGTATGGGTGAACCGTGCCGGCGCCCCGCGCCCGCCCCACGCCCCGGAGGCGGACCTGGTGGAGATTCGCGACCTGTCGCCGGTGCCCAGGCTCATCGAGAACCTGCAGGCCGGCGCCCGGTGCAGCACCTGCCTGGGCTGATGTAATCTGGGGAGCGCGGATCCTATGGACTGGACAACTTCTGGAGGCATCCAATGACCACCACCGTCGACATGATCCTTGCTGAAACCCGGAAGCGCATGAAGACCTCCCTCGAGACCTTGAAGAAGGAGATGGCCACGGTGCGCACCGGCCGCGCCAACGCCGGCATCCTGGACACCCTGCACGTGGACTACTACGGCTCCATGCTGCCCCTGAACCAGATCGCCGGGGTGAGCGTGCCGGAACCCTCCATGCTGGTCATCGCCCCCTTCGACAAGAAAGCCATCAAGGCCATCGAGACGGCCATCCTCAAGTCCGAGCTGGGGCTCAACCCGGCCAACGACGGCACGGTCATCCGCCTGCCCATCCCGCCCCTCAACGAGGAACGGCGCCGGGAGCTGACCCGGGTGGTGAGCCGCATGGGCGAGGAGATCAAGACCGCCGTGCGCAACGTCCGCCGGGATGCCAACGAGGATGTGAAGAAGCTGGAGAAGGACAAGAAGACCCCCTTGAGCGAGGACGCCGCCAAGAAGGCCCTGGAGCAGATCCAGAAGATCACCGACGAGGCCATCAAGGAGATCGACGAGACGGTCAAGCACAAGGAAGCTGAGATCATGCACGTCTGATCCGCGCCGTCCGGCCCGCTGGAGCAATTCCGGCGTACCGCGCCTGGCCTGAATCCAATTTACAGCCAGCCCTGGCAGCGTTAGAGTCGCCTCGCATGCCCGAGGAGGAGAGTATCCGTGGTGACCGTGAACCGGATCGGCCCCCTGCTCCAGCCGGACCCCGCCCGGGTCATGGCGCGGGCCTTCGGGCCGTTCAACGAACAACGCACCACCCGGGTCCTGGCCCGGGTCATGACCCTGGACGACGCCCAGGTGAAGGACCAGCTGGACCAGGTCATGGGCAAGTTCCAGGGCCGCCACCACGATCTGGCCCGGACCCTGCTCGACCGCTACGGCGCCCTGGAGGAGTTCCTGTTCATCGACCAGCCGGTGTCGGAGCCGCGCCGGCTGCTCATCGGCGCCTACTTCACCCAGGAGTACTCGGTGGAGTCGGCGGCCCTGTTCAATCCCTCCTTGATCTGGCATCCGGACCAGGAAGGGGTTCCGGAGGGCGCCAAGCGGTTCATCCTGAGCCTGCGCTCCATCGGCGAGGGGCACCTGTCCTCCATCACCTTCCGCTCGGGGACCATCGACCGGCACTGCCGGATCACCCTGGACCGGGTCTCCCCGTTCGTCACCTCCCCGCGCATGCAGGACGACCCCTTCTACGACAAGCCGCTGTTCGAGCGCAAGCTGTGGGAGATGGGCCAATTCGACGGCTTCGCGGTGGAAGTGCTGGCGAACCTGGGCGACCGGTTCACCATGGCCCAGCTGCGGGAGAGCGTCCGGTCCACCCGCATCGGACTGCGGGAGCGCCGGACCCCGGAGCCCGACTTGTACCGCCACGCCATCCTCACGCTGGCCGAGTCCAACTACGAGATCCAGTTCGAAGCCCAAACGCCGCTGTGCGAGCGCATCATCTTCCCCCATTCCCCCACGGAGGTGAACGGCATCGAGGATGCCCGCTGGGCCCAGCTCACGGACGACGACGGCGTCACCCACTACCTGGCCACCTACTCCGCCTATGACGGCCGGGTGGTGCTGCCCCAGATGCTCGCCACCAGCGATTTCCTCACCTTCAAGATCACCACCCTCAACGGCCCCCAGGCCCAGGACAAGGGCATGGCCCTGTTCCCCCGGCGCATCAAGGGCCGCTACGCCATGCTCTCCCGCCAGGACGGGGAGAACATCTACCTGATGTACTCCGACGCCCTGAGTTTCTGGTACACCCGGGAGCTGGTGATCAAGCCGCGCTTCCCCTGGGAGTTCATGCAGATCGGCAACTGCGGCTCGCCCATCGAGACCCCGGAAGGCTGGCTGGTGCTCACCCACGGCGTGGGCTCCCTGCGCCAGTACACCCTGGGGGCCGTGCTGCTGGACCTGGATGACCCGAGCCGGGTCCGGGGCCGCCTGCGGGAGCCCCTGCTGCACCCAAACGGGGCCGAGCGGGAGGGCTACGTGCCCAACGTGCTCTACAGCTGCGGCAGCCAGATCCACGGGGACAGCCTGATCATCCCCTACGCCGTGAGCGACTGGGCCAGCACATTCGCCGCGGTGAACCTGCGCCAGCTCCTGGACGAGCTGCTGGCTTCCTGACGATCACTCGGGTCTCCCGTGGTCCTCAACGATCCAGCGCAACCAGCGGAGCGCTCCATTCGCGGCCTGCCCTCACTCCGGGCGAGCCTGGCCTTCACCCTCGCCGCGTCCCGGTAGTCAGAAGAATCCCACTCCCAGCGCCCGCACCGGCTCCATCACGAACGGCCGCCGCCGGGCCCGGGGATGGGGCAGCCTCAGGGTGAGGGCCGCCCCCAGCGCCGCCAGGTCCGGAGGCGACGGCCATTCCCAGGTGCCCTCCCGGCCCTCCACCGCCACCAGGTCCAGGTCCAGGGTGCGGGGCGCGTTGCGCCCCAGGCCGCGGTCCCTGCCCAGGCGCAGTTCGGCCCGCAGCAGGGCTTCCAGCAGGGTGCGGGGATCCTCCCCGGAGGTTTCCAGGAGGGCCACGGTGTTCAGGTAGTCCGGACCCAGCCCGGACTCGTCGGGGGTCTCGGGCCAAACGGGGGATACGGTCACCGAGCCCAGCCCGCCCAAAGCCGCGAGGCCGGCCTCGAGGTTGGCCCGGCGGATCGCCCAGGTTGGACCCCAGCGCCACCAGCGCGCGCATGGCCGGCTAGGCCTTGCGGCCGTGTTCGGCCGCCACCAGGGTGCGGATGCCGCCCCGGATGAGGAAGTCCCCTTCCACCCGGATCCACTGGGGGGCCAGGGCCGCCACCAGGTCGTCCAGGATCTGGTTCGTGACCGCCTCGTGGAAGGCGCCCCGGTCCCGGTAGCTCCACAGGTACAGTTTCAGGGACTTGGATTCCACGCACAGCTGGTCGGGAATGTAGGTGATGCGCAGGCGGGCGAAATCCGGCTGGCCGGTCATGGGGCAGAGGCAGGTGAACTCGTCGGTCTCGAACCGCACTTCGAAGGTCCGCCCGGGGCGGGGGCTGACGAAGGTCTCGAGGGTGGTGGACGGCGCGGTCACCCGGCGCCTGGGCAGGGTCTTGAGGGTAGGTTCCGGTGGGTTCTTCGAGGACACAGTGGCTCCGGGAGGTTCAGGTTTCGTAAGGGATGGGATCCTTGACGCCCGCCTGGGCGAAACCCCGAAGGCGCAGCAGGCAGGAGTCGCAGCGGCCGCAGGCGGCCACCTCCCCCTGGTAGCAGCTCCAGGTGAGGTGCAGGGGCGCTTCCAGTTCCAGGCCCTTGCGCACGATCTGGGCCTTGGTCAGGTGCACCAGGGGCGCCCTCAGGCTGAGCCGGGTGGATGGGCGGGTACCGAGGTTGGCGGCCCGCTCGAAGGCTTCCAGGAAGGTTTCCCGGCAATCCGGGTAGCCGCTGGAATCCTCCTCCACGAAGCCCACATAGATGGCGGACCCGCCCAGGACCTCCGCCCAGCTGACGGCGGCGGCCAGGAGGTGGGCGTTGCGGAACGGCACGTAGCTGGAAGGCACGCCCTGGCGCTCCAGGTCCCCCAGGGGGAGCGGGATGGACGGGTCGATGAGGGAGGAGCCGCCGATGGCCCGCAGGCCGGCGAAGGGGATGACCAGGCGGCGCTCCGCAGCCACCCCGCAATGGTCGGCGATGGCGGCGAAGGCCTGGCGTTCCCGGGCCTCGGTGCGCTGCCCGTAGTCGGCGTGCAGCAGGGCCAGGTCATAGCCATCCGCCCGGGCCACGGCGGCGGCGACGCAGGAGTCGAGGCCCCCGGAAAGGGCGACCACGGCGATGGGAGCAGGCGGCATGGGCAATCCTTCGGCCGGAATCCCCCAGGTTAACGCGGAAGCCACGATCGTTGCCGGGCCTGGGTGCGCAAGGCCTCCAGACGGGCCTGGTCCGCCGCCGGAAGACCGGCCCCCTGGCGGGCCCAGAAGGCCTGGAGCCAGGGTCCCGGATCCCGGTGCCACCGGGCCAGCCAGCGCGCCTGCAGCACCAGCGCCTCCAACGTCCAGATGCCGCCCTCCCGCTCCTCAAGGGCCCAGCCCAGCTCCCTCCCGGGCAGCGTTCCCCGCTCCATCCGGTACCTGGCCCGCAGGTACTGGATCCGGCACCGGGACAAGGCTGCCGCGGGGCGCTGGGCGCTGGAAGCCACCCAGGGCGCCAGGTAGCGCTCCGCCCGGCGCAGTTGCGCTTCCGGATCCTGCCGGGCCCTCACCAGGGCCGCGGCCCGGCCCAGCACCACGTAGACCTTGGCCCGCTGGGCCAGGGGGTTGTCCGGGTCGATGGCCAGGGCCCGGTCCACCAGGCCTTCCGCCCCGGCCCAGGCGGCCAGGGCCGCCGGCAAGGGCGCCGGCTGCAGGTCCAGGCGCACCAGGCGCGCTTCCAGTTCCGCCAGGCAGCAGGCGTCGTCGCTCTGGCCGATGGCCTGGGCCGCCTGGGCCGCCAGCTCCGCCTCCCGCACCAGGCTCAGGGCGGCCCGGATCTCCTTCCGGTCCGCGCGTTCCCTGGCCATCCCCACCAGGGCCCGGGCCTCCTGGACCTTGGCTTCGTACCGCCAGGGCGCCTCCTGGAACACCCGGCGGGCCTGGTCCAAGCCGGCGGCGAAGGCTCCTTCCTGCACCAGCAGGGCCGCCTCGCCCAGTTCCCTGGGTTCCCAGGACGCCCCGGCCGCCTGGGCGAAGCGCATCCGGGCCGCCCGCAGGTGGGCGGTCCGGACAGCATCCTGGGCTGCCCCGGCACCGCCGCCCCAGGTGGCATCCGCCAGGCGAAGGCAATAGTCAGTGTGGACCCGGCAGAGGGCATAGGCCGCTTCCGGCGCGGCGTAGCCCCCGTCCCAGGCGGCTTCCAGGGTGGCAAGGGCCCGGTTCAGCTCCCCGACGGCCGCATAGCCCCGCCCCAGGGCCAGGTCGCCCGGCCCCTGGGCATCCGGGCCCAGGGCGGCCAGGTCCCGGCGCATCCGTTCCAGGCGCCCCAGCATCTGCGCCCGGACGGGTCTCAGGTCATGGGCAGGAATCAGGCGCTCGATGCGCATCCGGTTCTCCAGGTCCCGGGCATCCAGGGCGAACCGCTGGGACAGGGCGGCCCGGCGCCGGCTCCGGGCCGCCAAGAACCGGGCCCCCAAGGCGAACCCGGAACCCAGGACCAGGCACACCGCCAGGGCGGCCACCAGGGCCCGGTGGCGGTCCAGGGCCCGGCGCACCTTCCGCAGCCTGAAACCCCTCTGGGCCAGGAGCGGCTCCCGGTCCAGGTAACGGCGCAAGTCCTCGGCCAGTTCCCCGGCGCTGAGGTACCGGTCCTGGGGCCGTTCCTCCAGGCACCGGGCGGCGATGAGGCGCAGCCGGCGGGGCAGGGCCCGCAAGGTGGAGGCGCCTGGATAGTCCCGGACCCACGCGCGGGAAGCGCCATTGTCCGTGCGCCCGTTCCGTTCCGCGTCCTCGGCCAGGCCCACCACCACCCTGAGCGTCGCCCCCAAGGCGTACACATCCACCGCCGGCCCCATGGCTTCCGGATCGCCGCTGCGCTGCTCGGGCGCCATGTATTCGGGCGTGCCCATGGGCACCAGGGTGTTGGAGGGCTCCTCCTGACCCAGGTCCTTGGCCAGCCCGAAATCCGCCACGAGGGTGTTCCAGCCGCCCATGCCGTCGGGCTCCAGCAGAACGTTGGACGGTTTCACGTCCCGATGGATGAGGTTGAGACGGTGGGCGGCGTTGATGGCCAGGGCCACCGCGTGCAGGATTTCCACCGCCTGGTCCACGGTCAGGTCCGGGGCGGCCTGGAGCAGGTTCGGGCCCTGGACCAGCTGCATGGCGATGAAAGGTACGGCGCCGGAGGCGTCCACATCATAGATGCGGCATACATTGGGGTGGGTCACCCGGGCCTGGAGCCGGGCCTCCCGCAGGAAGCGCTGCACGGCCTCGGCATGGGGCACCGTGAGGCACTTCAAGGCCACCGGCCGGTCCAGGAGGGAATCCCAGGCTTGGAAGACCTCACCCATGCCCCCCTTGCCCAGCAGCGGGCCCAGGCGGTAACGGCCCAGCTTCCGGGCTCCGGGTCCGGCCCAGGGGGGCTGGACGGGGACGGGTGCCGGCCCGGGGGGAGGGGGCGGCGTTCCGGGGTCGGTTGGAGGAACCGAGGCAAACTCCATTTATAAATTATTTCGATCACGGTCCCATTGCACAACGGTTGTAAAAAAACATTACACTGGATCATGCTTGATTCCGAATGGTGGCCCCTGTTCCAGGACCTGCGCTGCGCCGGACCCCGGGCGCATCCCCAGCACGGCCCTTGCTTCGTGGCGGAGGGGCGGATCCTGGTGGAGGACCTGCTGGCCTGGGGCCGCCGGGGCCGGGTGCGGGTGCTGGCGGTGCTGGGGGAGGCCGCTCAGGCTGAGGCGCTGGCTCCCCGCCTGCCCCCGGGCACGGCTCTGCTCACCGCCACCCGGCACGACCTGGAGGCCCTGGTGGGCTTCCCGTTCCACCGGGGCCTGCTGGCGGCGGCGGTGGTTCCGGCCGCCCAGGCCCCGGATCGCCTGGGGGCCTGCCGCCGCCTGCTGGCCCTGCCGGCGTTGGCGGACGCCGAAAACCTGGGATTGCTTTTGCGCTCCGCCGCGGCCCTGGGCCTGGACGGCGCGCTCCTGGGGCCGGGCCCGGATCCGTTCAGCCGCCGGGCGGTCCGGGTGTCCATGGGGGCCGTGTGGAAGCTGCCCCTGTGGCGGGACCTGGACCTGTGGGCCGCCCTGGGGGCCTGGCGCCGGCATGGCGGCCAGGTGGTTGGGGCGGCCTTGGAACCCGGCGCCCTCCCGGTGCGGCACTGGCTTCCCGCACCCCGCACCGCCCTGGTGCTGGGCCCCGAGGGGCCGGGCCTGGACCGGCCGGACCTGGACCGGTGCGACCTGACCGTAGGCATTCCCATGGCCCCGGACGTGGACAGCCTGAACGTGGCCGCCGCCGGGGCCATCCTCATGCACTGGCTGATGCAGGCCCTCAATTGAAGGCTTGCAGGGCCCACGCCTCCATCCGGTCCAGTTCCCGGGCCAGCCGCGCCCGGTGCGTTTCGTCGTCCGCCCCCTCCACCTTGAAGGGCTCCCCGTAGCGCACCACCACCCCGGAGAACGGCGCGGGCACCAGCATCCGGTCCCAGGACGGCAGAGCCCAGGCCCGTTCGTAGGCCACGCACACCGGCACGATCCAGGCCCCGGTCTTGCGGGAGATGGCGATCACGCCAGGCTTGACCTCCTGGGCCGGGCCCCGGGGGCCGTCCACGGTGATGCCCAGGTCCCAGCCTTCCTTCACGGTCCGGATGAGCTTGACCAGCGCCTGGGCGCCGCCGTGGCTGGCGGTGCCCCGCACGGAGCGGATGCCGAACCAGCCCCAGGCGGCGGCGGTGCGCTCGCCGTCCCGGCTTTGACTCACCAGGATGGCCACGCCCCGGGGATCCCCTCCCGGAGCCAAGCGGTGGAACGGGTAGGCCAGGGGCATCATCACCAGGCGGCGGTGGTAGAAGGCCAGAATGAAACGCTCGTCGCCCAGGGCGAACCCCCGCACCGGTTCCTCGCCTTCCCGGCGTTCCCGCAGGGTGTAGGCCAGGACTTTCATCAACCCGGCCGCCAGGAAGGGCACCAGGCGGTATTCCAGCCAGAGGGCTATGGGGTTCCGCCCCAGGGGCCGCCCCCGGGAAATGATCTCCACGTCCCCGCCGATCATTTGGCGCCTCCGCCCCCGGCCAGGTCCTCGGCGGCGATGCGGTAGCTCTTGCAGCAATAGTCGCAGCGGATCTCCAGGGGCTCCCCGGCCTCGAACAGGTCCCGCACCTTGTCCGGGCCGAAGCCGTTCAGGGTGGCCACCAGGGCCTCCCGGCTGCACCGGCAGCGGTAGTGCACCTCCGTGCTGGAGAGGATCTCGGCGCCTTCGCCGCGGTTGATCCAGGCCACCAGGAACTCCGGAGTGCGCTCCCACAGGGGGACGACCTCCAGCCCTTCCAGGGCCGCCACCAGGGGCTTCATGCGTTCCGGCGGACAATCGGGCAAGGGTTCCACCAGCAGGCCGCCGCCCTCGCCGGTGGAAGCCTCGCACCAGAGCGTCACGCTCGCCTCCACCTGTTCGGACTGCTGGAGGTAGGCCTCGATCTGGGCCGACAGGGGACCCTCCACCATGGCCAGGGCGCCGACGTACGGCTTCCCGGAAGGGTTGGAACGCATCACCTGCAAGGTGCCCGGGGGGCGCAGCCAAGGGACGCCGGCCGGGTTTCCCGGGGCCAGGTCCAGCATGCACCGGACCCCGCCGTCAGGCCAGGCGTCCGCCACCATGGCCCTGGCCCTCCCGGCCGTCTTCAGAAGCAGCTGCTGGCGCTCCGCGAACAGCACCCGGGACTGGAGCAGCAGGGCGGCGCCCATGATCTCCACCAGGGGTTCGCAGGCGCCCGCATCCAGGTTGGGATGGCCCCGGCGCACCCCGTCCCACAAGGGACCGGCGGCCAGGACGGAGAGGCGCACATGGTGGTCGGCGGTCAAGGCCCTGAGGATCCTGGCCGGTACGGGTAGGT
The DNA here is from genome assembly GCA_963816585.1 of uncultured Holophagaceae bacterium. GTDB lineage: Bacteria > Acidobacteriota > Holophagae > Holophagales > Holophagaceae > Mesoterricola. Next base: position 14,303 of record CAWFOJ010000239.1, on the reverse strand, counting down.
CGGTCATGGATCCAGTGTAACGCTTGAGCGGATGTGCGAATCTTCAAGGGAAGGAGATGGCCATGACCACACCGAGCCGAGCAGCGGTGGCCCGCGCCCTGCACCTGGTGTTCGGGGAGGGGCAGCGGGTCCCGGAAACCTGGGACGCCGCCCTGTCCGCCGAGGATGCCGGCCTGGCCAATGCCCTGCTCGGCCTGTGCCTGCGCCGATGGGGCGGGCTGCAGGCGTTCGTGCGGCCCCAGCTCAAGGATCCGGACCGGGGCCTGCCCCTGGGCACCCAGGTCGTCCTGGCGATGGGGATGGCCCAGCTGGCCTGGCTGCCCGGCGTTTCGGACCACGCGGCGGTACACGAAACGGTGGACCTGGCCACGGACCGGCAGCTGGGCTTCCCGCCCCACAAAGGGCTGGTGAACGCCTTGCTGCGGCGTGCCGCCCAGGACCGGCCGGCCCTCAGGGCGGCCCTGGACGGGGCGGACCCGGCCCTGGACCGGTCGCCCTTCACCGAGCGGGTGCTGCGGGCCGCCCTGGCCCCCCGGGGCGGCGGTCCGGTCCAGCCTCTGTGGCAGCGCCTGCAGGAGCCCCCCCGGCCCTGTTTCGTGGCCCTGGGGGAGGGCCCCCCGCCGGCCGGCCTGGTGCCCGCGGGGCCGGTGCCGGGAGCCCTGGCCCTGGCTCCCGACGCCCCCTTCCCCACGGCCTGGCTGAACCAGGGGCACGGCATGGTCCAGGACCTCAGCTCCCAGGCGCTGCTGGCCTTCACCTGGGACCGCCCGGTGGAGCGGATGCTGGATGCCTGCTCCGCGCCCGGGGGCAAGGCCACGGCCCTGGCCCGGCGCTTCCCCGCCGCGCGCCTCCTGGCGGTGGAGCGCCACCCGGCCCGGGCCGGGCGCCTGCGGGAAAACCTTCGCTTGCGCGGCGTGCGGGCCGAGATCCGGGTGGAGGACGCGGCCTCCTGGCTGCGCCAGGGCGGCCCGCCCTTCGACCTGGTCCTGGTGGATGCCCCCTGCAGCGGCTCGGGAACCCTGCAGAAACACCCGGAGCTGAACTGGCTGGGGGACGCCCTGGACCTGCCCCGGCTGCTGCAGATCCAGCGGAACCTGCTGGAGGCGGCGGCGGACCGCCTGGCCCCCGGCGGGCTGCTCATCTACGCAGTCTGCTCCTGGCTGCCTGAGGAGGCGCGCGGGCACCAGGAGCGGCTCCTGGCCTCCCGGCCCGGCCTGGCGCCGGCGCCTGTTTGGCCCGAAGCCCTGGGCACGGGCCCGGAACCCGCCAGTTTCTTCAGCCCGGACCCCCTGGCCTGGCCGGGCGAAGGGTTCCAGGCCTTCGCCCTCACCTCACGCTGAGGCCAAGGAAACGCTCAGTCCTTGCCCATCACGTTGGCCAGGTTGAAGATGGGCAGATACATGGAGATCACGATGAAGCCGATGACCACGCCCAGGACGGCGATGATCAGGGGTTCCATCATGGCGGTCAGGGCCGCCACCGCATTGTCCACTTCCTCCTCGTAGAACTCCGCCACCTTGGCCAGCATGGCGTCCAGGGCGCCGGTGGCTTCGCCCACACCCACCATCTGCACCACCATGGGCGGGAACACCTTGGTTTCCGCCAGCGGGCCGGCGATGTTGCGTCCCTGTTCCACCGCCTCCCGAGACTTCAGGATGGCGTTCTGGACCACCATGTTGCCGGCGGTGCGGGCGGTGATGTCCATTCCTTCCAGGATGGGAACCCCGGAGCTGGTGAGGGTGCCCAGGGTTCGGCAGAACCGGGCCACCGCCACCTTGCGCAGGAGTTCACCGATGATCGGGATCTTCAGGAAGATGGAATCGATGACCAGGCGGCCCGAGCGGGTCCGGTAGTACTGCCGCAGCCCGAACACGGCCACGACCACGAAGGCCAGCAGGATGGGAAAATAGTGAATGATGACGTTGGAGATGGCGATGCACAGCAGGGTGGGCACCGGCAGGCTGCTGCCCAGGCCTTCATACATCTGGGAGAACACCGGGATCACCTTGACCATGATGACCGTCACCACGCAGATGGCGATGGTGATGATGGTGATCGGGTAGGTCATGGCGCCCTTCACCTTGGAGGTGAGCTTCACCGCCTTCTCGATGTACCCGGAGAGACGCTGCAGGATCACGTCCAGGATGCCCCCGGCCTCGCCGGCGCCCACCATGTTCACGTACAGGTCGTTGAAGGCCTTGGGGTGCTTGGCCAGGGCGGCCTGCAGGGTGGCGCCCTGCTCCACGTCGGTGCGCACCGCGTTGATGATCTTCTGGAAGCCCTTGTCCACCTGCTGGGCCCCCAGGATCTCCAGGCACTGGACCAGGGGCAGCCCGGCGTCGATCATCACGCTGAACTGCCGGGTGAAGATGGCCAGGTCCTTGGCCTTGACCCTGCCGGTGGCCTTGCCGCCGGCGGCCGACTGGGGTTTCACCGAGACCACCTGGACACCGTTGCGCTTCAAGGAACCGACAGCGTTGTCCATGGATTCAGCGACGATCACGCCTTCCTGGATGTCCCCGAGGCGGTTCTTGCCTTTCCATACGAATGCGGGCATTAGTACCTCGTTTCTCGATGGGGAGGGGTCTTTGCTTCAGGATAGGCCGATAATTTCATCGTGAAAAGAGTCGGTGAAATGGAAAATCAGGTGTATTTGATGTTCGGGTTCCGCCCGCCCAGGGAGGCGGACCCGGCGCCCCTGGTGCCGGCCATGGTCTGGGCCATGTTCACGGTGCCGGAACCGCGGTTGATCAAGTCCCGCAGTTCATCCGGGCTGGACGTGTAGGTCATGGCCATTTCCGTGGAGATCTCCCCCCGCAGCACCAGCTCCGACAGGCTCTGGTTGAACGTCTGCATGCCGTGCTTGAGCTGCCCGGATTGCATGGAACCGTAGATTTGATGAATTTTATCTTCACGGATCAGGTTGCGGATGGCCGGGGTGGGCACCATCACTTCCAGGGCCAGCACCCGCCCCTTGCCCGAGGCCTTGGGTATGAGCGACTGGCAGAGCACCCCCTCCAGCACCAGGGAGAGCTGGGCCCGGATCTGGGGCTGCTGGTGGGACGGGAACACGTCGATGATGCGGTTGATGGTCTGCATGCAGGAATTGGTGTGCAGGGTGCCGAAGGTCAGGTGCCCGGTCTCGGCCACCGTCAGGCAGGCCTCGATGGTCTCCAGGTCCCGCAGTTCACCCACCAGCACCACGTCCGGGTCCTGGCGCAGGGCCGAGCGCAGGGCCTTCTTGAAGCTCTGGGTGTCGGCGTGGATCTCCCGCTGGTTGACGATGGAGCGCTTGTGCTTGTGCACGTATTCCACCGGGTCCTCGATGGTGAGGATGTGCAGGGGCTCGGTCTCGTTGATCTTGTCGAGCATGGCGGCCAGGGTGGTGGTCTTGCCGGAGCCGGTGACCCCGGTGACCAGCACCAGGCCCCGGGGCCTGTCGCACAGCCCCTGGACCACCGGCGGCAGGCCCAGCTGCTCGAAGGACCGGATGATCTCCGGGATGGCCCGGAAGGCGCCGGCGGTGGCGCCGCGCTGGTTGTAGACGTTGGCCCGGAACCGGGCCACCCCCTGCAGGCCGAAGGAGAAGTCCACTTCCATGTCCTCCTCCAGGCGGTGCTTCTGGGAGTCGGTCATGACGCTGTAGCACAGCCACCGGGTCTGGGCGGCGTCCAGGGGCGGCAGCTTGAGCGGCACGATCCTCCCGTCGATGCGCACCTGGGGCGCCGAATCGACGGTGATGTGCAGGTCGGTGGCCCCGTACTCCACCATCGTCTTCAGCATCTGTTGGAGGGGAACGATATATTGTGCATTAGGGTCTGGCATGGCTGGCTCCCGGTTCACAGCACGGTTTCGCGAACGATCTCCTCGATGGTGGTCACGCCGTCGAGCACCTTGCGGCACCCGGAGCGCCGGAGGGTGATCATGCCCTCCTTGATGGCCTGTTCCCGCAGCTCGATGGCGCTCGCCCCGGTCAGGATCATGTCCTTCATGGTCTCGGACATTTCCAGCACTTCGTACAGCCCGGTCCGGCCCTTGTAACCCCGGCCGCCGCAGGTTTCGCAGCCTTGGCCCTTCATGACGACGATGCCCCGCTTGACCTCCTCTTCGGTGAAACCGAGCCTCAGGAAGGCTTCGGGCGGCGGCTGGTGGGCTTCCACCGCCTTGCACTTGACGCAGATCCTGCGCACCAGGCGCTGGGCGCAGATGATGTTGACGCTGGTGGCCACCAGGAACGGCTCCACGCCCATGTTCATGAGCCGGCTGATGGTGGAAGGGGCGTCGTTGGTGTGCAGGGTGGACAGCACCAGGTGCCCGGTGAGGGAGGCCTTGATGGCGATCTCGGCGGTCTCGAAGTCCCGGATCTCCCCCACCAGGATGATGTTGGGGTCCTGGCGCAGGAAGGAGCGCAGGGCCATGGCGAAATTGAGCCCGATCTGCTCCTTCATCTGGACCTGGTTGATGCCGGCGAAGTTGAACTCCACCGGGTCCTCGGCGGTGAGGATGTTCACGTCGGCGGTGTTCAGCTTGGAGATGGAGGAATAGAGCGTGTTGGTCTTGCCGGAACCGGTGGGGCCGGTCACCAGGACCATCCCGTACGGCTTGTTGATCTGGCGGTCCCACTGCTTCAGGCTCTCCGGCTCGAACCCCAGCTTGGTGAGGTCGAGCATGAGGTTGTCCGAATCCAGCAGCCGCAGCACGATCTTCTCGCCGAACAGGGTGGGCAGGATGCTCACCCGGTAGTCGATCACCTTCTGCTTGCCGCCCAGGTTGACCCGCAGCTTGATGCGGCCGTCCTGGGGCAGGCGCTTCTCGGCGATGTTGAGCTTGGCCAGGATCTTCACCCGGGAGGTGACCGGGTCCTTGAGCTTGATGCTGGGCCGCATCACCTCCTGCAGCAGGCCGTCGATGCGGAACCGGATCCGGTAGGTCTTCTCGTAGGGCTCGATGTGGATGTCCGAGGCGCCCTTGCGGATGGCGTCGATGAGCACCATGTTCACCAGGCGCACCACGGGGGCCTCTTCGCCGCCCTTGGCCAGCGCCGAGGCGCTGATGTGCTCCTCGTCCTCGATCTCCTCGTATTCCGCCCCGGCCCCCGCGAGCTCCTCCTCCAGGCCCTTGAGGTCCAGGGCGACCTCCGGCACCTCCTCGAGCTCCTGCCCTCCGCGGCTTGACTGGCCCAGGTCCTGGGTGTCCTGGTGGCCAGCCCCCCGGTCCGCGGGGCGGGTGCCCTCCTTGTCCCGCAGGCGCAGGGCCGAGGAGCCCCCGTAGTAGCGCTCGATGGCCCGCACCAGGCCCATCTCCGAGGAGACCACCGGGTCGATGTTGTAGCCGGTGTGGAAGCGCACGTCGTCCATGGCGAAGATGTCCGTGGGGTCGGACATGGCCATGGTCAGGACGTTGCCCGAACGCTGCAGGGGCAGCACCTTGTGCTTGTTGGCCAGTTCCGCCGGCACCAGGGCGACGACCGCCGGCTCGATGGGCGGCCACTGGTCCAGGTCCGCGGCCGGCACCCCGTACTGCATGCCCAGGAAGCTGACGATGTCCTGATCGGCGCAGAAGCCCAGGCGGACCACGATGCTGCCCAGCTTCCCGCCCTCGCGGCGCTGGAGCCTGATCGCCTCATCCAGTTGGGCTTCGGTGATCAGCTGAGCCTTCACCAGCATCTCGCCAAGCTTGCTCGCCAATTGGGCCTCCGAAGGATGGCTGAAGTTTACACCCATGTGGGTTGTTTCATATGGGGATGTGGTCCCTCAAGAGGTTTTGGCGCCCACCCGCCGAGCAGCTATGCTTGGGGGCATGCCCTCCATCCCCTCCACCGACTCCCGCCTGGACCGGGCCCGGGACCTGATCCGCGACAAGGGGCTATCCCGTTCCGACCTCCAGCTCCTGGACGAGATCCTGCGCGAAGGGGGCGGCGGGCTGCTGACAGAACCGGCGGGGCCGGCGACGGAATCCCGGCCTGCGGAGTCGGCCCAGCTGGCCAGGCTGCGGCGGTCGTTCGGTCTGTTCCTGGTGTTCCTGAACCGCTTTCCGGAACGCCTTGGCGAGGCCCGGGCGGCCATGGGCCTGGTCCTCCAGCACGCCCTCTCCAGCCTGGGCGAGGCCGCGGCCGCCGCCCACCGTGAGATGCTGGCCGGGAACCGGGAGCCGGAATGGGTCGTCCAGATCCTGGATCTGGTGGCCGCCTTGCGCACCATGGCCAGCGCGCTGGGGACCGGGACGGCGGCCGGCCCCGGCCTCAAGCACCACTGGGCGGCCTTCCTGCAGGAGGAGAAAGCCAGGCTCCCCACCCTGTGGACAGCCCTGGGCGCGGGTCCCCAAGGCCACGCGCTGGTCGCGCAGCTCAACGCCCAGATGAAGGTCCTGAACCGGACCCTCCAGGGCGGCTCGGGCAACCCCCTGCCTTCCCTGCGCCGCCTGGAGCTGCTCCTGGCCGGCGCCCTTCCGGAGGACGTCCGCAGCCGGGCCGAACCCCTGCTCCTGGTCCAGCACGTCATCGCCAGCCTGCGCCTGTCCCTGTTCCGGCCCCTGGACCAGGGCGTCCACTGGCCGGAAGTGGAGCGCGTGCGGGCCAGCCTCCAGTGGCTCTGGGACCACCTGGGGTGGACCCTGCCCCGGGTGGAGGACCAGCTGCTGGAACGCAGCCTGCCCCGGGACGTGCGCAATCTGCTCAAGGGCCTCCGGGAGACCCACCCCCTCCTGTTCCGCATCGTCGCCCGCGCCCTGGCCAGCCACCTGGCCCTGCTGAACCTGGTGGAGAACCTGCCCCCCGCGGCCAACGCCTCGGTGCCGGAGCGCTACGCCATGGTCCCGGCCTTCTGGGTGCTCCAGGCGGAGCTGGGGCGGCTGGCCGAGCGGGTGTTCCACCCCCGGGTCGCCGAGGGGCTGCCCAAGGGCGGCGAGGAGGCGCTCCTGCTGGGAGCCTTCCTGCGCCAGGCGGTGCTCTCCCTGCTCCAGGACCAGGCCACCATCCGCAGCCTCCTGCAGCAGGCCCTGGCCCAGGAGGAGGGGGACCAGCTGGCCGCCACCCTGGACAACCTGCGGGTCCTCCTCCTGGGCCATCAGCGCCAGCTCATGGGCGACCTGGTGGGCCTGTTCTCCCCGGAGCTGCGCCAGAAGCTGTTCCCGGATTCCCCCTCCCTGGCCGAGGAGGGGGACCGGCTGCGGCAGCGGCTGTACCGCCTCTGGGCCTACCTGGATCCGGTCCTGGCCAAGCTCCAGGTGCACCTGGAACTGCGCGACTGGCCCCGGCTCGCGCTGGCCCTGGCCCAGGCCCAGAACCAGGTGGCGGCGTTCCGGCGCAGTCCCGAGTTCCTGCTGATCCGCCAAGGGGACCGCCGGGAGTTCGACCGGCTTTCCCAGCAGTTCGCCCGGACCCTGGACGATCCCCCCGACCTGGCCGCCGCCCTGGGGGAGGGCACCGGCATCGCCGAGGAGCTGCTGCGCTTCCTGGACGTGTTCCAGCTGCGGATCAACGCGCGGACCCCCCTGATCCGCCTGGACCTGACCACCTCCCGGGAGGCCAGCCGCCTGGGGCTCGAACTGGCGGAGCTGGAACCGGACGCCCCGGACCGGGTCCGTCTGGCCCACAAGCTCATCCAGGCCACCAGGACCCTGGGGGTCCGGGATCCCCAGTCCCTGAGCCTGCTCAAGCGCTGGATCCGGGCCGAACGGGGCGGGCGGGACGCCCGGGTCGCCCTGGAGGCCCTCACCAGCCACCTCCGGCACCTCGCCACCCGGTTGGACGCCGCTTTGAACTAAAATGATATTCCCATGTCAATCATTCATTGGCTTGACATCCACCCGTCCGAACGGTCACCCGCCTTGCGGCAGGCTTTGGCGGCGTGGGGGTTCGAGTGCCAGGACGGCACCGGGGACGGCACGCTCCTGATCGTGGCGGACCGGCCGGACCCCCAGTGGATCCCCGACCAGGGCACCGAGATCCTCTGGTGGGTCCGGGAAGGGACTCCCGAAGCGGTGAGCGAGGTGCTCTCCTACCGCCCCGGGTGGGTGGTGCGCCAGAGCCAGCCCCTGGAGGCCCTGCGCAGCGTCCTGTCCCAGCTGCGCCAACGGGACCTGGGCAGCGAAGGCTGGCTGCGCCAGATGCTCCACCTGGCTTCCCTGGACGAGCTGTTGCGCCCGGTGGTGCTGCGGGCGGTGCGGCTCTCGGGCGCCAAGGGCGGGGCCGTGTGGGTGCGCAGGGAGGACGCGTTCTACCAGCGCTTCGGCGACGGCTTCCCGGAAGCGCCGTCTGTCCCTCGCGGAGGTGGCGGCCCTGGTGGGCGCCGGCCAGGCCTGGTACCTCTGCCCCGGAGAACAGGTCGGGGTGCTGCGGCTGCTGGAGCCCCGCGCCGGCCCGGAACACTTCCTGGGCTTCGTGAAGGAAGTGGAGGACCTGATCGTCAACGCCTGGCAGCTGGAGCACAGCCGGGCCCTCTCCTTCGCGGACGACCTGACGGTGGCCAACAACCGTCGCTGCCTGGAGGCGGAGCTGCCCCAGCTGCTCCGGGACGCCTCCGTGCGCAAAGCGTCAGTCGCCCTCCTGTTCATGGACGTGGACAACCTGAAAGCCCTCAACAGCCAGTATGGGCATCCCGCCGGGAGCAAGGCGATCGCCCGGGTGGCTGCGGAGGCCAAGCGCATGATCCGCCTGCAGGACCGCCTGTACCGTTATGGCGGAGACGAGTTCTGCATTGTCATCCCCGGGGGCAACGCCTTCGGCGCCCGCAAGCTGGGGGAACGCCTGATCCAGGCCCTGCACCAGTCCAGCCTCACCGTGGGCACGGTGCGGGTGCCGGTCTCCATCAGCATCGGCGTGGCCATCTACCCCCTGGACGCGGACGGCGCCGAGCACCTTCTGGACAGGGCGGACCGGGCGCTGTTCAAGGCCAAAGCCAAAGGCAAAGGCTGCGTGGAGGTGGCGGAGTAGCAGGCGGGGCGGCGGGAACGTGTCCCTTGCGGCGGCAGGTCGCTGCTGGCGGGTCCCGGGCTCCGCGCCGCCACACCGTTGGTGGTCGTGAACCGGACTTTGGGTTCGGGATTTACGAGTTGTCAGAAAGCGTCCTTGCCGGCTTGCCGGCCTTGGCGAGCCCCTCGGTTTGCCAGGCATGAACGGACCTGTGAAGAGGGGGAGCGATTCCCGCAGTTCGCCCCGAAGCCACCGATACCTGAGTTCTTCGGTCGGCCCCGGCGGACCAGCGGATGCTTCCTCGGACCGCGCTGCGCGAGGTCTGAGGAAGCCGAGCACCGGTGGGGCGGCGCGGCGAATGGGACCCGGACGACGGACCCGCCGCCGCACCGGGACTCGCACCTCGCCCTCAGCCCTGCAGCGCCAAGGCCACCTCCCGCAGCAGGGAATCGGGGCTGGGGTTGCGCAGGAGGTTGCGCAGGTCCTCGAAGATCCGGGCCTGGGGGCGGTCCAGGACGAGGTTCGAGGCGGCCAGGCGCTGGATGGCGGGAGTCCAGGGGCCCAGGCGCGGGGGCAGGCCCTCCCGGCAGCGGGCCACGTCCGCCAGGAGCAGCAGCAGGATCTCCAGGCACCGGGCCACCTGTTCCCCCTGGCTGGCTTCCGCGTCCCGGACCGGAAGCAGGGAGGCGCCGGTCCCGGTGAACGTGGCCCCCCCTCCGAGGGCGGTCCAGGCATCCAGCTGGTCCGCGGCCCGGCGGTAGGCATCCGGCTCCAGGTAGCGCAACGAGCCGGCCGCCAGGGCCGTCCAGGGCTCCCGGTCAGCGGCCTGCCAACCCGCCTGCTGGGCCACGGCCCAGGCCTCCTCCGGTTCCAGGGGGTGGAAGCCGATGCGCTCGCAGCGGGAGCGGATGGTGGCAAGCACCGCTTCGGGGCGGTGCGTGACCAGCAGGAAATGGGTTCCGGGGGGGGGCTCCTCCAGGGTCTTGAGGAGCATGTTGGCGCTGGCGGCGTTGAGGCGGTGGGCGTCCTCCACCAGGACCCACCGGTGGCATCCCGGGGCGGCCGTGCGGTGGGCCCATTGGATGACCCCGCCTTCCACCAGGTCGTCGCCCCGGATGGCGGCGATGCAGATCAGCCCGGCCTTCCCTTCCGGGGCCACCCGCAGCAGGTTGGGCAGCTCCACCGGCAGGTCGCCCTTGAACAGCAGGCAGCCTTCGCACCGGCCGCAGGCGCTGCGGCGGAAGCACAGTTCCCGCTGGGCCAGCTCCATGGCCACCCGGCGCTTGCCCACTCCGTCCGGCCCGGTGAACAGCAGGGCGCCGCCCAGCCTGCCCGCGTCCAGGCGCTCCAGAAGGCGTTCCCGCACGGCCCGGTGGCCCACCAGGGAAGGGTCGAACATGGTCAGGCCCCTGCCGCCGGATAGCCCGCCTTCCGCAGGCGAGGCTCCACCTGGGCCCAGACCGCCGCCTCCACGGCCGCGACCGGCCCCTGGGCGGGGATCACCACCATGCGGGCCGGCTCCCTGCGGGCCAGGTCCAGGAAGCGCTCCCGCACCCGGCGGTGGAAATCCAGGGTTTCCTGGTCGAACCGGGTCTCCCGGAAATCCCCGGCGGCGGCGTTGCGGACCCCGGTGCGGGCCAGGGACTGGGCCGGGTCCAGGTCCAGGACCAGGGTCAGGGCGGGCGCCAGCCCGCCCAGCACATCCGCCCGCAGCCAGTCCAGCGTCCCGTCGTCGATGCCCTGGACCCCCTGGTAGGCCCGGGTGGAATCATCGAACCGGTCCAGGAGCACGACCTTGCCCTGGGCCAGCATCGGCGCGATGAACCGCGCCACGTGCTGGGCCCGGTCGGCGTAGAACAACAGCAGCTCGGCCCGCGGGGCCCAGGTCTCCCCGGAAGCGTGGCGCTCCAGCAACAGGGAGCGCAGTTCCTGGCACAGGGGCGTGCCTCCCGGCTCCTTGGAGACCGCCACGGGCACCCCCGCCAGGCGCAGGCGGGCGGCGAGCCTCTGGATCTGGGTGGACTTGCCGCAGCCGTCCACGCCCTCCATGGTGATGAGCAGTCCCGTCAAGGCCCCTCCCCAGGTATCGCCGCCTGTGCCCAGGATAGCCGCAACCTGCGGTCCGGCTGAATTTTCTAGGAAATGCGCCTATGCTTTGAGGAACCCACCTGGAGATGACCGTGCTCGAGCCCCTTCGATGTCCTGGCTGCTCCACCCGTTACGCGCTGGCGCCCGCCCGGGTCCGTCCCGGGGTCCGCCGGGCCAAGTGCTTCCGCTGCTCCGAGATCTTCAGCATCGAGGATGTGGTGGCGCGTCTCCTGGCGGCGCCGCCTGAGCCGGCGGCCGAGGTTCCGGCCCCCGCGCCGCCCGCTGCCGCCGCCCCGGCGCCGGAAGCTGCCGCGGGCGCCCCGGTGCCCGGAATCACCCGGGAGTCCATGGATCCGGCCAGCATGGAGACCCTGCACATCCCGCGGCCGGCCCTTCCGCTCATGCCCCCGGGGCCCGCCCCCGAAGGGGCCACCGGCTTCCTCTCGGCCCGGGACGCCATCGCCAGGCTCCTCGGGGAAACCCCGCCCGCTCCGCCGCCGCAGCCGCCGGCGCGCATGGGCGGCCGCGGCGCCATGGACGTGGAGGCCACCCTCAGCGCCCTGGACAGCACCCTGGGCGGCAGCCCTGCCGCGGCGCCTGTCCCGGAGCCCGTCCCGGCGCCCGTCCCGGCGCCCGTCCCGGAGCCCGCTCCCGGGCCCGACACTGCTTCCACCGTCAAGATTTCCAGCGCCGAGCTGAGGCAGGCCATCGCCGCCATGGCCGAGGCCCAGCCGCAGGCGGAGGCGCCCCGGGTCGACCCTGAAGCGGTGCCCGTCCCGGAGCTGTTCAAGGTGCAGCTGGACCAGGAAACCTTCAGCAATGCCTCCCTCGACCAGATGACCACCTGGATCGAGCAGGGGCGGGTCAAGGAAACCCACATGGTGGCGCGCCAGTTCAGCGACAACTGGCTGGAGGCCAGCAAGGTGCCGGCCCTTCTCCCCATCTTCGAACACCTGCGCAAGACCAGGCCGCCCCAGCCCGAAGAGCCGAAGCCGGAGCCGCCGCCGCCGCCGCCGGCCAAGCGTGGTCTCTTCAGCGGCTTGTTCGGACGCAACTGAGGGAAATCATGCGCAACATCCTCCTGCCAGCCTTGTTTCTGCTCGCCCCGGCCGGTGCCGTGTCCGCCGCCGCCCAGGCGACACCCCCCGCCGCCCAGGCGACCCCCCCCGGCACCCCGGCCGAGGCCCCCAAGGCCAAGGCGGCCCCCCAGGAGCTCAAGCCCCTGAGCTTTTTCAGCAAGCGGTTCCCCTTCCGCTGGGACCAGCTGATGCCGCTCGATGCCGAAGTGGACGGCCTGAAGATCAACTCCATCTACTTCAACAAGCGCACCATGTCCCTGCTCAAGGGGGCGGAGTTCGGCACCCGCGCGGTGGTGGAGGTCACCAACACCGCCAGCGTCACCCGGGTCCCGGGGTTCGCGGTGGCGGTGTTCGACTCGGACAACAACCTGCTGGGAGTGGCCTCCGGCGGGCCCAAGATCGGCGGGGTGCGGTCCCTGGAGACGGAAACCTTCGACCTGAGTTTCCACCAGGTCCTGGAGCGGATCCCCCGGGCGGATCACTTCTACCTGGCCATGGAACTGACGGACTAGACATCATGTATTGGCCCCGCATCCGATGAGGGGCTCGGCGACTTAGGTATCCGGGGGCTCTGCCCCCGTACCCCCGGGATTTTTCGCATATGGCCCAAAAAATTGGGCAAAGGGCCGGAGGTCTCCGGCCCGCCCATTTTTCGGGCCCGGGACGGCGCTCAGGTCGCATCCCTGCGGAGCCCTATCCTCCGCCTGGCTGCCCCAAGGGTGATTCCCGGGCAGATCCTCGGCAAGGCCTTCAGCCTGCCCAAAAGGGCCTGCCCTATCTCAAACAACGCGGATTATGCTCGGTGCGCCAGAAAACCCACCGGCTCAGAGCCGTCATTGAGGAGGGCAGGCCATGGAAGTCTATAGCAAATTCGTCGGAATGGATGTCCATAAGGAGACGATCGCCGTCTCCGTGGCGGAAGCATTTGGAGGGGAGGTCCGCTACGTGGGGGAGTTTCGGAACAACCCTGAGGCGGTCAGAAAGTTGATTCGGCAGCTTCGCAAGGACGAAGCGAAGCTGTCCTGCTGTTACGAGGCCGGGCCCTGTGGCTATGTCCTTCATCGGCAACTCCTGGGAATGGGGGTGGCCAACCAGGTTGTGGCGCCGTCCCTGATCCCGAAGAAACCTGGGGACCGGGTCAAGACGGATCGACGGGACAGCCAGACCCTGGCCCGGCTTCTCAGGGCCGGGGAGTTGACGGCGGTCTGGGTTCCGGATGAGCCCCAGGAAGCGCTGAGGGATCTGACCCGAGGCAGGGAGGACCTGAAGCACCTTGAGCGTCAGGCCAAGCAGCGGCTACAGGCCTTCCTCCTCCGGCACGGAAGGATCTACGGCCATGAGAAGAAGTGGACTCGCATGCACTTTCACTGGCTGGAGAAGGTGAAGTTCGACCAGCCGGTCCAGCAGATCGTGTTCCAGGACTATCTGGACACACTCCAGATGCTGACCCGACGCGTGGAGGCCCTGGAAGGGCAGTTCGAAGCTGCCGGAGCCGCCTCTGGATTCGAGCCAGTCATCGAAGGGCTCATGGCTCTGCGTGGCATCAGCCGGATTGCGGCGACCACCACCATCGCGGAGATCGGCGACTTGCACCGGTTCCGGACGGCCCCCCAGTTGATGGCGTATCTGGGCCTGGTTCCAAGCGAGCATTCAAGTGGACCCACCCATTCCCGCGGTGGCATCACGAAAACGGGGAATGGCCACGTCCGCCATGTCCTGGTGGAGGCGGCCTGGACCTATCGGCATCCAGCCCGGAAAACTACCTATCTCCAGCGGCGGGCGCAACGCACCGCAGAGAATGTCCAGGAAATCGCGTGGAAGGCCCAGGTGCGCCTCTGCGCCCGCTACCAACTTCTGGAGGGCAAAGGCAAGCTCAAGGTAAAGGTGTGCACGGCCATCGCCAGGGAACTGGTGGGCTTCATTTGGGCCATCGGCCAGGCCTTCCCCAATCCCGGTTACAGGGCATCGGAGCAAAAAACAGAGTCGCAGTGCGTCGGCAGCAGAACGGACAACGGTGGGAGAACCCTCGGAGCTCCTATGTAGGCGTCCAGTGATGGAATGACCCTCAACGCTAGAGCGAGGCAGCTCCCCGACGAATCGGTTGTCATGCCGGTACCCAACCCGCGAATATCAGACTGATCAACCGGCGGAATGCCGTCCGTTCTGCTCCCCACGCACTGTCAAACTAAAAAAGGCCTGGCACCCTTGACAGGCCAATACATATC
>CAWFOJ010000238.1:0-8421 GCA_963816585.1 uncultured Holophagaceae bacterium | reverse complement strand
AGGAGCGTGACTACGTATTAGAAGGCCCCGCGACGACTTCTGGAAGCCCGCCTATCGTGCGCAAGACCCGCAGGAGGTAGTGGGTTTACCTTCAAGGGACTTGCACACGATAGGCGGGCTTCCAGAAGTCGCCCGGAGGGTGGGCAGCAGCCACGGCAGATCTTGTCACCCCTTAAGGCCACATAGGTGGCCTTAAGGGGTGACAAGATCGTTACGCTCGTCGAACGATTATCCAAATCGCTCTCCTCGCGTGCCTTGTCCTGCCATGGCCGGTGCCACCATCGCGGGGCCTTCTGATACGTAGTCAGGCTCCTAGGGTTTCGCCGCCGTGGTCGTCCCCGCCTTGGCCGGCGGATTGGGGATCAGCCCGGTGAACACGTACGCCTGCAGCATGGCGATGATGCCGATCACTGCCGCGCCGGCGAGGGAGTGCCAGAACACCTTGCGGAAGATCGGCCCCAGGGCGTGGGCCCGTTCCTTGGGATCCTCGTAGCAGGCGGCGCAGGCCACCATGATGGACTGGGCGTCGATCATCTTGCCCATGACGCCGCCGGTGGAGTTGGTGGCCACCGCAGCACCTCGTTGAGGTGCAGCTGCTGGGCGGTGATGCGCTGGAGGCTGCCGAACAGGGCGTTGGAGGCGGTGTCGGAGCCGGTGAGGAAGACGCCCAGCCAGCCCAGGTAGGCCGAGAAGAACGGGTACAGGGCGCCGGCGCTGGTGAAGGCCAGCCCGATGACCGCGTCGGTGCCGCAATAGCGGGTGAGGAAGCCCAGGCCCAGCACCTGGCTGATGACCAGGACGGGGATCTTCATGCGCTTCAGGGTCATGCGGGCGGCCTGGCCCCACTGGGCCGCGGTCAGGCGCAGCCAGAGGCCGGACAGCACGGCCCCGGCGAACACGCCGGTGCCGGCGGCGGAGAGCCAGTTGATGACGAAGACGGCGCCCTCAGGCTTGGCGCCGGCCGCGACGACCGGCGGGGTGCGCTGGACCAGGTTGTGCAGGGCGGGCATGTTCCAGGAGAACAGGGACAGGGTGCCGCCGAGCTTGGCACCCAGGAGGGTGGTGCTGAACTTCGCGCCGGAGAACAGGTTGTTCAGGAAAGCCTTGAACGAAGGCATGCCCCACAGGGCGCAGCAGGCGATGAGGAAGACCCAGGGCATCCAGGCGCGGAGGGTCTGGCCGATGGAGTAGGGGTACTTCCAGGTGGTCAGGTCGATGGTTTCGGCGGCCTTGCCCGCCACCCGCTCGGACTTGAGCAGGAACCGGGTCTTGGGGTGCCAGACGAAGCGCAGGAACAGGGCGGTGCAGATGACCGAGACCACGCCCGCGAGCACGTCGGTCATGAGGTGGGTGGGGGCCCAGCCCGAGGCGAACCACTGCACGATGGCGAAGGAGGCGCCGGAAACCAGGGCGGCGGGCCACACTTCGAACACTTGCTTCCAGGTGCCGCCTTCCATCTTCACGAACGCGGCGATCAGCCAGAAGGGCACCAGGATCGAGCAGAACGGCAGCTGGTGCCCGGCCATGGCGGAGATGGTGAGCTGGTCCAGGCCGCTCACCTGGGCCAACACCACGATCGGGGTGCCGATGGCGCCCCAGGCCACCGGGGCGGTGTTGGCCAGCAGGTTCAGCACGGCCGACTGGAAGGGGCGGAAGCCCAGGCCCACCATCACCGCGCCGGCGATGGCCACCGGGGTGCCGAACCCGGAAGTGCCCTCGATGATCGCCCCGAAGGAGAAGGCGATGAGCAGCACCTGCAGGCGCCGGTCGAAGGAGATGTGGACGATCGACTCCTTGACGATCTCGAACTGGCCGGTGAGGACCGTCATGGTGTACAGGAACATGGCCGACAGCACGATCCAGATGATCCCCAGGAATCCGGACAAGCTGCCGAAGCAGAAGGCCGAGAAGGCGGCGGGGAAGGGCATCCCATAGGCCAGGCAGGCCACCACGAAGGCGGCGATGACCCCGAAGAACGCCGCGTACGGGGCGGAGATGCCCAGGTGCCGGACCCCGGTCTTGTCCCGGTGCGGGTGCAGGGCGATGAAGTAGAGCAGCACCACGATGGGGATGGCCGCCACCAGGGTGGATAGGAAGGCGTTGTTGAACGGGTTGTAGTTCTGGAGATACATGCATCCTCCCAGAGAGTGGTCCTGCTGGTCATGACGGCAACGCTGAGGAAGATCGAGGGACCGGGACGGGCCGAGCGCCGGGGAAGCGCCCAAGCCAGAGGCCGGGGCCTCTGCTGGTGAATCGCACCGACTGGTAATGAATTTTTTTAATTTAGACTGGCAGGACTGTATACCCTTGCAGACCCCCTGTCAACGCATTTAGGTGCAGTAAATTTTCTAATCACAAGGAGTTCCAAACCATGACCGGAAAGACGGCCGGCGTTTTTTCGACCCCGGTTGGAAAGACCCGGCCCGGGATTAAAACGTAAAGATTCGGGTCCCTCCCTTTCGCCCCGGTCTCCTACCGCCTCCGGACCAGCCGGGTGTAGCGCCGTCCCAGGTCCACGGCCGCCCACAACCAGGCGCCGATGATCACCAGGAGGATGGCGGCGATCTGGCCGGGCACCGCCCGCAGGGAGTGGTAGACGGCGATCAGCGCCTGCTGGATCGCCGAGCCCCCGGCCTTGCCCAGGCGCGAGCCCACCACCTCGATGGCGGCCTTGCCTTTCACCTTGGATTCCGCATCCAGCGGGATATACGCCATGAAGTCCTGGTAGTCCCTGGGATGGGGGCACAGCATGCCCAGGTGGGTCTTCCAGGTCACTTCGATGAGGTTGAGGGCGATGCCGTAGCCGATCACCAGGATGGCGATGGCCAGCAAGTAGCGGGACCGGGCCAGGAAACGGAAGGCCTCCCGGGCCGACATGCGCGGCCTGCCGGCATGCAGGGCCTGGCGTTCCTCGGGCGAGTAGAAGCGGGGGTCCGTGAGCACGTGCCGGTGGATCCAGCGGTAGATGGCCAGCACGGCCAGGACGCACCCCAGGACGACCACCATGAGGACATCCAGGTAGGCGGCCCAACTGCCCATGGCGAAACGTGCCGTCAAACGGCGTTCCACGGTGTGGATCAGGTGGTTGGCGAACTTCACGAACACCAGCGCCAGGTTGGCGCCGAGGCTGAACAGGGCATAGAACCGCCGGGACTCCTCCACCTTCACGATGTCGTTGGCGAAGCCCCAGAAGAGCAGCGCCAGGGCCGCGCTGCCCCAGAGTTCCGCCATGACGTAGAACAGGGCGAAGGTCCAATGGCGGGCCAGGGCCGCCAGGGTCGCCAGCCAGGCGGGCAGGTGGTAATGCCAACGGGCGAACAGGGCCACCGGCTGGATGCTTTCCCGGATGGCATAGAGGCAAGGAAAGACCGTGAAGAAGACCAGGAACGGCGCCAGAGCCACCTGGAAGAGCCGTCGCTTGTTCAAGATATTGCTAAGTTTGGCAAATACGAGCATGTACAGCACCGAGGCCGGGATGACCGCGTACACCTTTAGGAACGGGATCAGGTCTGCCCCCCCGTCCGGCGCCGTGACGATGAGCGAATCCTTGGTATTGCGAAGAATGGAGTACACGAACGAGATGAAGAAGGACATGAGGAACATGGGCAGGAACTTCTTCAGCTCGCAGCCGTGGATGGGCCAGAGCCGCCGGCGCCAGGTGCTGAACGACCGTTCATCGTGGACAGGGGCCGGGTCGCTCATGGTCCTCCCTCCGGGCGCGGCCCGACCCCCCAACAGTGCCGCCACCCTCCGGAGGTTTTCCCGCTCCGGCGCAATCTTGTGGTTGCGGCCGGACGGTGGCCCCGTTACATTGCCAACATGTCCACGCTTTCCTTCTGCTTCGCTCCACCCCGGCCGGTCCGGGCGGGCGGGAGCGCCACCACCGGCACCATGACTACTCGCGCCACGCGCGGGCCGGGACCGTCCTAGGACGAAGGCACAACCAGACCAACCCCCGGCCCCGCACCCCGCGGGGCCTTTTCATTCAGGGCAGGCCATGAACCATACAGCTTCCGTTCCCGCTCCCCTCCCGTCCCCCGCCGGGGGCCGGGACATCCTGGTGATGAAATTCGGGGGCACTTCCGTGGCCGGCGAGGCGGGGCTCCGCCGGGTGGCCGGGCTTGCCGCCCAGGCCATGGACCGGCACCGGGTGCTGCTGGTGGTTTCGGCCATGAGCGGCATCACCGACCTCCTGGTGGCCGGGGCCGAGCGCCGCCAGGGTGCCGAGGCGGTGCTGGACGTGTACCGCCAGACCCACCGCCGGGCCCTGGCGGCCCTGGACCTGCCCCGCGCCCGCGACCTTCCGCTGGAGGAGCGCCTGGAGGCGCTGGAAGGGGAACTGGCCCGGCTGCTCCAGGGGGTGACCCTCCTGGGCCACTGCTCGCCCCAGGTGCTGGCCCGCATCTGCACCCTGGGGGAACGGGCCTCCTGCGCGCTCCTGGCCGGGCTGCTCCAGGCCCAGGGCCGGCCCTGCCTGGAACTGGATCCCACCCAGGTGCTGGTGTGCCAGGGCGATCCCCTGGAAGCCCAGCCGCTGACCGGCCGGATCCGGGAGCGCCTGGAGGGCTTCCGCCTGGGGGACCAGGCCCTGGGCCTGCTGCCGGGCTTTTTCGGCGGCAACGACGCCGGGGAGCCGGTGCTGCTGGGCCGGGGCGGCTCGGACCTGACCGCGGCCCTTGCCGCCGCCGCCCTGGGCGCCGCCGGGCTGGAGATCTGGACCGACGTGGACGGGGTCTTCACCGCCGACCCGCGGCTGGTGGAGGGGGCCCGGTGCCTGGAGCGGCTGAGCTACGAGGAAGCCATGGAGCTGGCCTTCTTCGGGGCCAAGGTGCTGCATCCCCGCACCCTGGGCTACGTGCGCGGCCCGGCCATCCCCACCCGGGTGCGCAACGCCCTGCGCCCGGACCACCCGGGCACCTTGGTGTCCGCCGGGGCCATGGACGTGAAGGCGGCGCCCCGGGGCCTCACCCTGCTTCCGGGCCTGGCCCTGCTGGACATCTCCGGATCCGGGCTGCGGGGGGTGCTGGGGCTGGCGGCCCGGGCCTTCTCCGCCCTGGCCCGCCGGGGCGTGAACATCGTGCTCATCACCCAGGGCTCCAGCGAGTGCAACATCACCATCTGCGTGCGCGAGCAGGAGGGCGTGGCGGCCCGGGAGGCCCTGGCGGACATGTTCGCGGCGGAACTGGCCGCGGGGCTCATGGATCCCCTGGAAGCGCAGCCCGGCCATGCGGTGGTGAGCGTGGTGGGGGACGGCCTGGGCAGGCACATCGGCGTCTCCGGGGCCTTCTTCGGCGCCCTGGGCAGCCAGGGCTGCAACGTCATCGCCATCGCCCAGGGCTCCAGCGGCCGCTCCATCTCCGCGGTGGTGCGGGATGACATGGGCCCCCGGGCCCTGGCGGCGGTGCACCGCCGGTTCTTCGGCGGCCTGGAGCCCCTGGAGCTGTACCTCATGGGCGTGGGCCTGGTGGGAGGCCAGTTCCTGGTGCAACTGCAGCTCCTGCAGCGGCGCATGCCCGAGGTGGCGGCCAAGGTCAAGCTGTGCGCCGTGAGCAACTCCCGGCGCATGCTGGTGGACCCCTCGGGCCTGGACCCGGCCACCGCCCGGCAGGACCTGGCCACCCGGGGCGAACCCCTGGACGAGGCCAGGCTGCGCAGCCTGGTGGCCGCCCGGCACCCGGACCACGCAGTGATGGTCGACTGCACCAGTTCCAGGTCCCTGGCGGACAGCTACCTGGCTTTCGTGGAGGCGGGCTTCCACCTGGCCAGCGCCAGCAAGATCGCCAACAGCGGCGCCATGACCGCCTGGCGGGAGCTGCGCCAGGCCCTGGACCGCAAGGGGCGGGTGTTCCACTTCGAGACCAACGTGGGCGCCGGACTGCCCATCCTGGGCCCCCTGCGGGACCTGCGCCAGGGCGGCGACCGGGTCCTGCGCCTGGAGGGCATCCTCAGCGGGTCCCTGTCTTACATCTTCGGGCGCCTGGACGAGGGCGTGCCCTTCAGCGAGGCGGTGCGGGAGGCCAAGAAGGCCGGCTTCACCGAGCCGGACCCGAGGGACGACCTGTCCGGCCTGGACGTGGCCCGCAAGGCCCTGATCCTGCACCGGGAGATGGGCTTCGGCCTGGAGCTGGACCAGGTGAAGGTGGCGGGGGCGCTGCCGGAGGCCTTCGACGCCGGCGGCACCGTGGCGGAGTTCATGGAGCGCCTGCCCCGGCTGGACGAGCCGTTCCGCCTGCGCATGGAGGCCCTGCGGGCCCAGGGGCGGGTGCTGCGCTATGCCGCCACGGTCACCCCCGACGGCTGCGAAGTGGGGGCCATCGAGGTGGACCCCGGGCATCCCCTGTTCGTCATCCGCGGCGGCGAGAACGCCCTGTGCCTGTCCACCGAGGGCTACTATCCCCATCCCATGGTGGTGCGGGGCTACGGCGCCGGCGCCGCGGTCACCGCCACCGGGGTGCTGGCGGACGTGCTCAAGATCGCCCGCGGGGCCCGCCCGTGAAGGGGGCGCAGGCGCGCAGGGTGCGGGCGTTCGCCCCGGCCAGCATCGGCAACTTCATCGCCGGCTTCGACCTGCTGGGGGCGGCCATCGCCCCCCTGGAGGGGCCGCCCCTGGGAGACCAGGTGGAGGCGGCCCTGGCCGCCAGGGATGCCTTCACCGTCTCGGGCCCGTACGCCCACCGCCTGCCGCCCAGGCCCCGGGACAACCTGGCGCTCAAGGCCCGGGAGGCGTTCCGGCAGGCCTGGGGCCGGTCCCTGCCGCCCCTGGCCCTGCACCTGCACAAGGACCTGCCGGTGGGCAGCGGCCTGGGTTCCAGCAGCACGTCGGTGGTGGCCGCCCTGGTGGCCCTGGACGCCCTCCTGGAGGCCGGCCTGGGCGAGGACGCCCTGCTGCGGGCCGCCGGCGCGGTGGAATCCCGCGCCAGCGGCGGCTGGCACCTGGACAACGTGGCCCCGTGCCTGCTGGGCGGCCTGCGCCTGGTGGACCCCGCCGGCCGGGCCCGAACCCTGCCGTGGCCGGAGGGCCTGCTGTTCGCCCTGGCCAGCCCGGACCTGGAACTGACCACCGCCGCCGCCCGCAGGGCCCTGCCGGCCAAGGTGCCCCTGGCCCTGGCCACCGCCCACGCCCAGAACCTGGCCGCCCTGGTGCTGGCCCTGGCCACGGGCGACGGGGACCTGCGCCGGGCCTGCCTGCGGGACCTGCTGGCGGAGCCGTACCGGGCCGCCCTGGTGCCCGGGTTCCGGGCGGTGCAGGCGGCGGCCCTGGACCAGGGGGCCGAGGGCTGCTCCCTGTCCGGCGCCGGGCCGGCCATCGTGGCGGTGGCGGGCCGGGACCGGGCGGCGGCGGTGGGGGCGGCCATGGGCGCTGCCTGGGAACGGGAAGGGGTCCCGTGCCGGGTGCGCGTCTGCCGGCTGGAGGCGCGCGGGGCCCGGATCATGGAGGGCTGACAATGTTGCTTCCCCAATCGGCTTGCTGATTGGCAGTTGGGCAAGGCCATCTGAGAAACCGCTCAGGCCTCGATCAGGTGGGGAAACCTTCGGCCTTGTCGATGCGTCCGGACCCGCCGGCCCTCAGCGGGGCGGCGGCAGCAGGATCTCCTCCAGCCCGCGCTTGGGCACATGGTGGACCCCGGCCGGGTCGCGCCAGGTACTTGATGCTGCCGTCCGCCGGCACCGGCTCGAGACGCACCTCCTCCACCGGCTTGCCCAGGGCGATCACCAGCAGGACCTCCAGGTGCTCGGGGATGGCCAGGATCTCCCGCACCCGCTCGCGCTGGACCGAGCCGATGATGCAGCCCCCCAGCCCCAGGCCGGTGGCGCCCAGGAGGATGGACTGGCAGGCCAGGCCTGCATCCACCCCGAACTCCCGGGCGAGGGCGCGGTCGCCCAGCACCACCAGGTAGGCGGCGGGCCACTCCCCGGGGACCGGGCCGGGCCAATCGGGCAGGTAGCCGGCCCAGCCCAGCTCCGGGAAGATGCGGGCGTTCCAGGCCGGGTCGCAGCAGGGCAGGAACTTGAGGGGCTGCAGGTTGCGCCCGGAGGGGGACAGGCGGGCCAGGTCCACCAAATCCTGGAGGGTCTCCTGGGTGATGGGATGGTTTTCCTGGAAGCGGCGGTAGCTCCGGGTCCGGCGGACCAGGTCCTTGAAGTCCATGCGCGATCTCCTTGAATGCCTATAGCTTACCCTAAAATACCCACCCGTCCGCTTGACCCGCCGCCGTGCCGGCGGTTAGCCTGGGGCCAGACAGGTCATGGCCACCCTCGCCCTGGTGCGGCAGAACAACCGCAACAATAATCCCATCCCTAGCGCGGATCGCGCGTGGGACGGTGAGGGCATGAGCTAACTCAGAACCTGCAGACCACCGGAACACCCCGATTCGCCGAGGCGAACCGGGGTGTTTTTTCGTCCCGAGGAGGACCCCCGAT
>CAWFOJ010000237.1:0-6952 GCA_963816585.1 uncultured Holophagaceae bacterium | reverse complement strand
CGGCCGGCGCCGGCTCCATCATCCCCGGCAGTTTGCCCGCGTCCCTGGCCTTCCCGTGGGGCGTCGCCGTGGCCCCCCTCGTCACCCTGGGCGGCGTCAACCCCGGCGGAAGCCTCGTCATCAGCGTCACCGACGCGATCCTCGCGTCCCCATTCTAGGAACTCCCTATGCGTGTCGCCATCGTCGGTCTCGGTTATGTGGGGTTGCCCCTGGCCCTGGAGGTCGCCAAGAAATTCCAGGGGGCGGTCGGTTTCGACATCAACCGGAAGCGGGTCCAGGACCTGCGGGACCATATCGACAACACCAACGAGGTCGGCCCGGGCGCCCTGCGCGATACCTCCCTGAACATCACGGCCGACCCGGAGGCCCTGCGCGGAACCGATTTCTTCATCGTCGCCGTGCCCACTCCGGTGGACGGCTGGAACCGGCCGGACCTGGGGCCGGTGATCCGGGCCTCCGAGACCATCGGCCGCGTGCTGGGCAAAGGC
This sequence comes from uncultured Holophagaceae bacterium, assembly GCA_963816585.1. Taxonomy (GTDB): domain Bacteria; phylum Acidobacteriota; class Holophagae; order Holophagales; family Holophagaceae; genus Mesoterricola. The sequence continues at coordinate 6,464 of CAWFOJ010000237.1, read as the reverse complement.
GCCATCGTGGTGTACGAGTCCACCGTGTTCCCGGGGGTCACGGAGGAGGTCTGCGGCCCGATCCTGGCCCAGCAGTCCGGCCTCGCGTGCGGGACCGACTTCAAGCTCGGCTACTCCCCGGAACGCATCAACCCGGGCGACAAGGTCCACACCGTGGACCGGATCGTCAAGATCGTCTCCGGGCAGGACGAGGAGAGCCGCAGGACCATCGCCGCGGTCTACGGCGCCATCATCCCGGCGGGGATCCACCTGGCCTCCTCCATCAAGGTGGCGGAGACCGCCAAGGTGATCGAGAACACCCAGCGGGACATCAACATCGCCCTGATGAACGAGCTGGCCATCATCTGCGACAGGCTGGGCATCCGCACCTGCGAAGTGCTGGCCGCGGCCAGGACCAAGTGGAACTTCCTGGGCTTCTCCCCGGGCTTGGTGGGGGGGCACTGCATCGGCGTCGACCCGTACTACCTCACCACCAAGGCCGAGGAGCTGGGCTACCACCCGCAGGTGATCCTGGCCGGGCGGCGGATCAACGACGGGATGGGCGCCTTCGTCGGCCAGAAGGTCGTGAAGCTGCTCATCCAGCAGACGATCCAGGTCAAGAAGGCGCGGGTCGGCATCCTCGGCCTGACCTTCAAGGAGGACGTGCACGACATCCGCAACAGCAAGGTGCCGGACATCATCCACGAGCTGAAGCAGTTCGGGGTGGCCCCCCTGGTCCACGACCCCCTGGCGGACCCGGAGGGGGCGCGCCGGGAATACGGCATCCAGCTCTCCCCCCTGGAGGATTTCCAGGACCTGGACGCGCTGGTCTACGCGGTGAACCACGCCCGGTTCCAGCAGGCCGGCCTGGACCGCCTGCTGGAATGCCTCAACCCCAAGGCGGTGCTGGTGGACGTGAAGTCCGCCTTCGCCGGCTCGCATTTCCCCCAGGGGATCCTGTACTGGAGCCTGTGACGCCATGAGACTCGACACCGTGCTCGCCGACATGGAAGCCGCGCCCCGGACCTGGCTGGTCACCGGAGCGGCGGGGTTCATCGGTTCCAACCTGCTCCAGACGCTCCTGGAGCACGGCCAGCGGGTCACCGGGCTGGACAATTTCTCCACCGGCTCCCAGGCGAACCTGGACGAGGTGCAGGCTGCCGTCCCGGCCGCGGCCTGGCGGCGCTTCACCTTCATCCGCGGGGACATCCGCAGCCTGGAGGACTGCCGCCGGGCCTGCGAAGGGACGGAAGCGGTGCTGCACCAGGCGGCCCTGGGCTCGGTGCCCAGGTCCATCGCCGATCCCGTCGGCACCCACCAGTCCAACGTGGACGGGTTCGTCAACCTGCTGGTGGCCGGCCGGGATGCCGGCGTATCCCGGTTCGTCTACGCGTCCTCCAGCGCGGTCTACGGCGACCACCCGGGCCTGCCCAAGGTGGAGGACAGCACGGGCGAGCCCCTGTCCCCGTACGCCGTGACCAAGGCGGTGAACGAGCTCTACGCCAAGGTCTTCGGCCGCTGCTACGGGATGCGGATCGTCGGCCTGCGCTATTTCAACGTGTTCGGCCGGCGCCAGGACCCGGAGGGGCCCTATGCCGCGGTGATCCCCCTCTGGATCGCCCGCATGCTGCGCGGGGCCGAGTGCGTCATCAACGGCGACGGAGAGAACAGCCGCGACTTCTGCTATGTCCAGAACGCGGTCCAGGCCAACCTGCTGGCCGCCGCCGCCGGCCCGGAGGCCGCCGGCCAGGTCTACAACGTGGCCTTCGGCGGGCGCACCACCCTGAACCAGCTGTTCCGGCTGATCCGGGACGGGCTGGCCCGGATCCACCCCAGGCGGCCGCGGCCAGGCCACGCTACGGCCCGTTCCGGGACGGCGACATCGCCCATTCCCAGGCGGACATCAGCAAGGCGGCGCGGCTCCTGGGCTACCTGCCGGAGTACCGACGTCAAGCGCGGAATGGACGAGGCGCTGGGCTGGTACCTGGAGCACGTGCGTTGACCTGCCGCGGCGGCCCGGGAGGGGCTTTCCGGAGACGGGAATGAAGATCGCGGTGTTCGGCGGGTTCGCGCCGTCCCTGGTGAGATTCCGGGGAACCATGCTCCAGGCCATGGTGACCCAGGGCCACCAGGTCACCGCCCTGGCCCCCGAGGTCGACCCGGTGCTCAGCCTGGGCGAAGAGCCCGGAGCGGTGCAGGCCCAGCTGGCGGCCATGGGGGTGGCGTTCCGGGCGGTGCCCCTGGGCCGCACCGGGCTCAACCCGGTGGCCGACCTGCGCTGCCTGCGCACCCTGGCGGCGCTGTTCCGGGAGCTCCGCCCCGACGTGCTGCTGAGCTACACCATCAAGCCGGTCATCTACGGAACCCTGGCAGCCGCCTGGGCCGGCGTGCCCCACCGCTACGCCATGATCACCGGCGCCGGTTCGGCCCTGGAGGCCCGCGACGTGCCCGGGAAGGCCCTGGCGTGGGTGGCCAGGGCCCTCTACCGGCTGAGCCTTGCCAGGACCGAAGGAGTGTTCTTCCAGAACCCGGACAACCGGGCCTTCTTCGAGTCCCACCGCCTCCTGGCCCCCGGCTGCCGGGTGACCCTCATCAACGGCTCCGGGGTCGACCTGGCCCAGTTCGCCCCGGCGCCCCTGCCGCCCGGGCCCACGACCTTCCTCATGGTGGCGCGGGTATCCCGGGACAAGGGGGTGCCGGAATTCGCCGAGGCGGCGCGCCGGCTCAAGGCCCGCCACCCGGAGGCCCGGTTCGTGCTGGTGGGCCCGTTCGACTCCAACCCGTCCGGCGTGCCCCCGGAGCTGGTGGACCAGTGGGTCCGGGAGGGGTCCCTGGACTACCGGGGCTCCACCCAGGACGTGCGGCCCGTCCTGGCGGAAGCCCACGTGTTCGTGCTGCCCAGCCACGGGGAGGGCACGCCGCGCTCGGTGCTGGAGGCCATGGCCTGCGCCCGGGCCGTGGTCACCACCGACGCCCCCGGGTGCCGGGAGACCGTCATCCCAGGGCAGACCGGGTTCCTGGTGCCGGTGCAGGACGCCGGGGCCCTGGCCCAGGCCATGGAGCGGTTCCTGGACGACCCGGGCCTGGCGGCGCGCATGGGCGTGGCCGGGCGGCTGTACGCCGCCGCCAAGTACGACGTGCACCAAGTGAACGCCGTGATCCTGTCGGCCATGGGGCTGGTGGCGGCCGACCCGGACATTGCGGCAACCGGTTCATCCAGCCATGGGTTCGCCGGCAAGGCTTGAAACGCCCCCCAAACTCAAGGGCCGGCGCGAAGCGGAAGGACTCAGGCCCCGCTCGAAGCGGGCCCTCTGGACCCTGGGCCAGCCCGGAGAGCCGTCCGGGACCTGCACGATTACGCGCCGGAGGCCACCGGCGGGTGGTGGGTGGGCAGGAGGTGGTCCGGAACCTTCCGGGTCACCAGGTCGCGGAACAGGTCCTCCCACCGGTCCACCACCCGCTCGTTGTCGTACCCGGCGTGCACCCGTTCCCGGCCCCGGGCGCCCATGGCCACGCGGTCTTCCGGGTCCATGGCCATCACCGCCAGCATCCGCTCCGCCAGGGCCTGGGGGTCGCCGGGGGGGACCACGAAGCCGGACGCGCCGTCCTCCACCAGTTCCCGCACGTCGCCCACGTCGGTGGCCACCACCGGCAGGCCCGAGGCCATGGCCTCCATCAAGGTGTTGGGCATGCCCTCCCAGGCCGAGGACAGCACGAAGCCGTCGGCGGCCTTGAGGATCCGGGGCACGTCCCCGCGCCCGCCCAGGAACTGGACCGTCCCCTCCAGGCCCAGCTCCCCGACCCGCTGGCGCAGGACCTCGTGGTGGGGGACGGCCATGGCGTTGCGCCCGGGGCCGGGCTGGGCTTCGCCCACCACCTGGAGCCGGAACGCGCCGCCGAGGGTGGCGCAGCGCGCCGCCGCGTTGAGGAGGTTCGGGTAGTCCTTGGCAGGGCGCAGGTTGCCCACCGCCACCCAGAGGAATTCCGAATCCGCCACGCCCAGGCCGGCCCTCAGCTCCTCCCGGGACGGCAGCCCGGAGAAGGCGGCGAAATCCAGCCCGTTGGGGATGACCTGGGTCTTGGCCGGGGTGAGGATCTTCCTGGCCGTCATGGCCATGGCGGCGGCCTTGGAGTTGGCCACGGTCCTGGCGATGAGGAACTCCGACCAGCGGTAGAACCGGCGCCGCAGGGACGTCTTGATGTGGGTCGTGCCCACGGCGGAGACGATGGCGGGCACGCCCGCCGTCCGCCCGCAGATGCGGCCGAAGACGTCCGCGGGGAAATTGAAGGTGGCCAGGACCACCGGCCGCCACCGGCGCAGTTGCCGGAACAGGCGCGCGGCGGACCGCCAGGGGATGCGGTCCCGGGCGTCCAGGCACGGCACGCAGGGGATCTCCGCTTCGTCCAGGTCCTGCTTCAGGGCGTCGGAGGGCATCAGGGTGAGGACCCCCACCCGCCAGCCGCGCCGGCGCAGGGTGGTGGCGATGCGCACCAGCTGGGTTTCGGCGCCGCCCCGGTCCAGGGAGGTGACGAGGAAGGCGATGTCCATCATTCGGTCCCTCCCGCCGGGAGCGGCGTCCCGGCCAGCAGGCCCAGCAGGGCGGTCTCGGTGGTCCGGGCCAGGGCCTGGCAGCTGAAGGCGGCCCGGATGCGCTCGCTCACCGCCTCGCTGCGGGCCAGCCTTGCTGCCGGGGGCTCCTCCAGGAGGTCCAGGGCGCCCCTGGCCAGGGCTTCGTCGTCCCCGGCGGGAACGACCAGGCCAGTGTCGCCGATGAGCAGCGCCGCGTCGCCCACCCGGGTAGCCACACAGGGCACCCCGCAGGCCATGGCCTCCCCGATCACGTTGGGGAAGCCCTCGTCCGTGGAGGTGAGCATCAGCAGGGCGAGGGCGTTGTAGACTGCCGGCATGTCGTCGGCGTTCCCGGTCCACCGGACCCGGTCGCCGATGCCCAGGCCGCGGGCCAGCTCCCGGAGCCGTTCCGCATAGGCGGCGGGTCCGGCCCCGACGCAGACGAAGCGAAGGTCCGGGCGTGCCTCGGCCAGCCTGGCGGCGGCGCGCAGGAAAGTGGGGTGGTCCTTGACCGGGTTCAGCCGCCCGACGATGCCCACCAGGGGAGTGCCGGGCGGGAACTCCCAGGCCTCCTTCTGCCGGGCGCCGGCCTCCGGGTCCGGGCGGAACCGGTCCATGTCGAAGCCGTTGGGGATCACCATGCGCCGGGGAGCGCGCAGCCCCAGGGCCACATGGTTGGCGAGCCCCGCATGGGAGTTGAAGATCACCAGGTCCACGAACCTGGAACTCCAGAGGGTGGCCCGGAACACGCCCAGGGCCAGGCGGCTGAGCTGGGCGGGATCGGTGACGGTGGCCCGGATGCCCCACACCAGGGGCTTGCGCAGGGGCAGTCCCGCCGCCAGGGCCGCCAGGTTGCCGTCCAGATAGCCGTGCAGGATGTGCGGGTCGATCCGGCGGGCCAGGCGCAGCGCCCGCGGCAGCGCCACCAGCCACCCGAGCAGGCCCCGCCGTTTGTGCAGGCTGTGCAGGTGGACGTGGGGCAGCCCGGCGATGTCCTGGGTGAGGTCGCCGCCGCTGCAGTCGGCCGGGTCGTAGAAGACCGCCACGTGGATCTCGAAGCGCTGCGGGTCCATGTTCCGGACCAGTTCGCACAACTGGCGCTCCGCACCGGCGGCGGCCAGGGACGGGATCAGGAACAGAACTCGGGTCTTTTCAGCCATGGCGATCGCCGGGCGGGGGAAGGAGGGAGGGTGGGCTCATGCGTGCCGGCCCTCCATGCGCAGGCCGGCTTTCACGGCGCGGGCGAGCCGCTGGCGCAGGCCGTGCCGCCAGTAGGTTTCGAACCAGCCGGTGATCCGGTCCCCCATGGACGGGGTGCGCGAGCCGTAGCGTTCCAGCACCTGGGAGAGGCTGGCGATGCGGTCGGAATACCGTTCCAGGTCCGCCATGTAGTGGTCCAGGTCGGCGGCGCTCCAGGCGTTGGGGTGGCTGCAGACGGTCCACACGCCCGCCGGCCTCGGGATGAAGTGCCAGATCTGCTGGGGCACCCAGGTGACCCGCCCGTCCTCCGTGAACGGCAGGTGCCAGAAGCCGTCGCTGATGACGGTGATGCCCAGGCCCACCAGCAGGTCGACGGTGGTGCGGTCGAAGGAGTGCGCCGGCGCCGCCCAGGCGTCCACCCGCACCCCCTGCTTCCGGAAGATCGCCAGCCCCGCGGAAAGCTTGCGCTCCTGTTCGTGGCGGGGCAGGCCGGCGAATTCGCTGCGGCGGTTCAGGCCGATGATGCCGGCCTCCCGGGTCACGTAACGGTGCTGGTAGCCGTGCATGGCGATGGTCCAGCCCTTGGCCTGCCACCGGCGCACCCGTTCCCAGAAGTCGGCCCGGGGCGGACCCGCCACCAGCTTGGGATCGCGGTTGTCCGGCACCACCGCCAGGATGGGGCTCAGGCCCAGGAGGTCCAGGTGAGCAATACATC
>CAWFOJ010000236.1:0-4182 GCA_963816585.1 uncultured Holophagaceae bacterium | reverse complement strand
AAGCTCGGCAGCTTGCCCGAAGCGGAGGCGCGCTGGAAGGACCTGCTCCCGACCCTGGAGCATTCCCAGGAGGACCCGTCCCTGCTGGCCCCGGCGCGGGAGCTGTACGCCACCTGCCTGCTCCTTTCCGGGCGGCCCAAGGACCTGCTGGACCTGACGGCCGGCTGGCCGGACCTGGCCAGCCAGCCCCAGGTGCTGGCCCTGCGGGCCCAGGCCTTCATCGAGGTGCAGGACTGGAAGGGGGCGCGCGGCGCCCTGAGGGACGGCATGGCCCGGTTCCCCCGGCGGGACCTGTTCAAGCGGGCCGCCAAGCTTCCGCCCAAGGTGTTCGATGACAACCGGTTCTTCCAGTCCGAGTCCCGGCGCGCCCTGGCCCAGCTGGACCTGGAAGCCACCGCCGAGCTGTGGGCCGAGTTCCGCGCCTGGGACCGCTGCCTGGACACGGTGCAGAAGGCGCGCAAGGCCGGGCCCGCGCCGGACGTGGAACTGCTCCTGCTGCAGGCCAACGCCCTGCAGAACCTGGGCCAGCCGGACCAGGCCATCCAGGTCCTGCGGGAGGGCCAGAAGCTGGATCCCGGGCATCCCATCCTCCAGAACAACCTGGGCTTCTCCCTGCTGGAACAGGGCGGGAACCTGGACGAGGCGGCGCGCCTGATCAAGTCGGCCCTGGACCAGGACCCCACCAACAGCTCCACCATGGACAGCTGGGGCTGGGTGCTGTTCAAGCAGGGCAAGACCCAGGAGGCCGAGGCGGCCCTGCGCAAGGCGTCGGAAATGGCCCCCTTCAGCCCGGAGATCCACCGGCACCTGGGCGAAGCCCTGCTCAAGCTGGACCGCCCGCAGGACGCCCTGGACGAGTGGGAACGGGCCCTGGCGTTCGCCTTCCCGGACCGCAAGGCCCTGGAGGAGCAGGTGCAGAGCCTGCGCACCCGACTGGCCAGGGACCGGGCCCTCCAGGCCGCCGCCGAGGACCACGACAACCAGCCGGCCGCCGATGAAGGTTCCGATGACAGCGATGAGGAGGAAGGCAATCCGTGACGGTCACCAGCCGACATCTGTTTTCCGCCCTGGCCCTGGCCGGGGCCCTGGCCGCCCAGGAGCCGGCACCGCCCCCCCAGCCCGGCGCCGCGACGGAGGCCCCGGCCCCCGCCCCGACCCTGAAGGCGCAGTACAAGTGGGGCTACGCCGGCGCCGACGGCCAGGGCAAGGGCATCCTCAACGTGCTCCTGGACCCGGGTTCCGGGCGCACGATCGTGGAACTGCAGGGCCTCGGCGAGCGTCTCGTGCTCCTGGAAGGCGACAGCGCCGCCGGCTACCGCCTGCAGATCCCCCGCCGGAAGGTGGATGAGCGGGCGGAAAGCTTCGCCGCCATGTCCCTGCCCTTCCTGCCGAAGGTGGGCACCCCCTCGGCCCTTTACCAGCTGCTGGTTTCGGGCGATTTCCAGGGCGTGAAAGTCACCAGCAGGGACGCCAAGGGCCCGGTGAAGATGCGCTACCAGGGCAAGGACGACCGGGACAAGGAAGTGATGGTCTGGCTGGAGCGCACCCGCTGGGAGCTGGGGGCGCCCTAGGAGGCTGAGCGATGCGCAGATCCGTCGCCTTCTCGGTCATCCTGGGCGCCGGCCTGCTGGCGGGCTGGTGCGTGGGCCAGGTGATGCCCCGCTCCCCCGCCCTGCCCCGCCCCGTCACCCCCCGGGGCCCCCTGCCCGCCGCCGAGCAGGAGGTGGTGAACCGCTTCAAGGAGGCCCGGGTCTCGGTGGTCTACCTCACGTCCATGAGCTACCAGCAGAACTTCTTCTCCCTGGACGTGCAGGCGGTGCCCACCGGCACCGGCTCGGGCTTCATCTGGGACGAGCATGGGCACATCGTCACCAACTACCACGTGGTGGAGGACGCCCAGGAGGTGGAGGCGGCCCTGGCGGACGGCACCCGCCTGGCCGCCAAGGTGATCGGGGTGGCGCCGGAGAAGGACCTGGCGGTGCTGCTCATCAAGGCCCCCGCCAAGTCCTTGCGGCCGATCCCCATCGGCACGTCCTCGGACCTGCAGGTGGGCCAGCGGGTCCTGGCCATCGGCAACCCCTTCGGCCTGGACCAGACCCTCACCACCGGCGTGGTGTCCGCCCTGGGGCGGGAGATCCAGAGCGCCACCCGGCGGCGCATCTCCGGCGTGATCCAGACCGACGCCGCCATCAACCCGGGCAATTCCGGCGGCCCCCTGCTGGACAGCGCCGGGCGCCTGATCGGGGTGAACACCGCCATCCAGAGCACCAGCGGCAGTTCCGCCGGCATCGGCTTCGCCGTGCCGGTGGACACGGTCAACCGCGTCGTGCCCCAGCTCATCAGCAAGGGCCACCTGCGCCGCCTGGACCTGGGCTTCGATCCCCTCCCCGAGAACCTGGCGGTGTCCCCGGACGTGCCCAAGGGCGTGGTGGTGGCCCGGGTGCGCCGGGGCAGCCCCGCCGCGCGGGCCGGGCTGCAGGGCCTCACCCGCACCTTCCGGGGCTTCGCCCTGGGGGACGTGATCGTGGGGGTGAACGGCACCCCGGTGCAGGACCTGGACGGGCTGCTGGACCGGGTGGAGGTGCTGCCGCCGGGGAGCCGGGTGCAGCTGGACGTGATCCGGGGAGGGAAGAAGGTGCAGGTGAGCCTGGAGGTGGGCGGGGGGGATTGACCGTCGCCGCGGCTACGGGTCCACCTTGGCCGTGCCGTGCACCAGCTGGCGCACCATGGGGGAGGCCAGGAAGTCGTGGGGGAAGCCCAGCGCCACCTGGCTGACCGCCTCCAGCCGGGCCAGGTGACCTTCGGCCAGGGTCAGGTCCAGGCAGCCCAGGTTGTCCTTGAGCTGGTCCAGCCTGCGGGCGCCCAGGATCGGCACCACCACGTTGCCCGGGCGCTGGCGCAGCCAGGCCAGGGCCACCTGGGCCGGGCTGCGGCCCAGGTCCCGGGCCACGGCGGCGACCGCCTCGGCGACGGCGAGGTTGCGCTCGGTGAGGAAGGTGTCCCCCCAACCGCCGGTGCTGAACCGGGTGTCCGTGGGCCGGGGCTGGCCTGGGGGGTACTTGCCGGTGAGCACGCCGCCCCCCAGGGGGCTCCAGGCGGCCACCGCCAGGTTCAGGGCGGCGGCCATGGGCAGCAGTTCCCGCTCGGGGGTCCGCTCCACCAGGCTGTACTGGATCTGCAGCCCCGCGAAAGGAGTCCAGCCCCGGAACTGGGCCAGGGTGTTGGCCCGGGCCACCGCCCAGGCCGGGGCGTCGGACACGCCCACGTAGAGCACCTTGCCCGCCCGCACCTGGTCGTCCAGGGCGCGCATGATCTCCTCGGCCGGGGTGAGGAAGTCCCAGGCATGGACCCAGTAGATGTCCACATAGTCGGTGCCCAGCCGGCGCAGGCTGCCCTCCAGGGCCTGCACCAGGCTCTTGCGGTGGTTGCCCCCGGCGTTGGGGTTTTCCGGCTGGGCGTTCAGGGTGTATTTGGTGGCCAGGACGAACCGGTGCCGCTCGGGCCGGATGAATTCCCCCACGTAGGTCTCGCTGGTGCCCCCGGTGTAGTGGTTGGCGGTGTCGATGAAGGTGCCCCCGGCCTCCGCGTAGGCATCGAACATGGCCCGGCTCTGGGCGTGGTCCGCCCCCCAGCCCCAGTCGCTGCCGAAGGTCATGGCTCCCAGGCACAGCTCCGAAACCCGCAATCCCGAACGGCCGAACAACCGGTAGCGCATGGGCGACCCCCTTCCGCGGCGTGGACGGCCAAGGATAGGCCGGTTTTTTCCGAAAAGCAGCCATCAATTTCATTGACCCCAAGGGCCAGCCGACAAATCGACGGGCTTGGTCTCCGGGAAGGGCCGGGGCGCATCCAATAGGGCAGACTCCGGCTGGCGGGGGGTCGAGGCGCACCATGGAACTGGAGGAACTGGAAGCCCTGGCCCGGGACATGGGGGCCCACGTCCGCTACATGGACATCCTGTGCGGCCTGTTCCTGGCTCCGGCGGCGCGGCGCCCGGCGGCCCTGCCCGACGGCCTCACGGACGTGCCGGTGATCCTGCTGCCCGTGAAGGCCACCCGGGAACGGCTCACCCTGACCCTGGCCCACGAACTCGGCCACATGGCCATGGGCCACGGCTCCGGCGCCCGCAAGCCCCGGATCCTGGAGGAGATCGAAGCCTGGCACTGGGCCAAGCGGGCCCTG
>CAWFOJ010000235.1:0-6781 GCA_963816585.1 uncultured Holophagaceae bacterium | reverse complement strand
ACGAATTGCTGGCTGGTGATGGAGGCGCTGGGCGAGCTGGAGGACCACCTGTTCTCGGAGGTGGACCGGATCTACCCGATCGTCGAGCAGAAGGGCTACCACGAATCGCACCCGTTCTCCAAATGGGGCCTGGTGCGCCGGGAGGCCATGCAGGTGATCAGCGAGATGGGCGGCAGCATCAAGTACGGCCACGCGGAGGTGGGCAACATCATCTCCGGCGACCTGGAAATGGTGCAGCACGAGATCGAGTTCCTGCCGGTGGCCATCGAGGAGGCCGCCGACCAGCTGGTGACCGCCAAGTGGGCCCTGCGCGAGGTGGCCTACCGGCACAACCTGGAGGTGAGCTACGCCCCCAAGATCATTGCCGGGCAGGCGGGCAGCGGGCTGCACATCCACACCCGGTTCATGCGCGACGGTGTCAACGCCATGGCCGACGGCCGCGGCCTCACCGACACCGCCCGCAAGGTGATCGCCGGGTTCCTGACCAGCGCCGAGTCCCTCACCGCCTTCGGCAACACCGTCCCCACCTCCTTCCTGCGCCTGGTGCCCCACCAGGAGGCGCCCACCAGCATCTGCTGGGGGGACCGGAACCGCTCGGTGATGGTGCGGGTGCCCCTGGGCTGGCAGGGCATCGGGGACAAGATGCTGCGGAACGCCAATCCTCTGGAGCCGGCCCTGGACCGGACCTGGGAGGACACCCAGACCGTGGAGCTGCGCAGCCCGGACGGCAGCGCCAACGTGCATCTCCTCCTGGCCGGAATGGCCGTGGCCGCCCGCCACGGGCTGGAGCACCCGGACGCCCTCAAGGTGGCCGACCAGCTTTACGTCCAGGCCGACGCCTCCAAGGTGGCGGGCCTCAAGCAGCTGCCCGCATCCTGCTGCGAATCGGCCCAGTGCCTGGAGCAGGAACGGGCCCGGTACCAGGAGGGCGGGGTGTTCCCGTCCGGGCTGATCGACTCCATCATCAAGGGCCTCAAGGCCTTCGACGACTTCAACATGAGCGAGCGGCTGTTCGGCAATGCGGACTCGCTGAAGGCGCTGGTGAACCGGCATCTGCATTGCGGCTAGGGGTGTGACGGCGGGGTGGTCCGGGTCCCTCCATGGCGCCCCGGTGTTCACTGAACGCGTTCGCGTTCAGTGGACTGGAAGGGGACCGGAGTGCAATCCGGGCCCATGTTGCACCCGGCGTGATGGATGGCATTCCGTAAGGTCACCTCCACGAACTGAAGGCAAGGCAGGAGAGATTCCGCCAAAGCGACATTCCACAAGTACCTTGCCGCGAGGTCACGGTCCATATCTGTTGCATTTAAACGATATGTTTCGATTCTTTGATGGGATAGCGCCTTGAACAGGTTTAAAAAATGTTGCAAAATTCCTCCTGGCTCTCTAAAGCTGAGACGTTGTCCCCGGTGGCCCTCTCCCGGACGTTCGTTCGTCACGGTGCAAGGACCCGGGGCTTATTCTTTGTGCTCACGAGAAAGATTCTGCGAATTTTTCACGAACGGTCAAGGGCCAGCTTGGTCCGACTTCTCGCTGGGTGCTGAATCCCGATCCAGGGCGTTGAAGCTGGATACGACCCGCGACTGGGCGCTTTCCCATGCCTTTCTGGTGCGCATCCGGGAGCCGGTCACCGCAGGCTGATCAGGGCGACCCCCGCGAGGGCCAGGGCCAGGCCGGCCAGGCGGATGGGGGGGACCCGCTGGTGCATGAAGATCCCGGCCAGGAGCACCGTGGGGGCCGGGTACAGGGAGGTGATGACCGCCACCAGGGACAGCATTCCCCCGTGGACGGCCAGCAGGAAGAGCACGTTGGCGCCCATGTCCGCGGCGCCCGAGGCCAGAGCCGGGAGAAGGTCCGCCCGGGAGACCCGGAAGGGCTGCCGGGAAACCAGCAGGGCGCCCGTGAAGGCCGTGAGGGAGGCGGCCCGGGCCGCCACCAGGGGCCAGGCCCCCGCCTGGGCGTGGGCCCGGGAAAGGGTGATGAAGAAGCAGCCGAAGCCCAGCCCCGCCAGGATCCCGTAGCCCAGGGCGGCGCGGGCGGCCTGCCCCCCGCGGATCGTGCGGTCCCCCTCCCAGGTGAGCAGGAGGATGGCCGGGAAGCACAGCGCCGCGCCCGCCACCGCCGGAACCGGGGGCCGCTCCCCCAGGAGCAGCCCGAACAGCACCGGGAAGATGGCGGCCACCATCGCCGAGGCGGGCGAGACGATGGCCACGATGCTGCGGGCGAGGCCGCCGTACAGCAGGAACAGCCCCAGGGATCCGGTGGCCCCCGCCAGGAAGCCCCAGCCCAGGTCCGCCCGGGAACAGGCCCCCTGGCCCAGGGCCAAGGCTGCCACCACGGCCACCAGGGTCCCGGCCGCCTGGGACAGCACCAGCACCGGGAGCAGGGCGCTGCGGCGCGCCGCGAAGCCGCCGCAGAAATCGGCCACCCCGTAGCACAGGGCCGCCCAGCCCGCCAAGACCAACGCCATGCTCCTCCCGCCGCGATCAATCGATTCTATCAGTGCGGCCAGGGCTGCCCGGGCTGGGCGAGCGGAACCCGGACGGTGACCCGGGTCAGGCGGTTGGGCTCGCAGTGGATGTCCAGGCCCGCGGCGGCCCCCATCACGTTGCGGATGCGCTTCTCCACGATCTGCAGGCCCAGGCCGTCCTTGGCGCGCCCGCCCGGCTCGAAGGTGCCGGCGTTGTCCTCCACGTCGATGCGCACCTGCCCGTCCTCCTCCCGGGCCCGGATGCGGGCCACGCCGGGGGAGAGCAGTTCGGCGATGCCGTGCTTGATGGCGTTCTCCAGCAGGGGCTGCAGAGTGAAAGTGGGAACGCGCACCTGCAGCAGTTCCGGGGGCACGTCCACCTCCACCCGCAGGCCCTCGAAGCGGGCCTTCTCGATCTCCAGGTAGGCCCGCACGTGCTCCAGCTCCTCCTCCAGGGTGGAAAGGGAACTGCTGCGCTTGAGGTTCTTGCGGAAATAGTTGGACAGGTGGAAGACCAGCTCCCGGCCCCGGCCGGGGTCCTTGCGCAGGACCGCCGCGATGGTGTTCAGGGAGTTGAACAGGAAGTGCGGGTTCACCTGGGCCTGGAGCAGCCTCAGCTCGCCCAGCACCAGCAGGTTCTTCTGCTCCTGGTAGCGGGCCTGGAGCAGCTGGGCGGAGAGCAGGTCGCCGATCCCCTCGCCCAGGGTGCGGTTCAGCTTCAGGAAGCGCCGGCTGCGGGGCTCGAACAGCTGCACGGTGCCGATGACCGTGCCGTCCAGCTGCAGGGGCACGATGAGCGCCGAATGGATGGGGCAGGCCGGGGCCAGGGCGCAGTGGTAGGCCTGGTGCTCCCCGTCCGCGAACACCACCGAGCCGGAGGCGATGGCCTGGCGGGTGAGCTGGGAGGAGATGGCCACACCGGGCCCATGGTGGTCGGCGCCGATGCCCATGTAGCCCAGCACCCGCTCGGTGTCCGTGACCGCCACCCCGCCCACCCCGGTTTCCTCCTGGACGATGGCGGCGATCTCACCCGCCATGCCCGGGCCGAAGCCCCGGGACATGGGGCCCAGGGCCCGCTGGGCCACCCGCAGGGCGGCGGCGGAGGAGCCGGCGGCGACCCGGTCCAGGTCCCGCTGGCGGTGCATGAGCACGGCCATGAGCAGGGCCGCCCCCAGGGGGTTCATCAGGATCATGGGCAGGCTGATCACCTTGACGATGTCCACCGCGGCGCCGTAGGGGCGGGTCAGGGCCAGCACGATGCCCATGTGCACGATCTCCCCCGCCAGCACGGTCAGGAAGGCCACCTTCTTGGTGAGGAGCAGCTCCGGGCGGTCCCTCAAGGACCGGTGGATCATCCCTCCCGCGAACCCCTCCAGGGTGGTGGCCACGGCCCCCGCGAAGGCGGCGGCGCCGCCGAGGGTCATGCGGTGCAGCCCCGCGGTGATCCCCACCAGGGTCCCCAGGACCGGGCCGCCCAGGAGCCCCGCCAGGGTCGAGCCCACCGCCCGGGCGTTGAGCAGGGCGCCGCCCCGCAGCACCGGCGTGCCCAGGTAGTTGCCCAGGATGGTGATGGCGGTGAACAGCAGGTACAGGCGCACCTTGCCCCGGGACCGGGCGCCGTCGGCGATGAGCGGCTGGAAGGCGGGCGACTCGCAGTACAGGTAGAACAGGACCAGGAAGGCCGACAGGGTCTGGAACAGCTGGACGACGTAGGGATGGGGGACCACGGCCTACTCCAGCCGCTCCGCCAGCAGCCGGGCGGTGTGTTCCACCCGCACCCGGGCGCCGTCCTTGTCGAGCCCGCCCCGGATCTGCATGACGCAGCCCGGGCAGTCCATGGCCACCAGGGGGACCTGGGCAGCCTTGATGTTGGTCAGCTTGCGCTCCAGGATCGGGGCCGAGAGCTCCGGCAGCTTAAGGGAGTAGGAGCCGCCCATGCCGCAGCACATGTCGCACTCGGTCATCTCCGCCAGCCGTAGCCGGCCTTGGCCAGCAGGTCCCGGGGGGCCTGGCAGGCGTCCAGGGTGCGCTTGAGGTGGCAGGAGTCGTGGTAGGTGAACCTGGCCCAGGTCCGCCCCGTCCTTGAAGGTCAGGCGGCCTTCGTCCACCAGGCGCCGGACCAGGGTGGAGAAGTCCACCGCCTTGGCGGCCAGGCGGGCCGCGCCCTCCAGGCGGGCGGTCATGCCCAGGCTCTCGAACACGGCCGCGAAGTCCTGCTTGAGGGCCACGGTGCAGGTGGGGCAGGCGGACACCACCCAGGTCACGTCCTCGGCCAGCAGCGCCTGGATGTTGTCCTGGGCGTTCTGGGCCGCCACCTCGTAGGCGCCGCTGTAGCGGGCGGGCGCGCCGCAGCAGGTCTGCCCCTCCGGGAAGACCACTTCGATGCCGGCCTTGTTCAGGATCCGCACCACCGCCTCGCCCAGTTCCGGGTAGGAGAAATCGATCAGGCAGCCGGAATAGAACGCGGCCTTCTCCCGGCCTTTGGGCTGCCGGATGCGCTTCACCAGGTCCCGGAACGGCACCGGGGCGATGGCCGGCAGGCTGCGGAACTCGGTGAGCTGGCCCAGGAAGAAGGGCAGGTGGCGGATGAACCCGTCCTTGGCGAAGGGCTTCTGGCCCAGGTAGGCGGCCCGCAGCACCGCATGGAACATGCGCCGGTTGTTCACCACCGCGAAGATGGCCTTCTGCAGGGCCGGCTGCCCCTGTTCCACCGCCAGGCGCCGGCGCAGTTCCAGGATCAGCTCGGGGATGTCGATCATGCCCGGGCAGACCACCTTGCAGTTGCCGCACTGGATGCACAGCCCCTGGATGTCCTCGGACTGCTTCAGGGCGTCGAACCAGGCGGTGAGGATGGTGCCGATGCCACCGGTGTAGGTCTTGCCGAACACGTGCCCGCCCACCAGGCGGAACACCGGGCACACGTTCAGGCAGGAGGCGCAGCGGATGCACTGGAGCGCCTGCTTGAACTTGGGGTCCCGGGCCATGTCCGATACGCCGGTTGTCCATGAGGATGATGTGCAGTTCCTTGGGGGTCCCGTCCGTGTTGGGCACCGGTCCGGTGATGATGGACACGTAGCTGGTGAGCAGCTGGGCGGTGGCGCTGCGGGGCAGGGCGGTGAGGATGGGCTCCATGTCCCGGAAGGCGGCCACCAGCTTCTCCACCCCGACGATGGCCACGTGGATCCGGGGCAGGGTGGTGACCAGGCGGGCGTTGCCCTCGTTGGTGACGATCACCAGGCTGCCGGTCTCGGCCACCGCGATGTTGGCCCCGGAGATGCCCATGTCCGCCTCCAGGAACTTGGGGCGCAGCTTGGCCCGGGCGAACTTCACCAGCTTGGGGATGTCCGGGGTCTGCCCGGGCTCCACCTCCTGGTTGAACACCTCGGTGACCTCCTCCTTGGTCATGTGGATGGCGGGCATGACCATGTGGGACGGGGTCTGGCCGGCCAGCTGGATGATCCACTCCCCCAGGTCGGTCTCGGCCACCTCGATGCCGCCCCTCCCGCAGGTGCGCGTTGAGGTGGATCTCCTCCGAGGCCATGGACTTGGACTTGACGATCCGGGTCACGCCCCGGGCCTTGGCCAGGTCCAGGATGTACTGCCTCACCTGGGCCGGGTCGCTGGCGCGGAACACCTTGGCGCCCCGGGCCTCGGCCTTGCGCTTGAAGGTCTCCGCCAGCTCATCCAGGCGGCCGGCGGCGTCGGACTTGACCTCCCGGATGCGCGCCCGCACAGCCTCGAAGTCGATGCCCTCGTAGGCCTTGGCCCGGCCTCCCGGTAGGCCTCGGAGAACCGCCCCAGGGCGCCGGCGAGGTTGGGGTTGTGGAGGGCGACGCTGATGGACTTCCTGAAGGTCGATTGCATCACTGCCCCCTCTCCGGATCATCCACGAACACTACGATCAGCCGCTCCGGCCCGTGCGCGCCGATGGTGAGCACCCGCTCGATGTCGGCGGTGCGGCTGGGGCCGGTGATGAAGGAAATGTAGGCGGACCGAGCCGGATCCGGTGGTCCATGGCTCCGGCCAGGTCCGGCAGGATCC
The DNA here is from genome assembly GCA_963816585.1 of uncultured Holophagaceae bacterium. Taxonomy (GTDB): domain Bacteria; phylum Acidobacteriota; class Holophagae; order Holophagales; family Holophagaceae; genus Mesoterricola. The sequence goes on along the minus strand of CAWFOJ010000235.1, from coordinate 270 downwards.
TGCCGGTCCGGGCCAGGGCCACGTGGATGGGCGGGAGGGTGGAGACCAGCCGCTGTTCCACCGGGGCGGCGTCCGCCACCAGGGTGCCGGTGGCGGCGATGCCCCAGTCCGCCTGGCTGATGCCCACCCGGGCCGCCGCCGCGGCCTCGCGGGTCACCTGGAAACCGATGCCGGGGGCCTCGCCTTCCAGGCGCTCCCGGGCGGCGCCGTCCAGGAAGCTGCCGGGCGCCCACGGGCGCCGCCCTGGGGGCCCTCCAGCACCTGCTGCTA
>CAWFOJ010000234.1:0-3024 GCA_963816585.1 uncultured Holophagaceae bacterium | reverse complement strand
GGTGAAGGCCTCCATGGTGCGCATGTACCGCTACGGCGCCTGGAGCGAGACCCCCAAGGACACCTTATTCCGCCGCTACCGGGTGCTGGCCGTCAACCCCGGCTCCACCTCCACCAAGATCGCCGTGTACGAAGGGGACCAGGAGCGCTTCACCCAGGAACTGCAGCACTCCCAAAAGGAGCTGATGCCCTTCGAGGGCCAGCCGGTCACCGCCCAGTTCGCCTTCCGCAAGGACGCCATCCTGGCCTTCCTGGCCCAGCACGGCCTGTCGGTGGACAGCCTGGACGCGGTGGCCGGGCGCGGCGGCGTGCTGCGGCCGGTGTGCCACGGCACCTACACAGTGAACGAGGCCATGGCCCGGGACCTGATGCAGGGGGTGCAGGGGGACCACGCCTCCAACCTGGGCGGCCTGATCGCCCGGGAGCTGGTGGCCGGCACCGGCCGCCCGGCCTTCATCATCGACCCGGTGGTGGTGGACGAAGTGCCTGGGATGGCCAAGATCACCGGCCTCAAGTGCATCCGCCGCAAGATCATCAGCCACGCCCTGAACCAGATCGCCACCGCCCGGCGCTACGCCGAGGATCAGCAGACCTTCTACGAGCGGGTCAACGTGATCGTCGCCCACATGGGCGGGGGCATCTCCGTGGGCGCCCATAACCGGGGCCGCTACCTGGACGTGAACAACGCCCTGGACGGCGAGGGCCCGTTCACCCCCCAGCGCTCCGGCTCCCTGCCGGTGGGCCAGCTCATCGACCTGTGCTTCTCCGGCAAGTACACCAAGGACGAGCTCAAAAAACTCAACAAGGGCCGGGGCGGCCTCATCGACCTGCTGGGCAGCGCCGACCTGCGGGACCTGGAGAAGCGCTACCTGGCCGGCGACGCGGAGGTGGTGGAGGTGATGGACGCCATGGCCTACCAGGTCTCCAGGTGGATCACCTCCCTGCTCCCCGCCTTCGGCGGCGAGAAGGTGGACCGGATCCTGCTCACCGGGGGCATGGCCCGGTGCAAGGTCACGGTGGAGTTCATCAAGCGCTCGGTGGCCGCGGTGGGCTGCGGGGTCACGGTCTACCCGGGGGAGAACGAGATGGGGGCCCTGGCCAAGGGCGCCCTGCGGGTGCTGGCCGGCAAGGAAGTGCCCAAGGTCTATGCCGGCCAGGAGCCATAGGCGGCGCCGCTCACCAATCGGGGTGCCAGCCCCGAACGGGTTCGGAACAAGAAGCGCTCCCGGGACGCCGGTGCCTTACTTGGCCGTGAGCGCCGCCAGGGCGATGGAGTACAGCTTGGTGAGCACGCTGTCCCCCCGGGAGGACAGGATGCACGGGGCCTGGGCCCCGGCCACCATGGCGGCCACCTCGCAGCCGGCCAGCTTGGTGCTGGTCTTGTAGAACACGTTGCCGGCGTCGATGTTGGGGAACACCAGGCAGTCCGCATCGCCGGCCACTTCGCCGGCGATGCCCTTGGTCCGGGCGGACTCCCGGTCGATGGCCACGTCCAGGGCCATGGGGCCGTCCACCCAGGCCCCCTTGATCTGGCCCCGGTCGGCCATCTTGGCGATGATGGCGGCGTCCACGGTGGGCTGGACCTTGGGCAGCACCTGCTCGGTGGCGGCGATGAGGGCCACCTTGGGCTTGGCCACCCCCAGGGCGCGGGCCACCTCCACGCAGTAGTTGAGGATGGCGATCTTCTCCTTCAGCTCGGGGTACGGCAGCACCGCCACGTCGCCGCACACCAGCAGCTTGGGGTAGCGGGAATGCTCGATCACCGAGACGTGGGACAGCACCGCCCCGGGGTCCATCAGCCCGTTCTCCTTGTGCAGGATCGCGCGCATGTACTTGTCGGTGCTCACCAGGCCCTTCATGAGGATCTGGCACTCCCCCGAGCGCACCAGGGCCACCGCCCGGGCGGTGGCCTTGCTGTCGCTGGGCTCGTGGACGATCTTGAACGTCTCCGGGTCGATGCCCAGTTCCTGGCACGTGGCGCGGATGACCGCCTCGTCGCCCACCAGGGTGGCGTCCACGATGCCCTTGGCCATGGCGCCGTGGGCCGCTTCGATGGTGTGGGCGTCGTTGCCGTAGGCGGCGGCCAGGCGCCTGCGCGGCTTGGCCTTGACCGCGTCGAGCAGCTGTTCCAGTCGGGTGATGGACATGCGGTTCCCCTGTACAGGTGGTTGGTTGGGTTGGCAAAAAGCCGCTGGGCCCGATATTACCAAGCCTGCCGCGGGCGGCCCGGACCGTTGTGACCCCCATCATCCGCTAGAATAGGAGCCAGGCAGACATGCGCCTGCGGAAAACCCCATGGACAAACCCCTGGCAGTGGTCTTCGGCGCCGGACCCGGCATCGGCCTGGCGGTGGCCCGCCGGTTCGCCCGGGGTGGTTTCCGGGTGGCGGCGGTAGCCCGCCCGATCGATCCCCTGGAGGCCTTCCAGGAGGCCCTGGAGGCGGAGGGCGCCCCGGCCCGGGTGCTGGGGGCGGACCTGGCCCTGGAGGGATCCCTGGGGGCGGCCTGCGCTGCCGTGGAAGGCTGGGGGGGCTGGCCGGAGGTGCTGGTCTACAACGCTTCCGCCGGCGCCCCGGCTCCCGCCTGGGACCTGGACCCGGCCCGGCTGCGGGCGGATCTGCGGGTGAACGTGGAGGCGCCCCTGGCCGCGGTCCGGTGGGCCCTGCCCGCCATGCGCCAGGCCGGGCGGGGCACCATCCTGCTCACCGGCGGAGGGCTGGCCCTGGCGCCCAAGCCGGGCCTGGCCTCCGCCTCCCTGGGCAAGGCGGCCCTACGCAGCCTGGCCCTGTCCCTGGGGGAGGAATTGGCGTCCGAGGGTATCCACGCGGCCACCGTCACCATCCGCGCCTTCGTCCAGGCGGGTACCCCCCTGGATCCGGACCTCGTAGCCCAAGTGTTCTGGGAAATGCACTTGCAAAAAAGGGCGGATTGGCGTCCGGAGCGGCTCCTGCCGTAGCCTCCGCCCAGGTGGATGTTGATAGAATAGAGATTGAGACACCGGAACTTCCAAATGTCCAAGCCAAATG
>CAWFOJ010000233.1:0-14861 GCA_963816585.1 uncultured Holophagaceae bacterium | reverse complement strand
GCTGCGGCCGCCCGGCGCATCACCGCCTATCCCCTGCGGGAGCGCCTGGAGGCCGGGCACGTGCCCCGGGAGCTCCAGGACCTGGTCCAGGCCCTGAACGCCATGCTGGACCGCATCGATCATGCCTTCCAGCGCCTCACCCACTTCTCCACCGACCTGGCCCACGAGTTCCGCACGCCCATCGCCATCCTCATGGGCGAAGCGGAGACGGTCCTGGCCCGCGAGCGCTCCGCCGAGGACTACCGGCGGGCCCTGGAGTCCAGCCTGGAGGAGCTGGGGCGCCTGTCGCGCCTCACCTCCCGGATGCTGTTCCTGGCCCGCACCGAGAACCCCCAGTCGGCCGTCCCGAGGATGCCCGTGCCCATGGAAGACCTGGTGCGGGCCGTCCTGGCCTTCTTCGAGGCGGCCGCCGAGGAGAAAGGCGTGGCCCTCGCCGCCGAGGTCCGGGGCACCCTCCTTGGCGACCCGGACATGCTGCGCCAGGCCCTGGGCAACCTCATCTCCAACGCCCTGGAAGCGACCCCGCCGGGGGGAGCGTCCAGGTGCGGGGCGAGCCCCGGGGCTGGCGCTGGATCCTGACCGTGACCGACACGGGCCGCGGCATTCCGGCCGGGGACCTGCCCCGCGTGCTGGACCGTTTCTACCGGTCCGGGCGCTCCGGCGCCGGCGGCACGTCCGGCACCGGGCTCGGCCTGGCCATCGTCCAGTCCATCATGCAACTCTACGGCGGCCAGCTGGAGATCCAGAGCGAGGCGGGGAGGGGCACCACCGTGACCCTGGACTTCCCCGGAAGCCTCTCGATCAGCGCAGATGCCGCCGCAATGCCCAAAGCACCCGGTCCATCTGGGCACCGGTGAGGCGGTTGTGGAAGGGCAGGGCCAGGGTGCGTCTGGCCATGGCCTCAGTGACCGGAAGGGCGCCCCCCAGGTCGCCGAACCGCTCACGGATGTAAGGCTGGGTGTGGATGGGCGCGAAGTAGCCGCGGGCGGGAACGCCTTCCGACTCCATGCCGGCGATGGTCCGGTCCCGGTCGCAACCCTCGGGCAGGATGACCACGAAGACGAACCAGCTGCGCCGGCCCGGGCCGGCGGGCCCGGGGACGGTCACCTCCGGCAGCGCCGCCGCCAGGCGCTCCAGGTACATCCGGGCCACCCGCTCCCGCCGCGCCAGCAGCTGGTCGAGGCGCTCCATCTGGGAAAGGCCCAGGGCGGCGGACATCTCGTCCATGCGGTAGTTGTACCCCATGCGGGCGTGTTCCAGCCAGGCGCCCATGGCGCCGCGTCCCTGGTTGGCGAAGCTGCGCGCCAGGGCGGCCAGGTCGTCCCGGTCGGTGACGACCATGCCGCCCTCGCCGGTGGTGATCTGCTTGTTGGGGTAGAAGGCGAACGCGCCGGCGTCGCCGAAGCTCCCCAGCTGCCGGCCCCGGCATTCCGCCCCCAGCGCCTCGCAGCAGTCGTCGATGAGGGGCAGGCCGTAGCGCCGGCCCAGCCGCTCCAGGGTGTCCCAGTCGGCCGGCAGGCCGAATACGTCCACCGCCAGGATGGCCCTGGTGTGGTGAGTGATGCGGTGCTCCAGGTCGGCGGGATCCAGGTTGAGGGTCCGGGGGTCCATGTCCACGAACACCGGCCTGGCCCCCTCGTACAGGATGGCGTTGACGCTGGCGGCGAAGGTGAAGGACGGCACCAGCACCTCGTCCCGGGGGCCGAGGCCCAGGGCCTTGACGATCAGGTGCAGGGCGGCCGTGCCGGAACTCACCGCCACCGCGTGGCGGACCCCGACGTACCCGGCCACCGCACGCTCGAAGTCGCCCGCCCGGGGCCCCAGGGCCAGCCGTCCGGAGCGCAGCACCGCCACCACCGCCTCCACGTCCCGCTCGTCCAGGTCGGGGGCGGCCATCTCGATGGGCGCCACGGCCCCGCGGTCCGCGGCAGGCGCGGGCCGGAGCGGGACGATGGCGGCCGGAGCGCCGACTGCAGCCTCCACGCTGGAACGTTCCTCGAATACCATGGGTGCTCCTTCAGGCTTGGTCAGGCGCAAGCGGAGACTCCGCCGCTTGCGCTTGCGGGCGTGGTGTAGTGCATGGTGACGTGGTGACCGGCCGAGGCCGGGCTGAGGGAGCGTCCCAGGCCGTTGGCCGAAGGCCGGTAGGAGGGGACCAGGCGCAGGAAACATTCCAGCATTTCCTGGTGCCGGGCCGGTTCGGGAAGGCGGAGGATCCGCTCCAGGGCCACCAGGCCCTGGGACAGCAGGGCTGGATCCATCCGGTCCTGGGCCGATTCCAGGACTTTGGGATGGACCTGGGTGTGGTGTTCCTCGATCGAACTGAAGAGTTCCTCGAACAGCTTCTCGCCGGGGCGCACTCCGGTGTACCGGATCTCCATGTCCACCTCGGGCCGGTAGCCCGAAAGCCGGATCAGCTCCCTGGCCAGGTCCACGATCCGGACCGGGTCGCCCATGTCCAGGACGAACACCTTGCCGTTGCCGCCCAGCAGGCCGGCCTGGAGCACCAGCTGGGCCGCCTCGGGAATGGTCATGAAGTAGCGGACCATGTCCGGGTGGGTGACCGTCACGGGCCCGCCCATGCGGATCTGGTCCCGGAAGATGGGGATGACGCTGCCCCGGCTGCCCAGGACGTTGCCGAAACGCACGCTCACCAGGCGCGACCCGGCCGGGGCGCCGACGGCACGCGCCGCCACCATCAGCTCGCCGATGTGCTTGGAGACGCCGAGGACGCTCACCGGGTTCACCGCCTTGTCGGTGGAGACATTCACCAGGTACCGGGCGTCCACCTCCAGGGCCGCGTCCAGCACGTTGCGGGTGCCGAACACGTTGTTCTCCACCGCTTCCTCCGGGTGGTCCTCCAGGAACGGGACGTGCTTGTGGGCGGCGGCGTGCAGCACCACCTGCGGACGCCAGGCCTGGAACACCTGGTTCAGCCGGCGCCGGTTGCGCACATCGCAAAGGGCCGCGGTCAGGGGCAGGTCCGGGAACAGCCCGGCGAGCTCGCGCTGCACCTGCCAGAGGGAGTTCTCCCCGCGCCCCAGCAGGACCAGGCGCCCGGGTCCAAGGTCCGCGACCCGCCGGGCCAGTTCGCTGCCGATGGAGCCCCCGGCGCCGGTGATCACCACCACCGCGTCCCGCAGCGCCGCCCGGATCGCCGCCGTGTCCAGGGCCACCGGCTCCCGCCGCAGCAGATCCTCGATGGCGATGTCCCGCACTTCCGGCTTCCAGGGCCGGTCACCCACCAGGTCGGCGATGCCCGGCACGGTCTTCACCTCGGCGCCCGCCGTCCGCGCCACTTCCGCCAGTTCCCGCAGCAGCGCCCCGGGAGCCCCCGGAAGGCAGAGGATCACCTGGGTAGCGCGCTGTTCGCTCAGGTAGACCGGCAGCAGCCGGGTGGGCCCCAGCACCGGGACCCCGTTGATCCGCACCCCCTGCTTTTCCAGGGCGTCGTCAACGAAACCCACCACTTCCCAGGGACGCCCGGGGTGTTCCCGCAGTTCCTGGCACAAGATCGTGCCGGCGCCGCCGGCGCCGATGATGAGGGTGCGCTTGGGGGAGCTCCCTTCGGACATGGCGGGGACGTGCCGGTGCCGGTGCCGGTGCCGGGCCACACAGACCAGGCGCAGCCCGAACCACAGGGGTCCGGTGAGCAGGCAGGCTCCCAGCACCACGTCCGGGGGATCCAGGCTGGGCCACCGGCTCCGGTGCATGGAGCAGATCCCCATGGCCACCGTCACCAGCACCGCGTTGCCCAGGAAGATCGACCCGGCCTCGGCCTGGGAAGCCACCCGGTAATGCTGGGTGCATAACCGGAACCCCAGGTTCACCGCCATGGCCAGGACCAGATAGGTGGACCAGGAGTAGAGGCCCGGAAGGCTCCGGTGCAGGATCAGGTCCACCGCGCCCAGGGACCCGGCGGCGATGCCCGCGTCCAGTGCGAGCTTCACCCCCTTGCGCACTTGGGGATGCAGCCGGATCGCGGCCAGCCCCGCGGGTGGAGCCATTTCGCCATAGAAGGTTTTCGCGTCCGTTTCCATGTCTTGTGGTATTCCCCTCTCGGCACAGGGCATGGCCACGCCATGGAGCCTGGGCAGCAAGCCCACGGTGGGATCAGTCTCACTCGAAGGTCCCGGCTTCATCCAACGGCTCGATGAAGTGCTTTTAAAAGTACGCCCGACGGATCGATCGGCCTTTGGGCCGGTCTAGGAAAAGCTGAAACGGTAGGGATGCAGTGGGTGCTGGGCCATTGATGACTGTCGCATTACTCATAGGGGATCCGAACCAATCGAACATGGGTAGAAGCAAGCATTTGGGGGTGCTAAATGAATAAACTAAAAATAAGGATTCACTCTGCTTCGAATCCATCTCTCTGCGAGAATGGATTCGGTGACTACCTGTATTTTCCATGTTAGCGTTTGATGACATCTGGATCTTTGATGGTTTGCCCGAATGGGTAGTGCTTGTTGGCGCTACAATCTGAGTTCAAACAATGATTTAGTCAACCTTAAAAAATTTTAACTTTCATAATTTTCATTATTTAATGTATTAATTATTTTTTTGTATCCATTTTTAACGAAAATTTGGGTTTCTTTATAAAGACATTTATTGTGGTGTTCCCTTTCGTGAGAGCAGTCGACCAAATTTAATTTTTTGTTTATCACTTAAAAAATAAATAAAATATTGAATGATTCTGCCCGCCCATTTCCCCATGAAGACGGTGCGGCCCAGCGCCGGCATCCAGGACCGCCGCCGGCCAGCCGAGGACTCGTCCCGGAGCCCTCAGCCACGGGCAAGGCGAGGATGAAAACCCGATCCTTGGTCAATTCCGGGTCACCCCCTTGCTTATTGAATCATTTTTCATAGATTTATTCTTCAAGTCGCTTACTTCCATGTTAAGTTCACCCGGGTTGAAACCACTCAAGCTTTCCGTCACCACAATGACCGTATATGAAAAATACGTCCATTCATGGATTATCCGACCTGCCGGACTCCCGGGCAGCAGCACCTTGCCCGGCGGATCCATAGTCCAGGTTCAGGCGCACCACCGGCCGGTCCCCAAGGCCGTTTCCTAGACAACCTCGCCGCCGCGCCCCCAGGCGCGTCCCCACCCTGCCCCGGAGATCCCGATGCCCGTGCTTCCGCCTCCCTCTTCCAGGCTTTCCGTGCCCTCCAGCCGCACGTCCATGCGGGTTCGAGGCGCCGCCGCGGGGCTCGCGGCACTCCTGGCGACGGGCTGCTCCGCACCGGGCATGAAGCTGGACGTGAGGGCTTCCGACCGCCCGATTACCACCGAGATGGCGGGCATGCGCGTCACCCTGCACCGGCTGGACGCCCGGGCCGTGCAGACCCAGGCCGCCGCCCCGGCGGTGCCCCCCGCCACCCTGGCGGACCTGCTCAGCTCCCACCCGGAGCCCTACCACATCGGGCCCCAGGACGTGCTCCTGGTCACCGTATGGGACCATCCCGAGATCACCCTCGCTCTGGGCCAGTACCGCACCGACGCCGGCTCGGGCCTGGTGGTGGACGAGGATGGCTACATGTTCTTCCCGTACGTGGGGCGGATCCAGGTGCAGGGGATGACCGCCACCGAAGCCCGGGCCCGGCTCACCGCCGACCTGACCCGGGTCCTGCAGAAGCCGCAGGTGGATCTGAAGGTGCTGGTTTTCCGCTCCCAGAAGGTGTTCGTGACCGGGGAAGTCAAGACTCCGGGGATCTACAATGTCACCGACGTGCCCTTCACCCTGGCCGAGGCCGTCCACAGCGCCGGCGGGTTCCTGCCCACCGCCGACGACAGCCGCCTGATCCTCACCCGGGGCAACAAGGTCTGGCACCTGGACTTCCAGACCCTCATGACCCATGGCAACAACATCGGCAATATCTACCTCAAGGACGGCGATTCCCTGGAGGTGCCCAACAACCTGGAATCCCCGGTCTACATGCTGGGCGAAGTGACCAAGCCGGGCTCCCTGCCCATGACCCACGGCACCCTTTCCCTGGCCAAGGCCCTTTCGGATTCCGGCGGCATCCTGGGCACCAGCGCCGACGCCCATTCCATCTATGTCATCCGCCAGGGCCAGGCGGCCAACGCGGTGGACGTCTACCATCTGGACGCCCGCAATCCCACCGCCATGGTGCTGGCGGACAAGTTCGCGCTCAACGCGAGGGACGTGGTCTTCGTGGACGCCGGCACCCTGGTCCGCTACAGCCGGGTCATGGACATGATCCTGCCGACGGTGAACGCCATCACCTCCGGGGCCACGGCCGCCGCAGACGTCAACTACCTGAGGCGGGCCTACTGACGGCGCTCCCATGTCTCCTTCCGCCGACCCCAAGACCATCCTCGTGCTCTGCGAGGGCAACCACTGCCGCAGCCCCATCGCGGTGGCCCTGCTCCGCCGCGCCCTGGGCCCCGGGTTCACGGTGGAGTCCGCCGGGCTGGCGGCCCTGGAGGGCATCCCCGCCCACCCGGAGGCGTACCGCCTGGCTGCGGCCTGTGACCTCGACCTTTCCGGCCACGCCAGCCGGCAGCTTACCCCCGCCATGGCCCTGGGCGCCGACCTGATCCTGGTCATGGACCGGGACCAGAAGGCCTGGTGCGAGGAACAGGTCCCCAGCGTTCGGGGCCGGGTGTTCCTCCTGGGGCAGTGGCGGCGGCCGGCCCCGGCGGAGATCGCGGACCCCTTCCAGCTGGGGCCCGAAGCCTTCCGCGCCGCCTTCGAAATCATCCACCAGTGCGTCGCGGACTGGGTTCCGCGCCTGCTCTCCGAACGAAGGTCCGCATGAACCACGCCCAGTCCGTCGCCGAATCCGGAACCGGCATCCGTGCCGCCGCCGACCCCATCCTCCCATCCCACCCGGCCCCGGCCGAGGAAGCCAGCCTGGGCGACTGGCTGGTGGACCTGTGGGAAGGGCGCTGGCCCATCCTCGGCTGCTTCATCCTATTCCTGGCCCTGGGCGGCTTCTACGCCTGGCACAAGGTGCCCATCTACCAGGTGGACGCCCTCCTGCAGGTGGAGGCCAAGAAGGACCGGCCCAACGACCCGGCCTTCGCCAGGATGGAGGGCCTGTTCGCGGAGCCCGCCGACGCCCAGGCGGAGATCGAGCTCCTGAAGAGCAACCTCATCCTTGGGCGCACCGTGGCGGCCCTGAACCTGGACACCGTGGCCAAGCCCGTGTACCTGCCGCTGGTCGGCGCCGCCCTGGCGCGCCGGAACCCGGCCGGTCCCGCGGTGGCGGTCCAGACGTTCGACGTGCCGCCGGCCCTGCGGGGCCTCCCCTTCCAGCTCACCGCCCAGGGGGACGGCAGCTTCACCTGGGCTGTCAAGGACGGGCAGACCCTGGGGTCGGGCCGGCCCGGGGAGATGCTCAAGGCCACCCTCCTCGGCTCCACCCTGCTGCTCCGGGTCCAGTATCTCTCCGGCAAGCCGGGCCAGCGCTTCGACCTGGTGCGCAAGCCCACCCGGATCGCCATCGAGGACCTGCGCAAGGACTTCAGCGCCGAAGAGCGGGGCAAGATGACCAACGTGGTCGGCCTCACCTACCGTTCCCCCAGCCAGGTCCAGGGCGCCGCCGTGCTCAACGAGATCATCAACCAGTACCTCGAAGTTCAAGGCGGAGCAGCGCGGCAGCGCCACCGCCCAGACCCTGGCGGTCCTGCAGGCGAAGCTGCCCGAGCTCAAGGCCAGGCTGGACCAATCGGAGAGCCGCCTGAACGCGTTCCGGGCCCAGACCGGCTCGGTGGACGTGGGCAAGGAGGCGGAAGGGGTGGTGCTGCAGAGCGCCCGGATCAGCAACGACATCTCAGTCCTGCGCCAGAAGCGGGAGGACCTGCTGCGCACGTACCAGCCCGGGGCCGACGTGGTCACCACCGTCGACGACCAGATCCGCCGCCTGCAGCAGGAGGGGAGTCAACTGGAAACCCGGGCCCGCAGCCTGCCGGCCACCCAGCAGACGGTGGTGCGGCTGTCCCAGGACGTGGCGGTCAACCAGGAACTCTACACTTCGCTCCTGAACAACGTCCAGGAACTGCAGCTGGCCAAGGCCGGCGGCCAGGGGGGGTTCGAACTGGTGGACCCGGCGGCGCCGGGCATGGAGCCCATCGGTCCCAAGCCGGCAATGCAGGTGGCCCTGTTCGGCTTCCTGGGGCTGCTGGCCGGAGGCGGCACGGCCCGGCTCAGGCGCCTCCTGCGCCGGGGCATCAAGGACCACCGCCTGATCGAGGCCAAGCTGGGCCTGCCGGTGATCGTCACCATTCCCCACAGCCAGGCCCAGGACCGCCACGCCAGGGCCATGGACAAGCGCCGTTCCGGCCAGCACCTGGTGGCCCTGGAACAGTCCGACGACCTGGCCACCGAAAGCCTGCGCAGCCTGCGCACGGTGCTGAACTTCTCCATGGGGGACGGCGCCGACAAGGTGATCATGCTCACCGGGCCGGCCCCCGGGGTCGGCAAGTCGTTCATCAGCTCCAACCTCGCGGCCCTCCTGGCCCAATCCCTGGCCAAGGTGCTGCTGCTGGACGGCGACCTGCGCCGGGGCGACCTCCACCATTACTTCGGCCTGACGTCCCGCCAGAACGGCTTCGGCGATGTGCTGGCCGGCCGCCTGGACTGGCGGTCCGCGGTGCATCCCACCGGGATCCCCGGGCTGGACCTGATGCCCACCGGCATGCTCCCCTCCAACCCGGCCGAGCTGCTCATGGCCCCGTCGTTCCCGAAATTCCTGCAGGAGGCCCGGCAGGCCTACGACTATATCGTCATCGACGTCCCGCCGGTGCTGGCGGTGACGGATCCCACGATCATCGGCGCCCTTGCGGACACCGTGCTGCTGGTGGTCAAGTTCGGCCGGCACCCCCTGGACGAGATCCGCACCTGCCAGCAGCGCCTGGAAGCCGCCGGAGTGCGGCCCCTGGGCTGCGTCTTCAACGACGTCCAGGCCTCGGTGGTCGGCAACATCGGCTCCAACTACCAGTATGCCTACCATTACTCGTACAAGGCCTGACCGGCATGGCGCGGATGCGGGACGCCCTGCGTGGCCTGCTCTCGGGCAACTCCTTCGCCAGCCACGTGCTGGCGGTGAGCGGCAGCGCCCTGGCGGCCCAGGCCCTGGGCGTGCTGGTGGGCCCGATCAACTCCCGCCTGTACCGGCCGGTGGACTATGGGACCCTGTCCCTGTTCGCCGCCATGTTCCAGACGGTGTGCGTGGTCTCCACGCTCCAGTACGAAATGTCGCTGGCCACCGCCGAGGACGACGTGGAGGCGATGCACCTGCTTGCGCTCTGCGTCCTGTTCACCGCCGGCTGCACCTCCCTGGTGGCCCTGGCCGCCTTCGGCGCGCCGGGGCTGGTGACCCGCCTGCTGTCCCGGGGCGACCTCCAGTTCCTGAGGTACATGTGGTTCCTGCCGTTCGGGATCTGCGGCACCGCCCTGTACCAGACCCTGCAGCGCTGGGCCATGCGCCAGAAGGCGTTCCCGCGCCTGGCCCTGAACCAGGTGACCCAGAGCCTGCTGGTCTCGACGTTCACGGTGACCCTGGGCTTCCTCCATGCCGGCGTGGCCGGGCTGATCACCGGATCGGTGATCGGCTTCACCTACGGGGTGTCCAACCTGGGGCGCCTGGCCTGGACGCAGGTCCGCCCCCTGCTCCCGCAGCTGTCCCTGGCCGGGCTGCGCGCCGCCGCGCGGCGCTACTACCGATACCCCCTGTACGTGACCTGGTCCACCCTGCTCAACACCGCCAGCGGGATGGTGCCGGTCATCCTGCTCAGCCGGGGCTTCGGCAGCGCCCATACCGGGTACTTCGCGCTCTGCCAGAGGATCCTGTTCCTGCCCATCACCCTGGTGAGCGGCGCCATCACCCCGGTGTTCTATTCCCGGGCCAAGCAGGCCCAGCGGGACGGCACCCTGACCCGCCTCACCACCCGCCTGGTCAACAGCATCACCGGCATCAACGTGTTCTTCGCGGTGTTCCTGGCGCTGTTCGGCGAGCCGCTGTTCATGCTGGTGTTCGGCGCGCAGTGGCGCCGGGCCGGGCAGTACGCGGCGGCCCTGGCGCCCTGGGTGCTCTGCAACTTCCTGGTCAATCCCCTGGAGGCGCTGCCTCTGGTCTTCGACCGCCAGCGGGTCACCTTCATCTTCCAGGCGGTCCTCATGGCCCTGCGCACCGGCGCGCTGCTGGTGGGCATCCACTACCGCAACGACCTCCTGGCCATGTGGCTCTACGGCAGCGCCAGCGCCTTGTACATGCTGGTCTATTTCGCCTGGCTGCTGCACCTGGTGGACGGGCCGCTGACCCAGACCCTGTCCCGCCTGGGCCGGGAACTGGTCTTCGCCGTGGCGGCCTTCGGCGCCTGCCGGTGGCTCCTGGAAGTGAGCCACCATGACCTCCTGCTCACCGCCGCGGCCCTGGTGCCGGTGCTGGGGTTCTTCGCCTTCCGCGGCACCCGCCAGCTCCTGCTGGCCCGGCTGGAGGCGTGACCATGACCAGCGAGCGCGGCGAAGCCTCCATGACCAGCCCCACCCTCGGAGCGGTGCTGGTCCGGTTCGACCGCCTGGATCTGCGCTACCTGGCCCTCACCGGCATCCTCTGCATCATGTTCGGCGGGGCCTTCCCGGCCCTGGTGGTGATGTTCGGGCACGCCGCGGACCTGGCCATGTGGTTCAGCCTGTGGGGCCTGCTGGCCACCTTCTGGGCCGAGCTGCCCCTGCGCCGGCTGCTGGCCCCGGCGGCGCCGATGATCCTGTGGATGGGGTTCTATATCGTCTGGGGCACCATGGCGGCCGACTATCCGATCTTCGACGAGGCGTACCGGCTCGGGCTGCGGTTCCTGACGGTGACCGCGGCCATGGCGGTGGTGACCAGCCGCCCGGGTCGCCTGCGGATGTTCGCCAACGCGGTGCAGCTGATGCTGGTGCTCAACCTGGCGGTCACCCTGCTGCTCATGAACCGGCCCGGGTACCAGGAGATGCCCATGTTCGCCCAGCTCAACGTGGACGTGGAGTCGGACCGGTTCGCCGGCCTGTGGGGCAACGCCAACGTGGCCGGGCTGGTGTCCCTCATGGCCCTGGGCCTGTCCCCCTGGGCCTCCCCGGCGCTGGCGCGGGTCGGCCGCGCCTGCGGGCTGGCGATCATCTACCTGACCGCGAGCCGCACCGCCACCTGGATCCTGGTGGGCCTGACCGTGGCCTACCTGGCCTTCGTGGCCCCCCCCAGGGTCCGGCGCAACGCCCTGATGGCCGCCCTGGTCCTTGCGGTCGGCGGGCTCTTCGCCTTGAAGTGGACCGGCGCCAACGTGGAGAACCTGGTGGCGGAAAATCCCACCGTTTCCCGGGTGCTGGACCTGACCGAGTCCACGACCGCCAGTTCGCGGTCGGGCACCCGCCGGGGCGTGCTGGGCTCGTGGCTCCGGCTGATCCCCTCGGAACCCTGGTACGGCTATGGCCTCTACACCTTGTACGGCGGCGAGTCCAGCGACGTGGCGGCGCGTCCCGGATTCCCGATGGTCGGGCCGCACAACCTCTACGTGGGGATCTACCTGGACGTGGGCATCGTGGGTCTGGCCACGTTCCTGGCGGTGATCCTGGCGCAGGTGGACCGGATCCGCCGGTGCGCCCTGGCGCCGCGGGCCCGCCACGTGATCCTCGGCTTCACCGTGGCGGTGCTGGGGTTCTCCTTCTTCAACCACAACATGCTTTCCAGCTACGCGGGCTGGATCGGCTACTCCCTGCTGTTCCTGCTCCCGGCCGCGCCGGCCCTGCTGGAACAGCGGTCCACCTCCAGGAGGTAGTCATGTGCGGACTGGCAGGCTGCTGGCACGGAAACCCGCCCACAGCGGAGGCCCTGGAGGCCCTGGTGCGGCGCATGTCGTCCGCCCTGGCCCTGCGCGGGCCCGACGACAGCGGCGAATGGACCGAACCCCAGCACGGGCTGGCCCTGGGCTTCCGCCGCCTGGCGATCCTGGACCTGAGCGCCGAAGGGCACCAGCCCAAGGTGTCCCGCAGCGGCCGCTATGCGCTCACCTTCAACGGCGAGATCTACAACTTCCGCGAGCTGCGCGCCGACCTGGAGCGCCAGGGCGCCGCCTTCCGCGGGCACTCGGACACCGAGGTGATCCTGGCCGCCTTCGACCAGTGGGGGGTGGCGGCCGCCGTGGGCCGGTTCAACGGGATGTTCGCCATGGCCTGCTGGGACTGCCGGGACAAGCTCCTGCACCTGGTCCGGGACCCCCTTGGCATCAAGCCCCTCTACGTCGGGTCACGGGGACGGACGCTGTTCTGGGGCTCCGAGCTCAAGGCCCTGCTGGCCCATCCGGATTTCGTGCCGGAACTGGACCTGGACGCGGTGAACCTGTATTTCCGCCACGGCTACGTGCCCAGCCCGTACAGCATCTTCAAGGGCGTGCGCAAGCTGCCCCCGGGCACCCTGCTGACCGTGCCCGAACCAGGACCGCTGCCCGAGCCCCGGAGCTACTGGTCGCTGGAGGACGTGGCGGCCCGGGGCCAGGAAGATCCGTTCGAAGGGTCCGACCAGGACGTCATGGACGCGGTGGAGGCGGCCCTGCGCCGGAGCGTGGGCCTGCAGATGGTGGCGGACGTGCCGCTGGGGGCGTTCCTTTCCGGCGGCATCGATTCCTCCCTGGCGGTGGCGCTGATGCAGGCCCAGAGCCGGCAGCCGGTCAAGACCTTCTGCATCGGCTTCCGGGAGGACAGCTTCGACGAGTCCCGGTACGCCCGGGCCGTGGCCGCGCACCTGGGCACCGAGCCGCCGAATGGCAGGTCACCGCCGAGGATGCCCTGGCCCTGGTGCCCCGCATTCCCGGCATCTACGATGAGCCGCTGGCCGACGCGGCGGCCCTGCCCACCTGCCTAGTGTCCCAGCTGGCCCGGCAGTCCGTGACCGTGAGCCTGTCCGGGGACGGAGGGGACGAAGTGTTCGGGGGCTACCCGTTCCACCTGTCGGCCCATGAAGGGCGCCTGGCGAAGGCCCTGCGGGTGCCGGGGCCCCTTCGCCTGGCCATCGCCGCCGGCATGTGCGGGGTCGGCCGGGCGCTCCAGCACGTGCCTGGGCGCATGGCGGGGTACGCCGGAGAGGCCTTCCACCACCGCGCCCGGACCTTCCAGTTCCGGGACTCGGTGTCGTACTACCGGGAGGACATCGCCGACCAGCTCGGCCGCGGTGCCGGCCTGCTCCTGGAGGAGCGCGACCCGTCCTACCTCCTGAACCGCCAGCCGGCCCCGGCCCGCACCCGGAACCTGGCCGAGTGCTTCATGTACCTGGACACGCTGATGATGCTTCCCGACGAGTACCTGACCAAGATCGACCGGGCCACCATGTCCGTGAGCCTGGAGGGCCGCGTGCCGTACCTGGACACGGACGTGGTGGCCCTGGGCTGGCGCCTTCCCACCCGCTTCAAGATCCGCGCCGGCCAGGGCAAGTGGGTGCTGCGCCAGATCCTGAAGCGGCATCTGCCGGCGGCGCTGGTGGACCGCCCCAAGCACGGGTTCAGCGTGCCGGTGGGCGCCTGGCTTCGCGGCCCCCTGCGCTCCTGGGCCGGCGACCTGCTGGACCCCCGCCGGATCCGCACCGACGGGCTGCTGGACCCGGACCTGGTGGAGGGCTACTGGCGTGAGCACCAGCGGGGCCGCAGGGACCATGTCAACCTGCTGTGGCGCATGCTCATGTTCCAGGCCTGGCAGGACACCTGGCTGCGCCGCCCCCAGGAGGCCATCGCATGATCGACCGGGTGGTCCTGCTGGTGGATGCCCTGGGCGGCGGGGGCGCGGCGCGGGTGGCCTCCCGCCTGAGCACAGCCTGGGCGGAGATGGGACGGCAGGTGACCATCCTCACCGGGGACGGCGGGCGCGGCTCCTGCCGCTACCCCCTGCATCCCGCGGTGACCCGCCTGGCCCTGGACTGGCAGCGGCCATCCCGCAATCCGCTGCAGGCGGCCTGGCGCAACCTGGGGCGGCTGGCGCGCCTGCGCGGGGTCATCCGCCGTCTCCGCCCCGACCTGATCGTGTCCTTCCTGGACACCACCAACGTCAAATGCCTCCTGGCCACCCGCGGACTGGGCATCCCCACCCTGGTGTCCGAGCGCACCGACCCCCACGGCCGCGCCATCGGCCGGACCTGGGAGACCCTGCGCCGCCTCACCTACCGGTGGAGCAGCGGGCTGGTGGTGCAGAGCCGGCATGCCCTGGCCTACTTCCCGCCCGACCTGCAGGCCAAGGGCGTGGTCATCCCCAACCCGGTGCAGGCGCCTGACGCCGGCGTCCCCGCCGTGCCCGCCGGCCCCGCCCGGCGCGTGGTGGCGAGCCTGGGCAGCCTGCGCCGGGTCAAGGGCCACGACCAGCTGATCGAGGCGTTCGCCCAGGTGGCCGGCACGTTCCCCGGCTGGGACCTGGCGATCCACGGGGAGGGGCCGGAGCGCCCGGCCCTGGAAGCCCGGATCCGGGCCCTGGGGCTGGACGGGCGGATCCGCCTGCCCGGCGCCACCTCCGAACCCGGCGCGCGCCTGCGGGAAGCGGACCTGTTCGTGCTGCCGTCCCGGGTGGAGGGCTTCCCCAACGCCCTGGCCGAAGCCATGGCCCTGGGCCTGCCGGTGGTGAGCTTCGACTGCCACAGCGGACCGGCGGAACTGATCCGGCCCGGGGTGGACGGCGTGCTGGTGCCTCCCGGGGACGTGCCGGGCCTGGCCGGGGCCATGGCGTCCCTCATGGCGGACCCGGACGGACGGGCCCGGCTGGCCGCGAGGGCGCCGGAGGTGATGCAGCGTTTCAGCCTGGAGAAGGTGCTGGGGATGTGGGAAGAAGCCATCCGGAAAGCGGCGGGGTGAAGCCGTGGGACCCGATTCCAGGTTCGCC
>CAWFOJ010000232.1:0-10822 GCA_963816585.1 uncultured Holophagaceae bacterium | reverse complement strand
GGTCCGGGCCGTCCCCCACCATCACCAGGCGGGCCGTGCGTTCCCGGCGCACCCGCTCGAAGGTGCGCATCACGTCCAGCACCCGCTTCACCGGGCGGAAGTTGGAGATGTGGGTCATGATGAAAGCGGGGCAGGGGGCCAGCCACTTGCGGCAGTCCGGCGCGGCCCCGCTGGGGGCGCTCACGAAGTTGGGGATCACGTCGATGGGCCGGTCCACCATGAAGGTGCGGTAGGTCTCGTCCTTGAGGTACTGGGATACGGAGGTCACCGCGTCGCTCGCCCGGATGGCCAGGCGCACCATGGGCAGGTAGCTGGGGTCCGAGCCCACCACCGTGATATCCGTGCCGTGCAGGGTGGTGACCACTTTCAGCTTCCCGCCCACGGCCATGCGGGCCAGCAGGGCCGCCGAGGCATGGGGTATGGCGTAGTGGGCGTGCATGATGTCCAGCCCGGCGTGCTCGGCCACGTCGGCCATCTTGGAGGCCAGGGCGATGGAGAAGGGGGCGTCCTCGAACAGGGGGTAGGGGCTGGCGGTCACCTCGTGGAAGGTGATGCGGTCCTCGAACCCCATCAGCCGGGGCGGCACCGAGGGGCTGAGCAGGTGCACCTCGTGGCCCCGGGCGGCCAGGGCCTTGCCCACCTCGGTGGCCACCACCCCCGAACCGCCGAATGTTGAATAACAGGAGATCCCGATACGCATGGAACGTTTTTACTCCATACGGGGGAAAATGTCTAAATTTGGCAGGGCGCCGGCCCAGGCAACGGCCCAGAGGTCGCGGGTTTAGGATTATCATGGGCGGTGAAAGGTCCTCCCTATGCCACTTGTCGTCACCCTGGCCGACTGGGCCATCCAGGTGCTGATCCTGGTCATCCTCGCCACCAGCCTCATGTCGTTCTTCCGGCCGGACCCCCGCAACAAGATCGTGCGGTTCCTGAACGGCGTGGTGAATCCGCTGCTCCACCCCATCCGGGCCATCCTGCCCCCGGCCATGGGCATGGACTTCAGCCCCATGGTGGCGCTGGTGATCCTCTGGCTGCTCCAGTCCCTCCTCCACCGCAGCCTTTCCTAGGGGTATCCCATGAAGTTCACCCCGTTGGACATCCAGCGCCGGGAATTCGAGAAGGCTTTCCGGGGCCTGAACGAAGGGGAAGTGCGCGCCTTCCTGCACGAGGTGGCCGGCGAGTGGGAGGAACTGCAGGTGGAGAACGGCAAGCTGCGCACGGAGATCCTGGACCTGCGGGAGCAGGTGAAGGGCTACATGGATCAGGACCGGATCTTCCGGGAGACCCTGCTCACCGCCCAGCGCACCAGGGAGGAGATCCTGGACACGGTGAACCGGGAGAAGGCCCTGATCCTCAAGGAGGCCGACTTCAAGGCCGACGAGCTGATCCGGGAGGCCCACAACCACGTGGGCGAGCTGGAAACCCAGGTGCGCAGCCTGAAGCTGGAGCGCGTGCGCCTGCTCCAGGACCTGGACACCTTCCTGGCCCGGGCCCGGCGCTTCCTGCAGGAGGAGGCCCCGGAGATGTTCCCCACCGCCGAGCCCACCTCCAAGCTGAGCGACCGGGACGCGGAGCGCCTGGACCAGATCACCACCGTGCCCCACCCCGCCCGCATGCCCATGCCGCCGCACCGGCGTCCTGGCGAATGAACCATCACGGCGCGGACTTGGCGTCGTTGGAGCAGGCGAAGTAGGTCACCCCTTCCTGGCAGCAGCCTTTGTGCTTGGGCCACAGGAACCAGGGCACCATCAATACCTCCTCCACCCGCGTGAAGCTGCCGGCCAGGACCTGGGCGACCCGGGGCTTCTGGACTTCCTGCCTGAACCGTTGGCACAGGCTCGTTCTCCGTTCACTGGGGAGGGCAAGGACCTCCAGGGGCGCCTGGAAGCCGCAGGGGAGGCAGCCCATTTCCAGGTCCTCGCGGTACAGCTTGAAGTGTTCCAGGTAGGCGCTGTCGTCGCTCAGATCCGGGAGCTTCGCCGCCTCGGGGAAACTGACCCCGCTGCTGGGCATCGCTTCGACGAAGAACGTCGCCCCGGGCGCAAGCCAGCTGGCGATCATGCCAAGAAGGGTCTTGTTCCATCGGGCGAACTTGACCACCGACACGTCCGGATAGATGGTATCCACCTGGCCCTGCAGGGCCCAGGTGACCAGGTGCATCTGGGCTTCGTCGTTGAAGTCGGCCTGGAAGTGCGGCAGTCCGGTGGCCCCGTGGTCGCGGAGGTCCAGGAAGATCCAGCGCCCCTCGCCGAACCGTTCCGCTTCCTGGGCGGTGGCGCCCAGGACCAGCTTGATGGGGAGCGGCGGCAGGCCGGCCCGGAGCCGGGCCCGGTCCTCGACCCGCCACCGGGTGACGGTCCGGGCGGCCTGGATGCACTGGTCCTCCAGGCCGTGTCCGTACAGGGAACTGGCCACCACGAGGGCGGGCAGGGCAGGCAGGATGGTACGAAAACGCACGTGACCTCATTGAGCTTGAACGCTCTTGATAAATAAATATTGACGATATCGGCGAAAAGGTTCCCCCTCCATGGGCTGTCCGGGACCTGAAGCCTCGCCGCGACCAGCCGTCACAGGGCCGGGTTCCCGCCTGGCCTTCGCCGGGGAGCGGGAGATCCAGGGTTTCCGCCGCGGCCGCTCCTGGACCATGGGGACATCGTGGCCGGTGGCGAACTGGCCCTGGCGCTGGGCGACCAGCCCAATCCCGGATGGGGGACTGGGACCAGTCCATGACCGGAGCCGGGCGCTCCGGCGCCTCCTTGATGTCGAGCAAGGCGCGAAGCTCGTCAAAACGCTCCAGCACGGCCTCCTTGTAAGTCGCGTGCGGGCGTTTGAGCAGGTTCGCCGCCGTTCCCGGGTCAATGTCCCATCTGGCCGGGTAGTCGGGGTACTTGGGCAACACCTTCAGCTTGCTTTCGCAGGCATCGAGCAGGCGCACCAGGTCCGCTCGCCTTCGGCTCGCCATGGCGACGGCGGCGCTGCGGATTCCCTTGAGATGATCCGGGGTGATGGCCAGCCCGGGAAGCAGGTCCAGGAAAGGCACGCCCGGCACCGGCCGCACCAGCTGGTCCAGGTCCAACCAGCTCCGGTAGCCGGACCCGGCGGCGGCAGCGGCTTGCCGGACCGGGGCGAGCCGTGGCCGATGTTCCTGGAACGTCCTGGCGAGCCGCACCGCGGAGTGCAATCGATGGCCTTCCACGATGAAACCAGCCTCCTGGGAATAGGGACCCACGAAGAAACGAAACGGGGAACATTGTCGAGGCCCTCTTCCGGGGGGGTCGTTCCCTGGTTGCCGTTTGGGCGGGGGAAGTCCCGCTCCGCCTTCAATTCTGCAACAGAACCCCTTGGGCGAAGCTGCCCACCGCCCGAGCTGGGAACAAGCCCGTCGTAAGAAAAGCAACCTTGGATCATTCCATTAAGGAAACATTTCAGGTCAAAATTTCGTCCCTCGGGTCTGGGCGGGCTCGTTACACTCGAATAGGAGTTTGATCTCTTCAGTTCCATGCGAAGGGAAGGCATGGTGGGCTGCCATCCGATGGGGCGTCACCGGTGGCCCAAGGTCCGCCTTCCAAGTGCATGCAGTTCGCTTGCATCTCAATGGCTATCTATGAACCGAATCAACATCGGTCTTTTGCCATCATGACAACTCCCAGGAAGGAGGTTCCATCCATGATTAACGAAGTTGAAGTGTTTGACGCCATAGCGGCCCTCGACCAGATGGATCAATGGGAATCCAATGCCCGCACCTATGCAAGGCGGTTCCGGGTCGTGTTTACCGAAGGCGACGGCATGATCCTGAGCACCAGCGACGGCCGCCAATTCATCGACTGCCTCTGCGGCGCCGGAACGCTCCTGCTGGGACACAACCACCCGGTGGTCATCGAGGCGATCCAGGACGTGATCGCACGGAAGCGCCCTCTGCACATGCTTGACATGCGTACCATCGAAAAGTACGAATTCATGCAGAAAATCATGTCGGTGCTTCCGCCCGGGTTCGCCCGTAACGCCAGGATCCAGTTCTGCGGCCCAGCCGGCACCGATTGCGTCGAGGCGGCCATCAAGCTTTGCAAGACGGCCACCCGCCGCGGCACCATGATCGCCTTCCAGGGCGGATTCCATGGCCACTCCCAGGGCGCACTGGCGCTCATGGGCAGCATCGGGCCCAAGGTGCCGAGCCTGGCCTCCGACTGCCATTTCTTCGCGTACCCTTGCGAGTACCGCAACGTGATCGAAATCGGCGGCGAGGCGGGGGCACTCATCCTGGCCAGGGAATTCTGCAATTCCCTGCGCGACCCCAAGTGCGGCTTCACCAAGCCCGCCGGGGTCATCATCGAGGCCATCCAAGGCGAGGGCGGGGTCAACCCCGCCCACCCCGAATTCCTGCGCCAGGTCCGGCAGGTCACCCAGGAGCTCGGCATCCCCCTCATCCTGGACGAGATCCAGGCCGGCATGGGCCGCAGCGGAAGGTTCTGGGCCTTCGAGGAATCCGGGATCATCCCCGACGTCATTACCATCTCAAAGGGAGTGGGGGGCGGTCTGCCCCTGGCGATCGTGGCCTACCACAAGGACCTGGACAAGTGGGGTCCCGGCGCCCACACGGGAACCTTCCGCGGCAACACCATGGCCTTCGCCGCCGGTGCGGCCACCATCCAGTACATCCTCGACAACGACCTGGTGGCCAATGCCGCCGCCATGGGCGCACGCTTCATGGGGCATTTGCGCCGCCTCCAGGCCAAGTGGCCCCAGATCGGCGACGTGCGGGGCCGCGGCCTGATGATCGGCCTGGAGATCGTCGACCCCGACGGCCGCCCGGACTGCGGGGTCCCGCCCCCCAACGAAGAGTTGGCCCTCAAGGTCCGCGCCCAGTGCTTCAAGCAGGGCCTTCTGATCGAGCTGGGCGGCCGCGGCAGCGACGTGGTGCGCTTCCTCCCTCCCCTCAACATCACGCCGGAAATGGTCGACCGGATCTGCGAGATCTTCGCCCAGGCTTTCGAGGACGCCCTCAAAGAATGACCCTCCGAGGTCGTGTTTGCGTGGTGGAACATCCTCCCGGATAGGCCTTCCGCACTCCGGCGCTGGCGAGCGGGGTAGGCGGCCTTGGTCCTTGTCGCACCGGTTGCCCAGGGATAAGATCCGGACAAGGGAACGATAACAAAGGCTTCGGATCCCTGGAGGTGCCACCCGGGTGCCATGATCAGAATCCAGATTCCCTCGACCCAAGCCCTGCGGGTATTTGAATCGGCGGCCCGGTACCTGAATTGTGCCCACGCTGGCCAGGAATTGTGTTTGACCACCAGCGCCGTGAGCAAACAGCTGCAGTCCCTGGAAAGCTGCCTTGGGGTTGAACTGTTCACCCGGGGCAAGTTCGGGCTCACCCTGACCGAGGCGGGCAGGGTCTACCTGGCCTGCACCAAGGAAGCCCTGGCCAAGCTGACCGAAGGCGGGGTCAAGGTGGCCCGGCACAAGCGCCAGTCCGAAATCCTGCAGCTCCAGGTCCTCCCCACCTTCGCGGAGCGCCTGCTCCTGTCCCTCTACAACGATCTTTCGGATTCCAGCCTGGCCGGGAAGGTCCAGTTCTCCATCTATCCGATGGTGCAGATGGATGAGACCTTCCCCTACATGTACGACGGCTACATCTGCTTCGGCGAAGGGAACTGGCCGGGGTGCATCTCCGACTATCTGTGCGGCAAGGAACTGGTGCTGGTCGGCGGCCGTACCCTGCTGGAAGACAAGCCCATCCGGTCCGCCGCGGATCTCGCCGACTTCACCTTGATCGAGCACTCCGAGGTCCCCACTGCCTGGCCGCAGGCCTTCGAGGCCCTCGATATCCGGCCGGAATGCATCAACCACCTCATAAAGTGGGATTTCTACTCCGTGCTCATCCGGGGCGTGTGCATCGGCCTTGGCTTGGCCTTGATCCCCCGGTGCTTCATCGAGGAGCAGCTCAAGTCCGGCGAGATGGTCCAGGTGCTGAACTACAGCCAGATCAATCCGTTCGGCTACTACCTGGTCTTCCCCGAGGACAACAAGAACAACAAGCTGCTCAACAAGTTCAGGATCTGGATCAAGAGCAAAATGAATTCCGAAGATTCTATTCCGTCCCCCCAGCAGGCGAAAGCAACCTGAGAGGGTGCCTGCAGGTGAGGCTTGCCAGCTCAACTTTGAAGCCGAGCTAAATTTCCTGATCGGGTGGTCAGGTTTTCTGCTTTGGAAACATTCCCGTCCAAATTTTCGCTTATTTACTATCATTCCGGACTTCTATACTTCATTGCACCGCCATCGAATTGATAAATCAGGCGATAAGGGAATCTCCGTCCTCGAGGCTCGGATTTTTCGGGTCCCCTTCAACCTGAAGCAACCTTCTCAATGAGGATCCGTTGAATCCGGGCCCAAAAATGGATCGTGGACCGGGTCTACGGCCACGGCTACGCCGCCGACCCCCCCTGGGCCGGGTGCCCCGGGAGCAGGGCCTGGACCTGGAAGGCACCCAGGGCTTCGGCCGCGAGCAGTTCCAGGAGGCCACGAGCATCCACCGGAACGAATGGCGCCACGAGGTGCTGCTGCAGGAGGAGCTGCTCGAGCAGCTTCACGACCGCCTGCCCAAGGAGTTCTTCCACATGCGCCAGCTGCTGCTGGGCAGCTTCTCGCGCTCTCCCCAGGACATAAAGTAGGCATCAATCCAAGTGAACGTGATTCATCGTTTCCACCGGCACCCTCGGGTGCCCCTACGACGCTCGCTGAACCCTGTAAAAAAAAGGAATCCCCTTAGAAAAAACCTTCCAAAAACGAAAAGGAGATAGCTATGAAAATGTCCGAAACCTTCGGACCCCATGACCAGGTTCCGACCCCCAAGCTGTTCTTCGAGCGCGGCGAGTTCGATGCCCGCATCCAGCGGACGCGCCAGGCCATGGCGGCCGCCGACATCGACCTCCTGATCGTCACCGACCCCGCCAACATGGCCTGGCTCACCGGCTACGACGGCTGGTCGTTCTACGTGCACCAATGCGTGCTGCTGCCCATGGAGGGCGAGCCGGTCTGGTTCGGGCGGGAAATGGACGCCCAGGGCGCCCTCCGGACCACCTTCATGAAGCCGGAGAACATCACCTGCTACCCGGAGTACTACATCCAGACGCCGCTCCACCATCCCATGGAGTACCTGTGCCTCAAGGTAATCAAGCCCCGGCGCTGGGCCAGGCTGCGGATCGGGGTGGAGATGGACAACTACTATTTCACCGCCGCCGCATTCGAAACCTTGAAGCACAACCTGCCGGAAGCGGTCCTGCTCGACGCGAACCTCTTCGTCACCTGGCAACGGGCCGTCAAGTCGAAGCGGGAGATCGAGTTCATGCGCATGGCCGGCCGCATTGTCGAGAAAATGCATGCCACCATCCTGGACCTGATCCACCCGGACATCCGCAAGAGCGATCTGATCGCCGAGATGTACAAGTCAGCCATCTCCGGCGTGGACGGCGAGGGTGGGGACTACCCGTCCATGGTCCCCTTTGTGCCGACCGGCGATGAGTCAGCCGTGCCCCACTTCACCTGGGACAATAAACAGTTCGGCAAGGATGCCGGCACCTTCTTCGAGATTGAAGGTGTCTACAGGCGTTACCACTGCCCCACGGCGCGCACGTACTACCTCGGCAAGCCGCCCAAGGCGCTGATGGAAGCGGAAAAACTGACCCTGGAAGGCATCCAGGCCGGCCTGGAGATGGCAAAACCCGGGAACAGGTGCGAGGACATCGCCAACGCCTTCCTCACCGTGCTGCACAAGGGGGGCATCGAGAAGACCAGCCGGTGCGGCTATTCCATCGGCACCACCTATCCCCCGGACTGGGGCGAGCACACCGCGAGCCTGCGTCCAGGAGACAAGACCCTCCTCAAGCCGGCCATGACGTTCCATTTCATCCCCGCATTGTGGATGAAGACCTGGGGGATCGAGATCACCGAAAGCATCCTCATCACGGAGACCGGGGTCGAGACGCTCAGCCACGTGCCCCGGCAACTGTTTGTGAAGGATTGAAGAATTGAGAGGTTCGCCTTGACCACACAGAAAATTAAAGAGTTATCCGAGAAGTTCCTGCCTGAAATGACCAAAATCAGGCATAAGCTCCATATGCAGCCCGAGCTTGCCTACGAGGAGCACCATACCTCCCGGCTCATCCAGGAAACCTTGACATCGCTCGGTATACCCTATATTTCGGGTCTTGCCGGCACCGGTGTCGTCGGCATCATCGAAGGTCCCGTTCCAGGAAAGACGGTGATGCTCCGCGCGGACATGGATGCCTTGCCGGTCCAGGAAAACACTGGCCTGGAGTTTTCATCCCAGGTCGAGAACAAGATGCACGCTTGCGGGCACGATGGGCACGTTTCCGGCCTGCTGGGCGCCGCAATGATATTGAACGAGCTGCGGGACCAGGTCCGCGGCAAGGTCAAACTGGTCTTCCAACCCGCGGAAGAAGTGACCAACAGCGGCGCAGTCCAGATGATCCGGGCCGGTGCTCTGGAGAATCCACACGTGGATGCGGCCTTCGGCTGCCATCTCTGGGGCGAATTGAAGGAGGGGATCGCACAAGTCTTTCCAGGTCCAATGATGGCGGCATGCGTGGATTTCAAGTTCACCATCCTGGGAAGGGGGGGACATGGTGCCTTGCCGCACCTGGCGTTGGACCCCATCAGCATGGGGGCCCATGCCATCACCTACATTCAGAGCATCATCAGCAGGCGAACCGACCCAATGGAAACGGCCGTCCTCACCATCGGCTCCATCCACGGAGGCGAGGCGGGAAATGTGATTCCCGACAAGCTGGAAGCAGAAGGCATGATCCGAACGTTCAACGAGCAGGTGGGAGAGAAAATCATCAATGATATTGACAGCATCCTGAAGGGAGTCACCGAATCTCAGAATGCGAATTACAAGTTCGAGTACATCAAAGTTTCGCCTGCCGTCATAAATGATCCCAAGTTGGCCGAACTCGCCGCCAAGTCATTCACGGAACTCTTCGGGAAGGAATGGGTTGAGGTGATACCCAAACCGACCATGGTCAGCGAAGATTTTTCCCATTATGGAACACTTATCCCATCCATGTTTGTTTTTATTGGCATCGCCAAAGATGGGGAAGGGCCAATCCTTCATCACAATCCAACGTTTCAGTGGAAGGACAAGAATCTTTCCATGGTTTCAGCAGGGCTCGCCAAAATGGCGATTGATTATCTCAATGAAATATGAATAGGAAAGGAGGTGAATCCGAATACCCAAGCTGTGTGAAGGACCAAATTGAAGCCAATGCTTGGACCGGGGATCCTGCCTAATCCTGGTTGAGTTGATTTTTTATCAGGGCAGGTCACATCTTCGATTTCGGATTATTCAAGATGTCCCATCTATTCTCATCGTTTCCCTTCAACCGCAACTCATAACCTCACTTCGGCAAAGGACGACAACATGCGATTCCATAACACCGCTTTAGCCTTCTGTCTGTCTTCCCTGATCGGTGCCGGCAGCGCCGCTTCGGCCCAGGACATCACCATCGCCACGGCCAGCCCGCTCACCGGCACCTGCGCCCAGGACGGCAACGCCATCAAGAACGGGGCCACCCTCGCCGCGGAAATCATCAACAGCAAGGGCGGCATCAACGGCCGCAAGATCAAGGTGGTCTCCGAGGACGACCGGGCCGACCCCAAGGAAGCCGCGAACCTGGCCAACAAGCTGGCCAGCGAAAAGGACGTGATCGCCGTCATCGGCCACTACAATTCCAGCTGCACCCTGGCGGGCCATCCCATCTACGCCCGGGGCCACCTGCTTGAGCTGAGCCCGGCCTCCAGTGCCCCGTCCATCAGCGTGGAGGGCGCGAAGCCCAACTCCTATATTGCCCGCGTCATTGGCACCGACGCCATGGAGGGCGCCTTCGTCGCCAAGTGGATGGTCAAGGACGGAGGCAACAAGAAGGTCGCCATCCTCTGGGAGAACGACGACTACGGCATGGGGCTCAGGGACGTGGTCGACAAGGCCGTGCAGGACCTGGGCGGCCAGGTTGTGGCCGTCGAGTCCTACTACATGGGCGAGACCAAGGACTTCAGCTCCATCATCACCAAGGTCCACGGCCTTAACCCCGACTGCATCTTCATCGGCGGCCTTTACAACGAGGCGGCCCTGATCGCCAAGCAGGCTGCCGACTTTGGTTGGAAGCCCAAGATCTACGGCACCGACGGGGTGCTCTCCCCGGCACTGGTTACCCTGGGCGGGTCTGCTGTCGAGGGATTCCGCTTATGCGGAATGTTCTTGGCGGATGTGCCGAAACCGGAGATCCAGGAGTATTGCAAGGCCTTCAGGGCCAGGTTCAATACCGAGCCGGCGCTGTACGATGCGATGGGCTATGACGCCATGCTGGTGATCGCCGAGTGCATCAGGAAGGGCGGTGCCACGCGCGAGGGCATCTGGGGCCAGCTGCACGCCGTGGCAGTTCCGGGCGTGACCGGATTGAACCGGTTCACGGCGTCCGGTGACGTGAACAAGGATTGGCTCAAGCTGCAAATCAGGGACCAGAAGATCGTGCTGGCCGAGAACTAGGAGCCTGTCCATGCATTATTCGGCCCCGCGCTGGTGGCAGCGGGCCCAGCCATCCTGCGTCACGCTCCTCGAAGGTATAACCTATACCTCCTTCGGAGCCTTCCTTGTCTGGCTAGGCCCGGTGCCACCAGCGCGGGGCCGAATAATACATGGACAGGCTCCTAGAAAGGCAGGGCATGCAGGCCCTGCACCGACTTCCTGGTTTTCGGTGTGGTCCTCATGGTGGTGCTGCACCTGTTCGTGACCCGGACGATG
>CAWFOJ010000231.1:0-18031 GCA_963816585.1 uncultured Holophagaceae bacterium | reverse complement strand
GGTAATCCACCAGGGTGAGGGCCAGCCCCGGGCAGACCGCCACACACTTTTCGCAGGCCAGGCAATCCTGCCCATCGAAGGTGGGCACGCCGAGGAGGTCCCCGCCCTCGATCCGGATGGCACCCTTGGGGCAGATGCTGGCGCAGGGGTTGCATGGGATCTCCTGGGCGCAGTGGAACACCGGGAACACCCCCTGTTCACCCTCGGGGATCTCCTCGGCGAGGGTCGCGCCGGGACGGGACTTCAGCATCTCCGCGGTGCGGTGCCACTCGGGCGGCACCTCCCCCACCGGCCGGCCCAGGGCCGCCGCGATTTCCAGTCCGCGGATCCGGCCGGTGAACATGGCGGAACTGGCCTCGGCGATCTCCTCGGCGTCCCCGGCGGCGTACACCGGCAACCCGAACTCTTGGGCCTTGAGGAAGAATTCGTTCACCGGTTCCAGCCCGACCGCCAACAGCACGGTGTCGCAGCGGAACGTGCGCAAGGTCCCGGGCACCGGGTTCCAGTCCGCATCCAGCCGGGCGATGGTGACCGATTCCACCTCCTCCACACCGTTGGCCGAGACCACCGTATGGGCGTTGTAGACCGGCACGCCCAGGCGCACCAGCTTGTCCTTGTGGACCTTGTAGCCCCCACACTGGGCAAGCGCCTCGCACAGGCCCACCACTTCGATACCCGCCTGCAGGGCATGGTAGGCGGCGATCAGGCCCACGTTGCCTCCCCCCACCACGAACAGCCGGTCGGTGGGCCGCACCATGTCCCGGTTCACCAGGGTCTGGAAGGCGCCGGCTCCGTAGACCCCCGGAAGGGTGTTGCCCCTGAAGGCGAGGGACTTCTCCCGGGCGCCGGTGGCCACCAGCAGCACCTGGGGCCGCACCAGGCAATAGCGGCCATCCCTGAGCACGCCCACCTTCCGGTCCGAAAATACCGCCAGGGCGATGCTGTTGGTCCAGGTGCGGATGTTCTCGAAGCTCCTCACCTCCTTTTCCAGGATGGCGCCGATGTCCTTCCCGCGGGTCCCGGCGCGGCAGGTCTCGATGGAACCGAAGAACTTGTGGGTCTGCAGCGCGAGCTTGCCGCCCAGGCTGGGCTTGTCGTCCACCAGGATCACCCCGACTCCGGCCTTGGCCAGTTCGATGGCCGCCGAGAGGCCGGCGGGCCCGCCGCCGAGGATCAGGCATTCCACCTCCAGGGTCACGATGTCCTGGAACCGCAGGTCCCTGGCGCGCAGGTCCGGCAGCGCGGGCTTGCCTTGGCACGGCAGCACCGCCACCCCTTCCCGGATTGGCGCCATGCAGGCCTTGACCGGAAGGCCGTCGGCGAGGACGGTGCACTGGTCGCATTGCCCGTTGGCACAGAAGATGCCCTGGGGCGCGCCGTCCTTGGAGTGGTAGCCGAAAACCCGGACACCCTGGGCGAACAGAGCGGAAGCGATGGTTTCCCCAGCCCGTGCCCGCATCGGCCTGCCCTGCCAAGTGAAGCCGACGGTCGGGGCGGGCGGAACGGCCAGGATGGGGTGTTCCCGGATTCGGAAATCCGACATGGCATACCTCCCTTCAACGGCATCCGGTTCTGCTGGCAAGGAGCTTCGGGGAATCCTCCCTGGAGGCGCCTCCGGCCGCGAGGCCGGGCCGCTGGCTCTGGTTGCGCCAGCGGTGAACTGCGCTTTCGTGTCCAGGAGACCCGTGGCGGATACCGCAAATCGCGAAAGGCTAATTTTGCGATTATCGAACTTTAGTTCTATTTACGCATGATTCTGACCTTCGTCTCCCCGCCTGTCAATCACGATCCGAACTGAACGTGTCTTTCGGGTAGGGTCTACATTGATCTGCTGTCTCACGCTCACCACAAAATGGGAGGACGTCATGCCCGAGGACCCTGAAGTGGAAACCGAAAAATTGAATGAGGCCATCCATGACTTGGTGAGGGAGGAAGGGGGAGGTTTCCTCAAACGGATCGCCTTGACCACGGCGGTCCTGGCTGCGTTTGCGGCAGTCGCAGCTTTGCAGGCAGGATCCACAGTGAACGAAGCGCTTGTTCTCAAGACCGAAGCCACTCGGCTCCAGGCCCAGGCCTCTGACCAGTGGACTTATTACCAAGCCAAGGGTGTGAAGGCCGCTGTCCAGGAAGCCACGCGAACCACTTGGGAGGCTGCAGGGAAGGCCGTTCCTCCGAAATTTCACGAACAAATCGCAAGGTACGCCCAGGAGCAGACCGAAATCATGAAGGCCGCTCAGGAAAAGGAAAAGGAGCGGGACGAAAAATCCACAGAGGCCGATGTCCTGCTCCACCGGCACCATCGGTTCGCAAACACGGTTGCGCTGTTCCAAGTTTCCATCGCTTTGGGGGCAATGGCCGCGTTGACCCGGATCCGATCTTTGTGGTGGGGGTCCATTATCTTAGGCTTGTCAGGAATGGGTCTCTGCGGGTTCGCATTCCTGGGTTGAACCTGAGCTGCTGGTCGGCGTGCGCAATGGCGGGACGGCAAGGCACGGAACGTTCGTGCGCCTCCAAGCCATGGTTCGGCCGAAGTGGAACCGCCTCCTATTTTTTTAGGCTAAAGATCAGGCAACGGTATTTGACTAGAGCGCCTTCCGTCACGCGCCAGGCTTCATAGGTAAAACCATCTTCGCTGGCAGTGATAGTCACGTAGGGACTTATTTTTTGGCCGCTGTCGGAGTTGCCTGGTTCTTGATTTTTGGAATTCATGATATATTTACCATTTACGTTCGTCGCCGTATAATTTTTCTTGGTGGCTTTGGAATGTTTGGCAGTATAAATTTCTGTTTGGGCGAGGGCATGATCGTCCCAAACCCAAACTTCTTGATATGATTCTCCATTTTCCATATTAGTTATTTCACACTCGGCAACATTTTTACCATTTTCCTGGGTGACCTTGGCCTTCCAAAATTTTCCATTCGCTGTTGGTGAGGCTGAGATCATTTGCGCTGTGTATAACCCGGGGTTGACTTGGTCACCCCAGGCACTTGCTGCGAGAGAACAGGCCAATAAGGTGTATATGATCTGGTGTCGCATAAGCCCTCCATGATCAAGTGATGGGTTTAGGGTTAGTTTTTATTGGTGAATGGATTTTTCCTTTTGCCTCACGTTCTTTCATCGATTTTGATATTCTTCTTCTCCGTTAAGGATAGTTCGCAACATTTGGCCGGAAGACCGAACTCCACGCATACGGGGAGGCCACTTCATCCAGACGGCTAGGGTGAAAGGACCGGTACCGACCCAGACCAAGGCCGAGTTCATCAGGGTGAGCGTGCCGTCCGCGGCGATGGTGTACTGGGAGTGCCGGCTGCCCGGGTAGCCGTTGGTCGCACAGAGGTACTTGCCGGTGGGATGCACCGCCACGTAATTGGCGCCGTTGGCCTGATGGGCATCTATGTTTCCGGAGGCCGCGGCCACCGGGTTCATGGGCGAGAGGGCTCCGGCCGCGCCGATGGTGGACGGCGAGACAAGCGCGCTCGATGGTCCGGGATTGGCCACTTGGCAGTGGGTGCCGCTGGGATCGATGGCGAGGCCCGAGGAGGGTGCACTTGAACATACAAAATTTCATAATGAAGAGGTTAAAATAACGGCATATCGGATCTAATATACAGATCCGAAAATCGCCCAAGTTACCACTGTTTTATTGCAGATGGCAGGATTTTCGCAGGGTTCCAAGCTGATATCAATGCTTTTTCTTGCAATTTTATAATATTTAATTTATTTTTTAGAAACGCCACCGACTTTTGTCAATCGGACTTCCCCAGGCCCGATCCCCTCGGCAGGCGGGAGATGAATTCTCTGGGAAACCGGGGGGGCATCCAAGGGGGGATGGTTGTAGGCAAAAAGGCACCGCGCGCAAAAGGCGGTGGTGGATGAACCTGGAACAGGGAACTTTTCAGGGAAAATTGCGGTTCCCGACCAACTTCGGCCCACGCCACTGCATCGAAACTCCCAGCACGGAGGAGCAATTGGCGCAGCACGGGGACCAGAAGGCCGAGGCCGCCGGCGGAGAGACTACCCACTTCCCCCTGCCCTGTTCGTGCCCAACCCAATGAGCTTCGTCATTATGCGTAATTTTGCCATGAAAAATGCTGAAAATAACTTTGAATTTCGTCATAACCACTATGTTTTATGACGAACAAACGGCCCAGACTTGAACTCAAACCCACCTGGAACCGATTTCCATCCAACGCTTGCAAATCAGCCATGGACCAGCCTCATGGACACGAAGAAGCATGGCTACACGGGGAAATGGGTCTTCATCGACCTGACCCAAGGCTTGGTGGAAATTCGGGCAAGTGATTCAGCCGTGGAGAGGGATTACCTGGGTGGCCGAGGGATCGGCGCCTATCTCCTCGCGGAAAGAATGAGGGCTTGCGGTGGCCCCATCGACCCCCTGGGCCCGGAGAACCGCATCGTGATTGGCGGGGCTCCCTGCCACGGCACCCGCCTTCACACCGCGGGCCGGGGATCGGCAAGCTTCATCAGTCCCATGACCTGCTCCCGGAGACCCCTCCTGGAGGGATTGCCGCCGATCCACGGGCTGCTCACCCACTCGAGCATCGGCGGAACCTTCCCGAACCGCATGAAAAAGGCCAGCATAGACCAGATCATCATCGACGGCAAATCCCCCGGTCCGGTGCGCATCATCATCGACGGAGACTCGGTTCGGATCGTGCCGGCAAGCGCCGAGTTCTTCCAAGCCTCAGAGGGGGAATGGAGCGTCCTCACCGCCGTCAAGATGGATACCCTGCTCAAGGCCTGCGGCGGGCCCGCGAGTGCTTCCCTTTACCTCGGCCCGGCAGGGTGGTCGCTGGTTCCCTGGGCCTGTCTCACGACCGATACGGATCGGAACTTCGGGCGGGGCGGCGGCGGCGCCGTTTTCGGGGCCAAGAACCTCATCGCGATCACGGTGTCGGGCGAAACCCCCTTGACCTGGCACGACCAGGCGCTGTTCCAGGAGCGCATCAAGGTCCTCGAGGGCGAGATCTCAGCCATGGTCAGGGATCCTACGAAAACGGTCCATTTCCGGCCTACGGTCGGCACCACGTTCTGGCTGGATCGAGCTCAGCATGGCGGGTACCAAGGGCAGGCGGGGGGTTATCTGCCCTGGCACAACTATGATGAAGGCAACGTCCCTGGACAGCAGTTCGAACAGGCCGGCACCAAGGCCCTCCTGGAGATCAGCGACAGATATAAAGTTTGTCTGGGCTGCCGAGAGGTCCTGTGCTCTCGCCTGGTGAAAACCCAGGAGGGGAAACTGCTCCCGCGTCCCGAATTCGAGACGGCCGCCCTGTTCATCAATTGCGGAATCACCAGGAGCGGGGATCTGGTCCGCCTCAACCACCTTTGCAACGAAGTCGGGGCTGATACCATGACGACCGGAGCCATGGTGGCGGCCGCCATGGACCTCCATGAAAAGGGGCTCCTGCAGAAACTGGGCATGGCTCTCCCGTACGGAGACTTGGAAGCGGTCATCCGCGCCATCAAGGACATGGCCTACCGGAGGAATGCCTTCGGCGAATTGTTCGCCCAGGAAACCGACGCCATCGGCGCGGCCATCCTCGACAAGGTCGGCGCGGGCTTCCGGGACGAGGTCCTCTGGTGCCTGACCACAGCCTATGGCGGCCTCGGCTATGCGGGAATCGAGCCCAAGGCCTTCCCGGCCATGCTGGCCTGCTATGCAACCTCCAGCCGCGGCCGCGGAGACCATACCCATGCCTGGACGGTGCAGGCCGAGGAATCAGGCCTGGCCGGGGCCGAGGCCATCGCGGCCGTGGTTGCCGCCAGCCAGTGGGGCAAGGCCCTGGTGGACTCCCTGGGCATCTGTGATTTCTTTCCGGGCGATGTTGCCGGGGAGGTGTTCCTTGATCTTTATTGCGCAGTGACGGGGAACAGGTATACGGCAGACGCGTTCATCGAGTGCGGGAAAAGGATCGTTTCCTTGGAACGGGCGATCAATGGGGTCCAGGGCCGGGATCGTTCGGTACGATGCCTATCTCCCGCCCAAATTCCTGGCTCCCATGAGTTGCGGTCCCATGAAGGGCAGGAAGGCGGATCCCGCTTATCACAGCCGGATCCTCGATGCCTATTACGCCCAGCAAGGGTGGAACGACCTGGGGAAGGTTGAAGGGAATAGCCTGTTCCTGGGCCATCCGGCCACCCCGGGGGATGGCCAGGAGGCAGAACCGGTTCTACCTGCAGATGGAAGCCATGGCCCTGGAGCGCAAGCCTGGGCGCATCCACAGCCGCAACACCAACCCCACGGTGCAGGCCCTGAAAGACCCCAGGCTGGGTGCGTGATTGCGCCTATAGCCCCAGTTCCGCCCGGTTCAGGGAGTGGACGGCATCCAGCTCGCCCCGGAAGAAATGCGCCACGTTCAAGGCGGAACGCCGGCGCACCTCCTCCAGGGCGGTCTCGGAATAGAACCCCACGTGGGGGGTGATGAGCACGTTGTCCATGCGGAACAGTTCGCTCCGGAACGACGGCGGCTCCTCCTCCAGCACGTCCAGGGCGGCGAAGCTCACCTGCCCGGCCTTCAGGGCCTCCACCAGGTCCGCCTCCCGCACCACCTTGCCCCGGGAGGTGTTGATGAAGGCCGGCCGCTGGGCCATGCGGGCGAACACCTCCCGGGAGAAGAACCCGGTGGTCTCGGGGAGCAGAGGCAGGTGGGAGGAGATGATGTGGGAGGCTTCCAGAAGCTTGTCCAGGCCCACGGCCAGGGCATGGTGCCTGGCCATGACCGCTTCCGGCACCTGGGGGTCGCAGGCCAGCACCTTGAGGCCGAAGCCCCGGGCCCGGTCCGCCACCGCCTGGGCGATGCGGCCGAACCCCACCAGCCCCAGGGTCTGGCCTTCCAGGCGGGCCAGGGGGGCCGGGCCGCGGATGTCCCACCGGCCTTTCCGGACGGCCTCGTGGTACTGGACGATCTGCCGGTTCACCGCCAGCAGCAGGGCCAGGGTCTGGTCCGCCACTTCCGGGACGCAGTAGTGGGGCACGTTGGCCACCAGAATGCCGGCCTCGGTGGCCGCGGGAAGGTCGATGTTGTCCACGCCGATGGCCGAGATGGAAATGATCCGGCACCGGCCCAGGCCCCGGATCACCTGCCGGGACAGGGGCGCGTATTCGGCCAGGACCGCGTCCGCGTCCCCGCAGGCGTCCAGGAGCTCCGCCTCGGTGCGGCACTGGCTGCCCACCACTTGCCAGTGGGGGGGCAGGTAGCGGCGTTCCACATCGGTGGAACCCCAACTGCAGTCGGCGATCACCACCTTCATGGCCACACTCCTAGGAAAGCCCCAGCAGCTGCCGCGCCTCGGCCTCCATGCGGTCCAGGAGTGCGGCGTCGGTGCGGCTCTGCAGGTAGACCTTCAGCTTGGGTTCGGTGCCGCTGGGCCGGAACGCCGCGAAGGCGCCGGATTCCAGGCGGAACTTGAGCACGTTGGAGCGGTCGATGGGCACCGCGGCGGCGCGGTTGTCCGGGCGGTCCAGGATCGGCTCCACGCGCCCCTCCCCGTGCCATTCCCCGGTCTGGAAGTCCTCCCAGGCCACCACCTTTTCCCCGGCGAAGGCGGTGAGCCCGGCGCCGCGGATGCGCTCCATGGCCTCCTTGAAGCGCCCGGCGCCGCCCGGGCGGGGGTCCTCCAGGTTCACCAGGCGGTTCAGGAAGGTGCCCACCTTGCGCTGCAGCGCCTCCACCGCCTGGAAGGGCCCCATGCCCAGGGCCTTGTGGTGCCCCAGCATCTCCCCGACCACCAGGGCCGCCAGCACCCCGTCCTTGTCCCGCATCTGGCTGCTCAGCTGCATGCCGAAGGACTCCTCGGCGCCGAAGGCGTAGGTGTCCCCCCGGGCCTCCAGCTGGTCCATGCACACGGCGATGTACTTGAACCCGGTGAGGGTCCACATGACCTCCAGGCCGTGGTGCCGGGCCACCGCGGCCAGGAAGTCGGAGGTGACCACGGTGGTCACCACCACCCCCTTGAGCCCCTTGTGGGTGCACAGGTAGTCCAGGGTCAGGGCGGCCAGGTCGTTGCCGGTCATGAGCTCCCAGGCGCCATGGCGGGGCGCCACCAGGCCCAGGCGGTCCGCGTCCGGGTCGTTGGCCAGGACCACTTCCGCCCCCAGGCGCCGGGCGTCCGCCAGGGGCGCCTGGTAGGCGGCGATCTCCTCGGGGTTGGGCCGGGGCGCGGTGGGGAAGGTGCCGTCCTGGATGGCCTGGGCGGCGCACACCTGCAGAGGCAGGCCGGCGCGCCGGAACAGCTCCGGCACGAAGGCGATGCCGGTGCCGTGGAAGGGCGTGTAGAGGATCCGGGCCGGCTGGAACATGGCCGGCCCCTGGCGCAGCTCCAGCCCCAGGGCCAGGTAGGCTTCCTGCACGTCCCGGGGGATGGGGCGGATGGCCTCCGCCGCCGGCCCCGGGTCCGGGGGCACCAGGGGCAGCTGGGCCATGCGGGCCTCGATCTCCGCGTCCCAGGGCGCCATGACCTGTCCGCCCAGGTTGTTGTACGCTTTGTAGCCGTTGTACTCCTTCGGGTTGTGCGAGGCGGTCAGGATCACCGCGCAGGCGGTGCCCAGCCTGCGCATGGCGAAGCACAGGAACGGGGTGGGCAGGGGCCGGTCGCCCAGGTACACCGTGTAGCCCGCCGCCGCCAGGACCTGGGCCGCCTCCTGGGCGAAAACGTCCGACTGCAGGCGGGTGTCGAAGCCCACCAGGGCCGCGGTTCCCGCGGGCACGTGCTGCCTGGCCACCTGGGCCAGGGCCAGGGTGGTCCGGCGCACGTTGGGCTTGTTCATGCGCCGCAGCCCGGCGCCCATGAGCCCGCGCAGGCCGCCGGTGCCGAAGGCCAGCGGCTCGAAGAACCGGTCCTCCACCTCCGCGGCCGCCGCCGGGTCCCCGGCTGCCGCCGCCGCCACGAGGGGCTCCAGTTCTTGCCTCAGGTCCGGTTCCAGGTCCGGAGAGGCCAAGTAGGCTCGGGCGGCGGCAAGGGACGGCATGGGCATGGGAACCTCGACAAAGAACGGGTTTGGGTCCCGGGGGACGCGCCCCAAGGATAGCACCCGTCAGGCGCCGCCCAGGCTGATGTCCTCCAGCAGCAGGCTCAGGCCCGCGCTGCTGCCGTACCAGCGCAGGTCGTCGCCCAGGGCCACGATGCGGGTGAGGAAGTCCCTCAGGTTGCCGGCGAAGGTCATGCGGTCCACGCTCTCCGCCAACTCGCCGCCCCGGATCCGGACGCCCGACGCCCCCACGCTCAGGTCGCCGGAGACCGGGTCCACGGTGTGCAGGCCCATGATCTCGGTGATGAGCACCCCGTCCCCGGCCAG
Organism: uncultured Holophagaceae bacterium; assembly: GCA_963816585.1. GTDB lineage: Bacteria > Acidobacteriota > Holophagae > Holophagales > Holophagaceae > Mesoterricola. Next base: position 8,712 of record CAWFOJ010000231.1, on the reverse strand, counting down.
GCCGTACAGTTCCCGGACGCTGTGCTCCCCGGCCTTGGGGAACAGGTTGAAGGTGGTGATGCCCGGATTGCTGCCGGGGCCCCGCCCGGCGCTGGCGGTGGGGTCCTGGCCCATCTCCGCGGCGGTCTTCAGGGTGTGCAGGTAGGTGGCCAGCACCCCGTCCTCCAGGAGCACGTTGCGGCGGGTGGGCAGGCCCTCCCCGTCCCAGGGCTCGGAGCCCAGGCCGGCCGGCAGGCGCCCGTCGTCCACCAGGGTAAGAAGCCTGGAGGCGATGGGCTGGCCCAGCTTGCCCGCGAACAGGCTGCGCCCCTTCAGGACCGCCTCGGCGGACAGCATCCCCGCCACCAGCCCCAGCAGGTCCAGGGTCACCTCCGGGTGCAGCACCACCCCATAGCGCCCGGACGCCAGCTGGACCGGCTTCAGCTTGCGCTCCCCCTTCTGGGCCGCTTCCCGGCCGATGGCCGCCAGGTCCAGGGCCTCCGGGTGACCGCGCCACGTCCCAATGCCAGGCGGCCTGGCGGTCACCCGCCTCCTCCACCACCAGCTCGATGCTGCCGGAGCAGGAGGAGGACAGATCGTAGGCCCGCACACCCTTCTGGGTGAGCAGGAGGCTGGCGCCGGCGCCGTCGGCCCAGGTGGCCTCCCGCACCGCCGTCACCTTGGCGGAGGCGCGGCGCGCCGCCGCCTCCAGGTCCAGGGCCCGCTGGATCCGCTGTCCGGGGGTGAGGGCGTCCACCCGCGGGTCGTGGCGGCCGGGCAGGTCGTCGCTGCCGGCGGGCTCCGCCTGGCGCACCCAGCGGTCCTCGTCCCCCAGCGCCGCCAGCTGCCAGGCCTGGGCGAACAGGTCCGTGAAGGACTCCCGGGTGAAGTCGGTGGTGGTGGCGATGCCCGTGCGCAGGCCCTTGTCCCCGGCCCGCAGCACCCGCACCCCCAGGCCGCCCCGCTTGCTGGTGGTCAGGTCCTGGAGGGCGCCGTTCTGGACCTTGGCCCGGCGGCTCCTGGCGACGGTGACGAAGGCTTCGGCCCCCGCCGCCCCCAGGCCGAGGGCATGGCGGATGCCTTCCTGCAGGCGCTGTTCCAGCGCTTCTGCCACGAACGTGCGGAAAACGGACGGGTCGGACATCAGGGCAGGGTCTCCCGGAAAATCTGCTGGTGGATCTGGTAGGTGGGGACGTCGAAGCACACCAGGGCCACCTGCCGGGGCAGCCGGTGGTGCTCCAGGAACTCCAGGATGGTGCGGACCGCCACCGGGGCCGCCTGGTCCAGGGGGATCTGGGGCTGGGTGCCCGAGCCGAGGCTGGGGAAGGCCACCGTGTCCAGTCCCCGGCTCTCGGCCAGGCGCAGGCAGGCGCGGTAGCAGCTGGCCAGGGACTCCAGCTCTCCGGCGGTGCCGCCCACCCAGAGGGGGGCCGCCGTGTGCAGCACGAACCGGGCCGGCAGGCCGAAGCTGCCGGTGATGCGCGCCTCGCCCACCGGGCACTCCCCCACCTCGGCGCACGCCTGGGCCAGTGCGGGTCCGGCCGCCTTGTGCATGGCCATGTGCACCGGCCCCCCGGCCTGGAGGGAGGTGTCGGTGGAGTTGACCACCGCGTCCACGTCCATGGTGGTGAGGTCGCCCAGGAGGAGCTTGAAGCGGTTGGTCATGGTCGGCGCCCGAGGCTGGGAATCACAGGATGCTGGGAAGAGGTTCGGCCGTCCCCCCCACGATCAGGGCGGGGCAGAGGATGGTGGGCAGGGCGTCCGAGACCGGCACCCCCTGGCCGTCCTTGCCGCAGGTGCCGATGTCGAAGTGGTGCAGGTCCGAGCCGATGCGGGTGAGCCCCAGCAGCACCTCGGGCCCGCAGCCGGTGAGGGTGGCGTTCTTGACCGGGTACTGGGCCACGCCCTTTTCCACCCAGTAGCCTTCGGTGACCTGGAACACGAAGTTGCCGGTCACCGTGTCCACCTGCCCGCCGCCCATGTGCTTGACCAGCAGGCCCCGGTCCAGGTCCTTGAGGATGGCCTCCGGGGCCTCGTCGCCGGGGGCCAGGAAGGTGTTGCGCATGCGCGGGATGGGCAGGTTCCGGTAGCTTTCCCGGCGGCCGTTGCCGGTGGGCTGGGCGCCCATCTTGCGGGCGGTCTTGCGGGACTGCAGGTAGGCCTTGAGCACCCCCCGCTCGATGAGCACCACCCGCTGGGCCGCGTTGGCCTCGTCGTCGCAGGCGGCGGAACCGCGCTTGTGGGGCAGGGTGCCGTCGTCGATGATGGTGACCCCCTCGGCCGCCACCTTCTGCCCCAGCTTGCCGGCGAAGGCGCTCACCCCGGCCAGGGCCAGGTCCGCCTCCAGGCCGTGGCCGCAGGCCTCGTGGATCATGGTGCCGCCGGCGCTGCTGCTGAGGATCACCGGGAACGTGCCGGCCGGAGCGGGGCGGGCGGTGAGGGCCTGGAGGGCCAGGCGCACCGCCTCCAGCACGGTGCGTTCCACCGCCTCGGGGGTGAACAGTTCGAAGCCCCGGGTCTCCCCCAGGGCCTGGTAGCCGGTCTGCAGGTTGCCGTCCTCCCCCACCGTCACGTTCAGGCGCAGGACGCTCTGGATGCGCCGGTCCTGGGTGAGGGTGGCGGTCCACCCGCCCTCCTCCCGCTCGGCGGCGGCGATCCACACGTCCTGGGTGCTGTCCCCGTAGCCCAGGGCCACCTGGCGCAGGGCCCCGGGCTTGAGGGTCCCGGCCCGGTGCCGGGCCAGGTGGTCCGCCCGGCGCACCAGGTCCACCTTCTCGGTGAGGGGCACCACGTCGGGCTCCCGGTCCACGGGGCTGGGCCGGGCCAGGAGCTGGGTGACCAGGGGGGGCACGGGCGCCGCTTCCCCCCGGCCCGGGGCGGCCAGGGTCCGGGCGGCCTCCAGCAGCTCGTCCAGGGTGGGGGCGATGAGGTCGGCGAAGCGGGTGATCTCCCCCTCCACCAGGCGCAGGCTGGCGCCGAAGGTCTCGCCCCCCAGCACGTCCTCCATGCGCCCGTCGTCCATGCCCAGGGCGCAGGCGCGGCGTTGTTCCACGAACACCTCCCCGTAGTCGCCGCCCCGGGCCAGGAGCTCGGCCAGCACCGCGCGCAGGGCCTCGTCGGGGAAGGGGGCCTTGGCCAGGGGCCGCCACTTGCGCGCCCGGACGGTCACCCAGTGGGCCAGGAGGGCCTGCTCCGCCGCCTGCAAGAGCTCGTCCAGGTCCCCGCCGTCGTTGTGGAACACCCGGTCCGCGTGCAGGATCTTCTCGGCGCCGGCGGACTGGGCCAGGATGCGCTGCATGGCCGCCTCCCGGCCCACCTGGTCCCGCTTCATGATGCGCTGCACGCGCGCCTCGACCGGCGCCTCCACCACCCACAGGGCATCGAAGATGTGCGCCTGGCCGCGCTCCACCCAGAGGGCCGCGTCCAGCACCACCCCCTTGGTGCCGGCGGGCAGGGCTTCCAGCCGGGCCGTCAGCCCCGCCTCGACGAGCGGGTGCAGGATGGCCTCCAAGTGATGGCGCTGCATGGGATCTCCGAACACCTGGGCGCCCAGGGCGGTCCGGTCCAGGCTCCCGTCCGGGCCCAGGATCGCCGGGCCGAACGCCGCCACCAGCTGCGCCAGGCCCTCGGTGCCCGGCTCCACCACCTCCCGGGCCACCTGGTCCGCGTTGATCACCACCCACCCGGCGGCGGCCAGGCGGATGGCGGCGTAGGTCTTCCCGGCGCCGATCCCCCCTGTCAGCCCCACCACCGGGTAGGGAGCTTCGGCCAGGCACTGGTTCAAGCGACTCATTCCACCCCCAGACGGGACTCCTGACCAGTATGCTCCACAATCCGAAACGGCCAAGGCCCCCGGCCGGGGGGCCGGGCCGGGGTGCGCCGTTCGAGCCCGGCTGTCAGGTGAGCGCCTGGGGGGTACGTAGGGCAGAGTCAAGCCAAGAAGCCACAGCAGGATCAGCACCACCGGCAGATGGAAGATCAGCTGCAGGGTGGAATAGCCGGCCAGGTCCCGGGCCTTGACCCCGGTGAGCCCCATCAGGGGCAGCATCCAGAAGGGATTGATGAAGTTGGGCAGCGCCTCGGCGGCGTTGTAGACCTGGACCATCCAGGCCAGGTTCACGTGCAGGGACTTGGCGGCGTCCAGCAGGTAGGGAGCCTCCACCACCCATTTGCCGCCGCCCGAAGGCAGGAACAGGCCCAGGATGGACGAGTAGACGCCGCCCACCAGCGGCAGCGTGCCCTGGTTGGAAATGGAGACGAAGAACCTGGCCAGCACCTCGTTCAGCTTCGACCCCATCAGGACGCCGAAGATGCCGGCGTAGAGCGGGAACTGCAGCAGCACGCCGCCGGTCATGGGCACCGCCTTGGCCGCGGCGCGCAGGAAGGCGCGGGGCCGCCAGTGCAGCAGCATGCCGGCGATGAGGAACATGAAGTTGTAGGTGTTCAGGTCCAAGGCGGCGAGCCCGCCCTTGGCGATGAACAGGTCCACCAGGTAGATCACGCCCAGGGCCACCAGCACCCAGGTCAGGATCGGGCTGAACTCCAGCCGCTCGCCTGGAGTCGCCGGGGTGCCGATGGGCTCCTGGGTCTCCTGGTAGGTGATGCCGGCCATCTCGGCGGTCTTGGCCCGGTCCGCCGTGGGGGTGGAGACATAGCAGATCCACATGGAGAGCAGCACCAGGACCACGATCAGCACCAGGTTCTGCCAGGTGAACAGGGTCGCCTTGAGCGTGATGATGCCGCTGATGGCCAGCAGGCCCGGCGGGATGGAGCCCTTGGTGGCCATGAGCAGGGCGGCGGAAGAGGACAGGCCCAGGGCCCAGACGCTGCCCAGGCCCAGGTAGCCGGCGGCGCCCATGGCCCGGTAGTCGATGCCCTTGATCCGCTTGCTGATTTCGCGCATGAGGATGCCGGCGAAGATCATGCTGAAGCCCCAGCTGAGGAGGGAAGCGACCATGGCCAAGAACGCCACGTAAGCCACCGCTCCCTTGGGGGTACTGGGGAACCGGGCGAGGACGTCGATGACCTTGCGCACCGGCGGGGACACCGCCACGATGTAGCCGCCGATGACGATGAACGCCATCTGCATGGTGAAGGGAATGAGGTTCCAGAAGCCGTTGCCGAAGTCCTTGGAGATCTGCACCGGCGATCGGCCCATGCACAGGGCCGCCGCGACCACGATCACCACCGCGGCGGCGGCGAAGACATAGGCATCGGGGAACCACCGCTCGCTCCAGTCGGCGAGGGTGGCGCCCAGGCGGGCCATGGGGCTCTGGTTCCGGGATTCCAGCTTGGATGGGTTCTCCGCGTTCATGGGGCGCTCCTTGGCTGTGGACGTACCCGGCCCCCGGCGGCGACACACCCATCGCGCGGCCGGGTTTCCGTGTTTATCAGATGACGCCGGAATGGCTGGCTGATGCTACTCCAGGGGCGGATGCCGGGCAAGAATCCGTTCTGCAAGAATGGATCCATGGCACGGGCGATCGCGGTACTCGGAACGGCCTCGGATGTGGGCAAGAGCCTGGTGGCGGCCGGGCTCTGCCGCCTGCTGGCGGACGCGGGGTTCGACGTGGCCCCCTTCAAGGCCCAGAACATGGCCAACCAGGCGGGGGTGACCGCCGACGGCCTGGAGATGCCCCGCGCCCAGATCCTCCAGGCCGCCGCCTGCCGCAAAGCGCCCCACGTGGACATGGGCCCGGTGCTGCTCAAGCCGCTCTCCCAGACGGGCGCCCAGGTGGTCGTGCTCGGCAGGGCGCTGGGGGTGCGGGAGGCCCGGGACTGCTTCCAGGACCGGACCCCTTGCCGGGACGCGGCCCTGGCGGCGCTGGGACGCCTGGCCTCGAGGCACCGGGTGATCGTGCTGGAAGGCGCGGGGAGCCCCGTGGAGCTGAACCTCATGGCCCGCGATTTCGTGAACCTCCTGCCCGCGCGCGTCTTGGACGCAGGCATCCTGCTGGTGGCCGACATCGACCGGGGCGGAGTGTTCGCCCAGGTGGCGGGGACCCTGGACCTGATGCCCCCGGGGGACCGGCAGCGGGTGCTGGGGATCGTGGTGAACCGCTTCCGGGGCGATGCGTCCCTGTTCGAGGACGGCATCCGCATCCTGGAGGAGAAGACCGCCCTGCCCGTGCTGGCCCTGGTGCCGTACCCTGGAGCACGGGCTGGACGAGGAGGACCGCCCCTTGCGCATCCCCGTGGACCAGCGCGCCCCCGCGGGCAGCCTGAAGGCGGGCGCGCTGCTCTACCCGCGGGTGAGCAACACCGAGGACCTGGCCCCCCTGCTGGCGGAGCCCGACCTGCACCTGACCTGGGTCACGGATCCGGCCCTGGCGCGGGAGATGGACCTGCTGGTGCTGCCGGGGTCCAAGGCGACCGTGGGCGACCTGGTCCACCTCACGGCCTCGGGCATGGCCGAGGCCCTGCGGGAGGCGGCGGACCGCGGGGCATGGTTCCTGGGCCTGTGCGGGGGCTACCAGATGCTGGGGCGCGAACTGCGCGACGAGGGCGGCGGCGAAGGGGGGACGAAGGCGTTTCCCGGCCTCGGCCTGCTGCCCGTCGCGACGGCCTTCGAGGACCGCAAGATCACCCGCCTGGCCGCGGCCGCATCGCTGTGGCCCGAACCGGGCCACGCCCTTTCCGGCTACGAGATCCACCACGGCCGGACGGCGCTCCTGGAGGAGAGCGGAGCGCCCCTGGCCGAGGGGGGCGCGGCGGTGGGCTGGCGGAGCGGACGGGCCGCGGGGACCTACCTGCACGGCCTCCTGGCCGCCGACGCCTGGCGCGCCGCCTTCCTGAACCAGGTGCGCCGGGACCGGGGCTTCCCGCCCCAGGGGGTGCGCACGGCCGATCCCCTGGAATCCCGCCTGGACCGGTGGGCCGCGCACCTGAGGTCCAGCCTGCGCCCCGGAGCCTGGGAACGCCTGCTCGGGGCGGTGCGCCCATGACCGGCCCGGGGCCGGGCAGGGGCCGCCCGGGAGGTCAGTTCCGCGGCCTGCGCGAACCTCCGCCGTGGGCGTGGACTTCCTCGCCGGCCACATAGGTGGCCAGCACCCGCGCCGCGGGAAGCTCCTCTTCGGGCACCCGCATCAGGTCCCGGTCCAGGATCACGAAGTCCGCCCACTTCCCCGGTTCCAGGCTGCCCCTCGTATCCTCCTCGAACTGGGCCCGGGCCGCCCAGAGGGTCATGGCGCGCAGGGCCTGCTCCCGGGTCAGGGCGTTCTCCATCTGGAAGCCGCCCTCGGGCCGGCCCTGGAGATCCTTGCGCGCCACCGCCGCGTGGAACCCCAGGACGGGATTGACGGGCTCCACCGGGAAATCGCTGCCGTTGGCCAGCCAGCCGTTCTGGCGCAGCAAGTCCTGGTAGCGGTAGGCGTGCCGGATCCGGCCGCCCAGGCGCCGGCCGGCCCAGCCCATGTCGGAGGTGGCGTGGCGGGCCTGGACCGAGGGCACGACCCCGTGGCGCCCGAACCTGGGCAGGTCTTCCGGGTCGACCACCTGCGCGTGCTCGATGCGCCAGCGCCAGTCGTTGCCGGGCGCCAGGAACCGGGCGTACACGTCCAGCGCCAGCCGCACGGCGCCGTCGCCGATGCAGTGGGTGTTCACCTGGAATCCCGCGTCCGCCGCGCGCCCGCAAAGGCCGGCCAGGACCGCGGTGCCGGTCGCCTGGAGGCCGCGGTTGCCCGGATCATCCGCGTAGGGCTCCAGCAGCAGGGCCTTGCGGGAGCCCAGGGCGCCGTCGGCGAACAGCTTGATGGACCGTACCGTGAGGCGGTCGGTGGCGAGGACGCCCCGGGCCAGGAAGGCGCCCAGGTTCTCCTCCGTGGCCCGGAGCATGGCGTAGATCCGGATCTTCAGCCGGCCTTCCCGCTGCAGTTCGTCCATGAGCAGGACGTCGCCGTGTTCCGTGCCGGCGTTGCCCACCGCGGTCAGCCCCGCCGCGAAGCAACGCTCCTGGGCCAGCATCAGCGCCTGCTCCTGGTCGGCGCGGTCCGGCCGGGGCACGATGCCGCGGACCAGGTCGATGGCCTTGCCGAACAGCAGGCCGTTGAGGGCCTCCCCGTCCCGCCCCAGTTCGCCCCCCTCCACCCGGGCCTCGGGCCCCACGCCGGCCCGGGCCAGGGCGGCGCCGTTGGCCACGGCGACCTGGCCGTCGATGCGCACCAGCAGTGCCGGCAGGTCCGGGAAGACCTGGTCAAGGCGGGTCCGGGTGGGAAACTCAGGCGGCTGCCATTGAATATGGTCCCAGCCCCGGCCGATGACCCAGGGCCCCGGATGCTCCTGGTGGTCGCGCCGGACCCGTTCCACCGTCTCCTCCCAGGAGCGGGCCCCGGCCAGGTCCGCCAAGCGCAGGTTCTGGCCGTAGAGCAGGAAATGACAGTGGGATCCATGAACCCCGGGTAGACGCTGCGGCCCCCGGCGTCCAGGATCCGCGCCGCGGGAAACCGCCGCCGCCGCCTGTCGGGTCTGCCCACGGCGGGATCCGGCCGCCGCTGAAGGCGATGCCTCCGGCCACCGTGAAGGCCGGATCCACCGTGTAGATCCGGGCGTTGGTGACGATGCAGCCCGCGTCTGGTCCATTCATGGTCCGCTCCCCGATCCGACCTGCGCATCCCGTCTCCCGGCAGCCCCGCCGACGCGATTCACCGGTTGGCAGGGGGCTGAAGCGTTCCAGGACAGCGGCCAGAGTCGCATCGAGGTCCAGCAGTACGAACCCGAGCCAAGGAGACGAACAGT
>CAWFOJ010000230.1:0-3437 GCA_963816585.1 uncultured Holophagaceae bacterium | reverse complement strand
ACAAGGGCGCCTACGGCCAGGGCATCGCCGACTACTTCAAGAAGGAGGCCGAGGCCAGGGGCATCAAGGTCCTGGGCTCCACCGACACCGAGGAGAAGGACAACTTCGACTCCGTGCTCTCCCCCATCATCAACGCCAAGCCCGACACCATCTACTTCGGCGGCATGTTCGACCACACCGCCGTGTTCTACAAGCAGGCCCGGGAGAAAGGCTTCAAGGGACTGTTCCTCACCTGCGACGGCCTGGATTCCTCCGATGCCACCAAGATCGCCGGCAAGGCCCTCACGGACGGCGGGGGCACCTACTACTCCTCCACCGTCGGGCCGCCCCAGACCTATCCCAACACGGCCAAGTTCATCACCGACTTCAAGGCCAAGTACAACGCCATGCCCCAGCCCTACTGCGCCCAGGCCTATGATGCGATGGGCCTGATCCTGAGAGGCATCGAGGATGCCGCCAAGGCCGACAACGGCAAGATGCCCACCCGCGCCGACGTGTGCAAGGCGGTCAGGGCCGTCAAGGACTTCCCTGGCATCACCGGGAACATCACGTTGAACGACAAGGGCGACAAGACGACCAACAAGTACCTTCGTGCTCAAGGTCGCCTCTCCTGACCCCGCCAAGTGGGCCGACAACAAGATCGTGCAGTCTCTGGACATCGCTCCGCCCAAATAGCCGCCGGGCGCTGGACTATCCCCCCGCCCCGCAGGGGGCGGGAGGATGGGATGGGAAAGTCCTGCTCTAGGCAACGGCCGGCGCCCGGAACTGCTCCGGATGCCGGCGGAGGTTTGTACATGGAATTCACCCACAGCATCCACGTCATCGACGCCCACACCATGGGCGAGCCCACCCGTATCGTGGTGGCGGGGTTCCCCAGGATCCGGGGGACCACCATGGCGGCCAGGAAGGACTACCTCCAGACCCACCTGGACCACTTGCGCACGGCCATCATGCTGGAGCCCCGCGGGCACCGGGACATGTTCGGCGCCATCCTCACCGAGCCCTGCGCCCAGGAGGCTGATCTCGGCATCATCTTCATGGACGGCGGCGGCTACCTGAACATGTGCGGGCACGGCTCCATCGGCGCCATGACCGTCGCCGTGGCCACCGGCATGGTGCCCCTGGCGGAGCCCGTCACCCGGGTCACCCTGGAGGCGCCGGCGGGCCTGGTCCGCGGCGAGGTGGGCGTGGTCCAGGGCCGGGTCCAGGACGTGTCCTTGTTCAATGTGCCGTCCTTCCTGTACCGCAGCGACGTGCCGGTGGAGGTTCCGGGGCTGGGGACCATCAAGGTGGACATCTCCTTCGGCGGCAACTTCTTCATCCTGGTCCCGGCCGATGAGCTGGGCCTGGATCTGGCGCCCGCCAACGTCCAGAGGCTCATGGCCCTGGGCGTGCGGATCCGGGAGATCGTCAACCGGACCGTGCCCCTGCGCCACCCCACCCTGCCCCACATCCGCACCGCGGACCTGGTGGAGTTCTACGGCAAGGCCACCCATCCCGACGCCCACTGCAAGAACGTAGTGGTCTTCGGCGGCGACGCCGCTCCCAACGTGGACCGCTCCCCCTGCGGAACCGGGACCAGCGCCAAGCTGGCCGCCCTGCACCAGCATGGGAAGCTGAAGGCGGGCGAGGATTTCGTGTACGAGAGCATCCTGGGAACCCTGTTCCGGGGCCGCATCATGGACACCCTGAAGGTGGGGGAATACCCTGCCGTCGTTCCGAGGATCACCGGCTCCGCCTTCATCACCGGCTTCAACCATTTCGTGGTCGACGAGCGGGACCCGCTGAAGTACGGCTTCGCCCTCTGAAACGATCCAGGCCGAAGCCCGGGGGACCGGGCTTCGGCCTGGGAATCCTCCGCTCCTCAGTAGATGGCCGCTTCCAGGACCAGGTCATTCTCCTGGAACCGTTCGAAACGCAGCGGGCGGCAATCGATGGTCTGGTACCGGCCGTTGACCACCAGCTCCGCCAGGCACAGCCCCACCGCCGGCCCCTGCTGGGCTCCGTGCCCGCTGTAGCCCATCTGCAGCAGCAGGTTCGGATGGTTCGGGTGCCAGCCCACGATGGCGTTGTGGTCAGGGGTGGTGGTGTCGTACAGGTGCGCCCAGCCGCGCTTGAGCTTGCACCGGGCGGCGATGGGGATGCGCTCCTGCGCCACCAGGTTGATCTCGTTCACGTAGAAGTCCGGCTCGAAGTTCATCTCCAGGCTGTCCGGGGTGTCCTCGCGGGCCTTGCCCCACATCAGGCTGCCGCTCTCGAACTTGAAGAAGATCCCCTGGTCGATGCTGGTGAGGGGGATGTCCTGCCAGCGCGGGTCGCTGTCCGGAAAGTCGGTGATGAAAAGCATCCGCTTCTGGGCGATGACCGGCATCAGGTCCTGGGCGGGGACCCCGGACCGCTTCAGCAACTGGTTGGTCCAGGGGCCGCTGCACAGGGCCACCAGGCCCGCTTCCACCGTCTCCACCGTGCCGCCCTTGTTCAGCCGCACCCCGGTGGGCCGGCCTTTCGCGTCGAAGGTGATGGCCTCCACTTCGGTGTTCAGCTGCAGCACCGGCTTCACGGGAAAATCGCTCAACGCCCGCTCGAAGAATCCCACCGCCGCCTGGCTGGGATCGAAGGCGCCGCAGTCGGGACCGTACAGGCCGCCGGCGATGGGCTCCAGCTCCAGGAATTCACGGGTCTCAGGATCGATGTGGTCCACCCCGCAGCGCAGGCCCGGGATCTTGGCCTCCAGCTGGGCCGGCGTGAGCAGCTCGAATTTGACCTTCTCCTCCGTCAGGATGGCGGCCACCTTGTCGATCTGCTTCCACACATCCTCGTAGTAGGTGAACAGGTAGCCGTTGCGCACGAAGCCGACGGACATTCCCATGTCCTCCTTGAACCGGCCGAGGATCTTCATTCCCAGGTTGGAGATCTTCACGTTGATGTCCGAGGTGAACAGGTTCCGGAAGCCCCCCGCCGAATGGGAGGACGCTCCCGCCGCGATGGACTCGCCCCGGTCCACCGCCAGGATCGAGCCGGTGAACCCCAGCTTGGCCAGGTGGTACACCAGCGAAGCGCCGGCGATGCCCGCTCCGACCACGACGATATCGAACTTGCGCATGATGTCTCCTTTGCATGATGGAGATGCGTGAAAGATGAAAGGTCAGATGCCATTGGCCATGGCAGGTTCTGGTCACCGGGCTCGGCGCGGAATATGTGTCAGGAGCCTTGCTTTTGGGTGGATATGTATGTAGCTTGAACTGGAAAATCGAAGCCGACAAACGATATTTCCTTGTGATTTCATTCCATAAATTCATGAACCGCCACGGCCCCGGAGACCGTTGCCGCAGGGTCCGGCGCGTGCCTTCCTGGGTGGTTCGGTTGTTCCCGTCGTGAAAGCCGAGGACCGTTGCCATGGACTACCTGCGTCGCGTGATGCCGAGCAATATGACGCC
>CAWFOJ010000229.1:0-4152 GCA_963816585.1 uncultured Holophagaceae bacterium | reverse complement strand
CTACCAGCGGGACCCCGGCTACTGGGCCGCGGCTCAACGTGCGCAGGGGCCTGTTCAACTTCGACCGGATCACCTACAAGATCTACAAGGACACCACCGCCCAGACCGAGGCTTTCAAGGCCGGGGAGTTCGACTACATCCAGGTGTTCTCCGCCCGGGAGTGGGCCGAGATTACACCGGCAAGAAGTTCACCGACGGGGAGCTGGTCAAGCGCAACATGCCCAGCTCCAACGCCGGCGACTTCCAGGGCTTCATCATCAACACCCGGCGCCCGCAGTTCGCCGACGTGCGGGTGCGCCAGGCCCTGGAGCTGGGCCTGGACTTCGAGTGGATGAACCGGGAGTTCTTCTACAGCAGCTACACCCGGGTGCGCGGCTACTTCAACGCCAGCGACTTCGAGGCCAAGGGCCTGCCGGGGGCCGACGAGCTGGCGGTGCTGGCGCCGCTCCGGGCCAAGCTGCCGCCGGAGGTGTTCACCCAGCCGGTGCCCCTGCCTCCCTCCACCGACCCCCCCGGCAGCCTGCGGGACAACCTCCGCCAGGCCCAGCGCCTGCTGGAGGCGGCGGGCTGGACCTACCGGGACGGCGCCCTGCGCAACGCCGCCGGGCAGCCGTTCACCATCGAGTTCCTGGACAGCGAAGGGTCCATGGGGCGCATCGTGGACCCGTACATGCAGCAGCTGGAGAAGCTGGGCATCGCCTGCAGCTACCGGGTGGTGGACTACGCCCTGCTGCAGAAGCGCCTGGACGTGTTCGACTTCGACATCACCAGCATCCGCGAGGTGGGCAGCGAGGCGCCCGGGAGCGAACTGAAGGACCGGTTCACCTCCGCCTCGGCCGGCAACGAAGGGTCCGGCAACCTCATGGGCATCCGGGATCCGGCCGTGGACGCCCTGGTGGCGGAGGCCACCGAGGCCGCCACCCGCCTGGAGCTGGTGGCCCGGCTGCGGGCCCTGGACCGGGTCCTGCGCTTCGGCCACTACTTCGTGCCGGCCTGGTACACCAACTCCTTCCGCATCAGCTACCGGGCCGGCAAGTTCGGCGAACCCCCGTGCCGCCCAGGTACTTCCAGGCCGAAGGGCTGGATCCTCTCCACCTGGTGGGCCCTCCAGCCCTAGGAGCGCGTCTATGTGGTCGTACATCCTCAAGCGCGTGCTGCTCATGGTCCCCACCCTGTTCGGGATCCTGGCCATCACCTTCGCCGTGATGCAGTTCGTGCCCGGCGGCCCGGTGGAGCAGATGGTGCACCAGCTCCAGGGCCGCAACGCCGCCGGGGAGGGCCCCGCGGCCGCCGGGGCGGGCTACCGGGGCCGGCAGGGGGTGGACGCGGCGCGCATCGCCGAGATCCGCAAGCTGTACGGCTTCGACAAGCCGGTGCACGAGCGCTTCGTCCAGATGCTCGGCCAGTTCGCCCGCTTCCGCCTGGGGCGCAGCTTCTTCCACAATGAGGACGTGTGGCAGCTCATCAGGGAGAAGCTGCCGGTCTCCATCACCCTGGGCATGTGGAGCTTCCTGCTCACCTACCTGGTGTCGGTGCCCCTGGGCATCGCCAAGGCGGTGCGCGCCGGCAGCCGGTTCGACACCGCCACCACCCTGATGGTGCTGGCGGGCTACGCCATCCCCAGCTTCGTGCTGGGGGTCCTGCTGATGGTGCTGTTCGCCGGGGGCACGTTCGCCCAGTGGTTTCCCCTGCGCGGCCTCACCTCGGGCAACTGGGACCAGCTCTCCCTGATGGGCAAGGTCACCGACTACCTGTGGCACATCGTGCTCCCGGTCTCCGCCATGGTCATGGGCAGCTTCGCGGTGATCACCATCATGACCAAGAACTCGGTGCTGGAGGAGATCCACAAGCAGTACGTGCTCACCGCCCGGGCCAAGGGGGTGGGCGAGCGGGCCGTCATGTGGCGGCACGTGTTCCGCAACGCCCTGATCCCCATCATGACCGGCTTCCCGGCGGCGTTCGTGGGGGCCTTCTTCTCCAGCTCGCTGCTCATCGAGACCCTGTTCTCCCTGGACGGGCTCGGGCTGCTTTCGTACCGAGTCGGTGATCCGGCGGGACTACCCGGTGGTGCTGGGCACCCTGTTCTTCTTCACCCTCATCGGCCTGGTCACCACCCTGATCCGGGACCTGAGCTACCTGTGGGTGGACCCGCGGGTGAAGTATGACTGAGTCCTCCATCCGTTCCCGGCAGAGCCCCTGGCGCCGGGCCTGGTGGCGCTTCACCGGCAACCGCCTGGGCTGGCGCAGCCTGCAGGTGTTCCTTGCGCTCACCCTGGTGAGCCTGTTCGCCGAGGTGCTGTCCAACGACAAGCCGCTGCTGGTGCGCTACGACGGCCACTGGTACGTGCCCCTGGTGCAGACCCTGCCCGAGACCACCTTCGGGGGCGACTTCCACACCCCCACCGACTTCCTGGACCCGTACATCCGGGCGAAGCTGGCCGGGCCCGGCAACTTCGTCCTGTTCCCGCCCAACCACTACCACTACTCCACCATCAACTACTTCTCCCGGGTGCCGGATCCGGCCCCGCCCAGCCGCCAGAACTGGCTGGGCACCGACGACCGGGGGCGGGACCTGGCGGCCCGCCTGCTCTACGGGTTCCGCCTGTCGGTGCTGTTCGCCCTGGGGGTGACCGCGGTGTGCACGCTCGGGGGGGTGCTCTACGGCGCCATCCAGGGCTACTTCGCCGGGTGGACCGACATCGCCATGGAGCGGTTCGTGGAGATCTGGGCGGCCATGCCCACCCTGTACCTGCTGATCATCTTCTCCGCCTTCTTCTCCCCCAGCGTCTGGCTGCTCCTGGCGCTGATCTCCGTGTTCGGCTGGATGGGCGTGGCGGCCTACGTGCGCGCCGAGTTCCTCAAGAACCGCACCCTGGACTACGTGCGCGCCGCCAAGGCGCTGGGCCAGCGGGACCGGGTGATCATCTTCCGGCACATCCTGCCCAACTGCCTCACCCCGGTGATCACCCTGGTGCCCTTCGAGATGGCGGGCGCCATCGGCGCCCTCACCAGCCTGGACTTCCTGGGCCTGGGGGTGCCCGAGGGCACCCCCAGCCTGGGCGAGCTGCTGGCCCAGGGCAAGAACAACCTGGACGCCTGGTGGATCTCCCTGACCACCTTCGCGGTGCTGGTGGCCACCCTGGTGCTGCTGATCCTGGTGGGGGACGCCCTGCGGGACGCCCTGGATCCCCGCAAGGCCGTCGCCGAGGAGGCTCCATGACGCTCCTTCAAGTCCAGGACCTGTGCATCAGTTTCGGCGGCCGGCGGGTGGTGGACCGGGTCTCCTTCACCCTGGACCGGGGTGAGAAGCTGGCCCTGGTGGGCGAGTCGGGCTCAGGCAAGACCGTCACCGCCCTGGCCATCCTGCGCCTGCACGACACCGCCCGGCTGCGGGGAGCGATCCGGTTCCAGGGCCAGGACGTGCTGGCCATGGGGCCGGCCGAACTCCAGGCCCTGCGGGGCAACGAGATCGCCGTGATCTTCCAGGAGCCCATGACCGCCCTCAACCCGGTCATGACCGTCGGCGCCCAGATCATGGAGGCCCTCCAGCTGCACAAGGGGCTTAACCGCGCCCAGGCCCGGGAGCAGGCCATCGCCGCCCTGCGCCGGGTGGAGGTGCCCGAGCCCGGGCGTCGGGTGGACAGCTACCCGCACCAGCTCTCCGGCGGCCAGCGCCAACGGGCCATGATCGCCATGGCCCTGGCCTGCGACCCCAAGCTGCTCATCGCCGACGAGCCCACCACCGCCCTGGACGTGAGCATCCGTTACCAGATCCTGGACCTCCTGGAGAAGTTGCGGCAGGAGCAGGACCTGGCGGTGCTCATGATCACCCACGACCTGAACCTGGTGCGGCGGTTCGCCGACCGGGTGGCGGTGATGGAGGGGGGCGTGCTGGTGGAGCAGGGGCCCATGGCCCAGGTGATGTCGGCGCCGGTGCACCCGTACACGCGCAAGCTCATCGACAGCCGGTGCGAGCGGGAGGTGGGCGAGCCGGGCCAGGGCTGCGTGCTGGAGGGCAGCTCCGTGCGCGTGGTCTACCCGGTGCCCCGCCCGGGCATCCGCGGCTGGTTCAGCAGGGGGGCCTTCACCGCCGTGCAGGGCGCCACCTTCACCCTGGCCCCGGGGGAGACCCTGGGGGTGATCGGCGAGTCC
>CAWFOJ010000228.1:0-3202 GCA_963816585.1 uncultured Holophagaceae bacterium | reverse complement strand
GCGCGGCTGGCCGCCGCCGCCGATGCAGCCGCCGGGGCAGGTCATGACCTCGACGAAGTGGTACTGGCGCTCGCCGCTCTTGATCGCGTCGATCACCTTCTGGGCGTTGCCCAGCGTTGTGGGCCACGGCGACCTTCACCGTGACGCCCTCGAGGGACAAACCACTCCCGGCACGGTGCCCTCGATCAGGACCGACGCTTCCTTCACGCCCTCGAGCCCGGCGATCGGCGCCACGTGCAGGTTCTCGAACGGGAACGGCTTGCCGGTCACGATCTCGTAGACCGTGCGTAGCGCGGCCTCCATGACGCCGCCGGTGTTGGCGAAGATGTCGGCGGCGCCGGTCGACAGGCCGAGCGGCGCGTCCATCTTCTCGTAGGGCAGACTCTCGAAGTCGATGCCGCCCTGCTTGATCATGCGCACGAGCTCACGGGTGGTGAGCACGACATCGACGTCCTGCGTGCCGCGAGTCGTCCATCTCGGGGCGCTGGCACTCGAACTTCTTGGCCGTGCAGGGCATGACGCTGGCCACGAAGATGTCCTCGGGTCGGCCAGATGGGGGCCATCCGCATCCCCGTCCTTCACCATCCAGCACCTTTGGCAGCACAGCCTGACGGTGGCGGCGGCCAGCCGGCGCATCGCCCTGGCCGAGGACCCCGGCCTGCGGAGCGCCAACGAGTGCTTCACCGCCGGCATCCTGCATGACGTGGGCATCCTCATCCTGGCTTCCCGGTTCCCGGACGACTACGGCCAGGCGCTGGAGACGCTCCAGCGCTCCGGCGGCGACCTGGAGGCCGCCGAGTTCCACATCTTCGGCGCCACCCACAGCGAGGTGGGGGCCTACCTCCTGGCCCTCTGGGGCATCCCGGAGCCCGTGGTGCAGGCCGCCGCCCAGCACCACGGCATCGGCCGCCAGCCGTCCAAGGGCTTCTGCCCGGCCCTGGCGGTGCACGTGGCCGACTTCCTGTGCGGCCGCAAGCCCGACCACCTGGCCTTCTCCCGGGTGAGCCTGGACGAGGCCTACCTGGCCAGCGCCGGCCTGGCGGACCGTCTCCCCGTATGGCAGGCAGCCGTGCAGAAAGAGCCGCACCTGGCCTAGAGATGGGCGTAAAGGGGGGACCCGGACCTCTAACTTGGGCATGCTCCTAGGGCTGTCCCGAGCGCAAGGTCCTGGCCATTCGCCGGAAGGCTTCCGACTGGGGGCTCTGGGGAAATTTCGCCACCAGGGGCCAGCCTTCGTCTCCGCCTATGCGGATGGCCAAGTCGATGGGAATCTCCCCCAGGAAAGGCAGGCCCATGCGCTTGGCGGCGGCCTTTACCCCGCCGTGCCCGAAAATGGGCGTCTCCATGTTGCAGTGGGGGCAGTGGAAGCTGGACATGTTCTCGATGATCCCCGCCACCGGCACTTTCACCGTCTGGAACAGGCCGATGGCCTTGCGGGCGTCCAGGAAGGCCACGTCCTGGGGCGTGCTCACCATGATGGCGCCTTCCGACCTTGGCGTTCTGGACGAGGGAGATCTGGGTGTCGCCGGTGCCTGGGGGCAGGTCGATGAACAGGTAGTCCAGGTCCCCCCACAGGACGTCCCCCAGGAACTGGGTGAGGGCCTTGTTCAGCATGGGACCCCGCCAGATCACCGGGCGGTTTTCGTCGATGAGGAAGGCCAGGGACATGAGCTTGACCCCGAACTTCTCGATGGGCACGATCTTGCCCTCGGCGGTGCCTTCGGGCGCTTCCTTGATGCCGAACATCATGCCCATGCTGGGCCCGTACAGGTCCGCGTCCAGGAGGCCCACTTTCAGTCCCAGCCCGGCCATGGCCACCGCCAGGTTGGCGGCCACCGTGCTCTTGCCCACCCCGCCCTTGCCGGAGGCCACCACCAGGCAGTGCTTGACCGTGGTGAGCAGGTTCTTGAATTCCGGCTCGGGGGTGCGCTCCCATTCCAGCTGGACGTCCACCCGCTCCACCCCGGCCACCTGCCCGAGGGCCTGGGCCACCCCTGCGCGGATGGCCGCCTCCCGGTCCTTGTAGGCGTCCAGCAGGTGCAGCTGCAGGGTGACCGCGCCTTCGCCCACGTCGATGCCCCGCACCGCCTTCAGCCCCACCAGGGAGGCGTCCACCCCGGGCACCTGGTAACTGCTGAGCGCATCATAGACGGCGGCGCGACTGATTTTCGTTCCCATGGGTCTCTCCGGCCTTCTATAGCCTGCCACGATTCTAGATTTCGGAATCCCAGGAATCGGGCAGCTTCTGGGTGACAGCCCGGACGCCGCTGATCATGAGCCCATGTTCATAGAGCCGGAACTGGCTGCGCAGGGGCGGCCAGGACGGGTCCAGGCCCCGGCGGAGCACCCGGCCGTCCGGGCCCAGGATCCGCCCCTTTGTGGTGTCGTGCAGCTGGAGCTCCAGCATCTCCACCACCTGGGCGGCCACGATGGGGTCCACCAGCGGGAAGGCCACCTCCACCCGGTGGTCCAGGTTCCGGGGCATCAGGTCCCCGGAGGCCAGGAGCGTCTCCCCGTCGCCGTCGTTCTGGAAGTGGTACACCCGCGCGTGTTCCAGGAACCGGTCGATGATGGACACGGCGCGGATCTGCTCCGAGAGGCCCGGCACCCCCGGGCGCAGGCTGCAGGCGCCGCGCCCGGGGGTGCCGGGCCTCTCGGACAGATGCCGCACCGTGTCCATCATCGACCGGTTCCTGGAACACGCGCGGGTGTACCGCTTCCAGAACGACGGCGACGGGGAGACGCTCCTGGCCTCCGGGGACCTGATGCCCCCGGAACCTGGACCACCGGGTGGAGTGGCTCGGTGAACCCCATCGTGGCCGCCCAGGTGGTGGAGATGCTGGAGCTCCCGTTGCACGACACCACAAAGGGGCGGATCCTGGGCCCGGACGGCCGGGTGCTCCGCCGGGGCCTGGACCCGTCCTGGCCGCCCCTGCGCAGCCAGTTCCGGCTCTATGAACATGGGCTCATGATCAGCGGCGTCCGGGCTGTCACCCAGAAGCTGCCCGATTCCTGGGATTCCGAAATCTAGAATCGTGGCAGGCTATGAGAAGGCAGGAGAGACCCATGGGAACGAAAATCAGTCGCGCCGCCGTCTCTGATGCGCTCAGCAGTTACCAGATACCCGGCGTGGAGCACCTCCTGGTGGGGCTGAAGGCGGTGCGGGGCATCGACGTGGGCGAAGGCGCGGTAAGTTCAGCAG
>CAWFOJ010000227.1:0-10828 GCA_963816585.1 uncultured Holophagaceae bacterium | reverse complement strand
GTCGACGTACTGGCCGACTTGTGGGCGAAACGCCAGGCGGTCGTCCTGTCGGTCCTGTCAGCAGAAACGGCACTGCAGGCAGTCGAGTTCGTTCATTACGCCATCGACCACTACGTGCTCTACTCGCCGTCAAGGTCTCTGGCCAAAACGCCCGCGGCGTGGGCCAAGGGCTACCCCACCCTGTGGGGGCGCCTCGGTCAGTGGCTTCCGTCCTACACCAACACGGCCTGGGTCTGGCAGTACCTCCCGGACATCCTGGCTCCGCTCGTGGTCGTCTGCCTGGTCTTGGCCCTCCTGCCCAGCCGACGGGCGAACTCTGGCGGTGAGCGGCGTGGAGTCCACCACCAGCACCGTCGAACCCGGTTTCGCGGGCACAGCAGCCCACTGTCCTGGGCGGCCCGAGGAGCGTTCGTCCTTTCACTCGTCGGTTACCTCTTGGCTGTCCGCTTCGCCCCCGTGCCCCGGCCACCGATCACCCTGGCTGCCGCGTCCCTGCCCCACAGGGGGCAGCAGGCGGCAGGCGGCGTCGTGGTCACGGCTCCGCCCGGCCCTCTCGGCTTCGTCACCTTCGGACCTCCCTACTTTCTCACCCCCGGTCGCTACACCGCAGTCATCGAAGCCGCGCTGAGCGCTAGAAGCATCCCTACCGCCTCGGCGAAACCCAAGACATCCCCCGCTACCTGGGACGTGCTCGTCGCTCCCGGAAACCTGGCCTTGGTGGGCGAGCCGCGCAAAGTGATCGCCCAGGGGCCCATCCCGGTGTCGCAAGGGGAACGGGAGTCGGTGACCATCCACTTCACCCTGTCTCATACCACCGCCATCTGGGCGGTCCAGGTCCGCACCAAGCTGGTCGGCTCAGCCACGTTGGACGTGGACACAATCACGCTTCGAGCCAGCTAATGGGGATCGACCACCTCGAGCCATGGGTGCGGGAGGCTGGTCGCCGAGCTACCAGCGGGTGAGCACTGAAGTCAGCCGGGCTTCGAGCCTTAGGCCTAGATCGTGCCCCTGCTGGTCGGCGGGGTTGCCGTGACGGCTGGTGGGATGTCGTGCCTCGAACACTGGTCCATTAGCGGGCTGCTGGCCACCTCAAGCTCAGCGCAGGTGCAGGTGCCGACGAGCAGGAAGGTGGCCGCAGGTGATCTTTGTGGGAGTGGACTGGGCGGAAGCCCATCACGATGTGCATGTGGCGGACGAGGCGGGTGCCCGCTTGGCCAAGGCCCGGCTGCCTGAAGGGGTGGAGGGTATAGCCCGCTTCCACGAGCTGGTCGGCGCTCACCTCGACGAACCGAGCGAAGCCGTGGTCGGCATCGAGACCGACCGGGGCCTGTTCGTGGCCGCCTTGGTGGCGGCCGGCTACCAGGTCTACGCGGTGAACCCGATGTCGACCTCCAGGTACCGGGACCGCCACTCGACCTCGGGGGCCAAGTCCGACGCCGGCGACGCCCAGGTGCTGGCGGACATGGTCCGCACCGACCGGCACAACCATCGGCTCGTGGCCGGCGACAGCGAAGCAGTCGAGGCGCTCAAGGTCCTGGCCCGGGCCCACCAGACCATGATCTGGTCGAGGGCCCGCCAGGTCAACCTCCTGCGCTCCAACTTACGGGAGTTCTATCCGGCGGCCCTGGTCGCTTTTGACGACTTGGCCAGCGCCGACGCCCTCGAAGTGCTGCGGGTGGCCCCCACCCCGGCGCTGGGAGCCGCTCTGTCACGCTCCAAGATCGCCGCTGCGCTGCGCCGGGGCGGGCGCCAACGGCGGGTCGAGGAGAAGGCCGTCGAGGTCCAGGCCGCGCTGCGCTCGGCCCAGTTGCACGCCCCGGCGGCGGTGGCCAGCGCCATGGGGGCTTCGGTGTCGGCCAGCGTGGCGGTGATCGCCACCATGGTCGCCCAGACCGCGGCTCTGGCCGGGGAGCTCTCCTCGAGTTTTGAGGCGCACCCGGACGCCAAGGTGGTCCGTTCCCTGCCAGGACTGGGGACCGTCCTCGGTGCCCGGGTGCTTGGCGAGTTCGGCGATGAGCCGGACCGCTATGCCAACCCCAAGTGTCGCAAGAACTACGCCGGCACGTCGCCCATTACCCGCGCCTCGGGCATCGGAACGAAAAGGCCGTCCTTGCGGACCAGCTTCCCGTCGAAGTGGATCTCGCCGCCGCCGTATTCGGGGCGCTGGATGCAGACCATGTCCCAGTGGACCTGGGACTTGTTGCCGTTGCCGCACTCCTCGTAGGCCTGGCCCGGCGTGAAATGGAACGAGCCGGCGATCTTCTCGTCGAAGAGGATGTCCCTCATGGGCTCGAGGATGTGCGGGTTGAAGCCGAGCGCAAACTCGCCCACGTAGCGGGCGCCCTCGTCGCTGTCCAGGATCTGGTTCAGCTTGCGCGTGTTGTTGGACGTCGCCTCGACGATCCTGCCCTTCCTGAAGGTCAGGCGGATGTTGTTTGGGAGAATCCGCCAGGTACACGGTCGGGGCGTTGTACTTACCACAATCGTTGCCATGTCGTGTTGGTGACGGCTCCGTCTTCGGGTTAATCAGTACCGCCAAGGCGGTCGGCGCATCCCCATTGCCCAACACCGTAGCCGTTTGGTACGCCCTCGCCGAAATCATGCTGTCGGTTATTGAAAATGCTCCAGTGCCAGGGCCATATAGTTCTGCGCTGGCGAGGGGGGCTCCACTGTTATCGTACCCGCCCGCGATGAGCACCTTGCCATCGGTCAGCCGCGCAGCCGTGTGACCATACCGTTCTACGGTCATCGCCCCCGTCAGAGTAAATACCCCAGCCACCGGATCATATAGCTCCGCGCTAGAGAGGTAGTTGCCACCCGCAACAGACTGTCCACCGCTGATCAGAACCTCCCCGTTCCCCATCAACGTCGCCGTGTGGCCATATCTTGCCACGGTCATCCGGCCCGCGGATGTAAACGTGCCGAGGCTCGGGTCGTACAGCTCCGCGCTATCTGGGCTAGCGCCAAGTCCGCCGGCAATTAGCACCTCCCCATTGCCCAACAAGGTTGCCGTATGCTGCCACCTTGCCACGGTCATGCTGCCAGTGGCGGTGAATGTCCCTGTCCCTGGGTCGTATACCTCCGCGCTCATCTCACCTTCCGGAAGGCCCTCAAAATCGTAGGCTCCGCCGGCGATGAGAACTGTTCCATTCTGTAGCAACGTCGCCGTGTGGCTCCCTCTCGCCACGGTCATGCTGCCCGTCGGCACGAAGACTCCTTGCAGCACAACCACTCCCCCCCCATCGCCATGATCCCGCCGGTTGGCTCCATCCAGGTTACGGGAACATCCTCACCCCGGCGGCCAGGTCCCGGCCCGGACTACCGCTGGCTGATGGTCTGGGGCATGGCCGTGGCCCAGCTGGTCTCCTGGGGGACCCTGTACTATGCCTTTCCCCTCATGGTGGCGCCCATGCGGCGGAGCCTGGGGTGGTCCCTGCCGCTCTTGAACGGGGCCCTGTCCCTGGGACTCCTGTTCCAGGGGATCGTCTCCGTGCCCGTGGGGGCCTGGATCGACCGGCGTGGAGGCCGTGGCGTGATGATGGCGGGTTCGCTGCTGGGCGCGCTCGCCCTTGGGGTTTGGGCTGCGGCGGGCACACCCCTGGCCTTCTACCTGGCCTGGCTCATGGTGGGGGCAAGCATGGCCGGGACGCTGTACGAGCCCGCGTTCACCGTGATCACGGCCCGGTTCCGGGCGGATGCCTCCAGCGCCATCATCGCCCTGGCCCTGGTGGGAGGCCTCGCCAGCACCGTCTGCATGCCGGCGACCCAGGTCCTGATCTCCCGCCTGGGCTGGCGCGCCGCCCTGGGCATCCTGGCCGGCGCGAACCTGGCGATCTGCCTGCCCCTCCACGCCTTGTTCGTGCCCCGGGGCCGGCCAGCCGCCGCCGGCGCGGCCCAGGCGCCCCAGGCCGGATCCCTGGCCCACGTCTACCGGGACCTGGCGGGAAAGCCACGGTTCTGGGGACTTGCCCTCTGGTTCAAGGGCACCAGTTTGGTCACCGCGGCCCTGGTGTTCCAGCTGGTGCCGGTGTTCACCGAATGGCGGCTGAGCATCCCGGCGGTCCTGGGATGCATGATGCTCCTGGGCCCCATGCAGGTGGCCGGCCGGGTCCTCTGGATGGCCCTGGGCAAACGGGCCGGGGTATGCTCCATGGGGCTGGTTTCCATCTTCGCGTTCATCGCCGCTCTGGCAGGGTTGCTGTACTTCCCGCATCGTCCGGTCTGGATGGGGGCCGGCGTCGCCCTCTTCGGGCTGGGCAACGGCATCCTGACCATCCTCCGGGGCACGGCGGTACCAGAAGTGCTGGGCCCGGAAAACTACGGAACCATAAACGGGGTGCTGGCCCTGGCTGTGCTGGGGGCCCGGGCCGCGGGTCCGGTGGCTGCGGCCGCCCTGTGGGCCTGGGCCGGCCGCCCGGAGGGGATGTTGTCGGGCCTCCTGGCCTGCACCCTGGTAGGAGGCGCCGGCTACCTCCTGGCCGTGGCGGGCCCGCGCGGGCGGGAGGCGACCGCGCCCGGGAACTGAAGGGGCCTGGCCGGGAACGGTTGCGACGGGGAGTAGCCCGCCCGGGGTCAATCCTTCCCGGGCAGCTTGATATTGCGGGATTTGGGCAACCGGGCCCGCAGCAGGGCGGCGGCGTCCTGGATGGGCTGGGGCGCCCCCTGGGCCGGAGCCGTGGCGGCCCGGTTGGCGGCGGCAATGGCCTCGAAGACCTCCCGGCGGTGCACTTCCACTTCCTTGGGGGCGATGATGCCCAGGCGGACCCCGTCCTTGGTGATGCCGGTCACCACCACCTCGATGTTCCCGTTGATGATGATTGATTGATCCAATTTGCGGGTGATGACCAGCATGACGCCCTACTTTCCAGGGAAGACGGAGTAGGCCAGCGGGTAATGGTCGATGTTGAGCGCGATCTGCCGCGCCTGCAAGGTCTTGACGTTCACCACCACGGGTCCGGCCAGGTTGGCGGTCATGCGCGCCGGATCCTCGGGAATGGCCACCAGGGCCAGGACCAGGGCCTCGGCCGGTTCGTGGATGGCCAGGGCCTGGGCGTCCGCCTCGCCCAGAGGCACCACGTAGTCCGGCTTGATGGCCTGCACGTCGATGCAAATGAAAGAGATGTCCTGCCGGTCCACGGACTGCAGGAATTTCAGCGGGTAACTGTCCTTGGGCTCGAACAGGCGGTAGGCCTTGAAGGCCGGATAGCCGATGAGCCCGTTGGGGAAGCTGATGGTGACGTCATCCTGCGCCATGGGTACTCCCGGAAAAACGGCAAAAACCTAGTTTTCCCCCAGCACTTCCCACAGGGCCTCCAGGCGGGCCCGGCGGAAGCGCGGGTTCGGCATGGACCGTTCCAGGGCTTCCTTGGATTTTGGGGGATGCTCCAGGCGGGCGATGATCCAGCGGTTGCCCAGTTCCATCACCGCCGCCACGTCGCCCTGGTTGCCCCATCGGTGGCGCAGTTCCGTGAGGCGCCGGGCCTTCTCCAGCGCCGCCTCGCCCAGGCCAAGGTGGCGAACCTTCTCCAGCACCGGCTGGCTGTCCGGCGCCCGGTAGTGGCGCACCCGGTGCAGCACGCGGCCCATGTCCTCGGGCAGCCGGCGCAGCCCCGGACCCACTTCCGGGTCGTGACGCTTGGACTCGGCCTCCTGGGCCAGGCTGCGCAGCAGGGGCAGGAGCAGCGTGGCGTCCCGGGCCGCGTAGGCCACCTGGCTCCCCCGCAGGGGCCGCAGCATCCAGTTCGAGTCCTGCTCCTCCTTGGGGATCTCCACCCCGAGCTTGAGCCGGGCCATGGTCTTGAGCCCCGGCTGGGGGTAGCCCAGGGCCCGGGCCAGCAGCATGGTGTCCAGCACCGAGCAGGGCACCACGTCGTACAGGCGCTTGAACACGATGCCGTCGCCGGAGAAGTCGTGGACGATCCACGGCACCTCGGCCATGGCCAGCAGGGTCGGGCGCATGAGGTGGGGCAGGGCCAGGGGGTCCACCAGCCAGGCCCGGTCGTGGGTGGCCACCTGCAGCAGCGCCATGACGCAATGGTGGAACCCGGTGAGGCTGCATTCGATGTCCACCGCCAGGATGTGCGCCGCGAACCAGTGGAGCAGAGCGTCCGCCAGCGCCCCGGGGGTGTCGACGAAGGTGGTTGGAAGATCGAAACGATCCGGTGCCATGCCTTGAGTTTGCCCTAATTTCCGCCCCGGTTGGGGCAAAAGCCCCGAGCTGGTCTACAATGGCCCCTCACCAGCCACCCGGCGCTCCGATGGCGGATTGCGGAATGCAACCGTAGGGCGTCCCCGGTGGGAGCGCGCGACCAGGGCCACCGGGCACCACAGGTCGCCTGGAGATGACATGATGAATACCGACAATGCCAAGGCCGGACTCCTGGCCACGCCCATCGAGCACCTGGATCTCAAGGCCTTCGATCCCCGTCCCCTGGTGGACGCCATGGCCCACATGGCCTTCCAGGCCCGCAACCTGAACCGGGCCGCCCGCATCTACGGCCTGATGCTGGCCGAGCCCGGCTGCGGGGTGATCCTCACCCTGGCCGGGTCCCTGGTTTCCGCCGGACTGAAAGGCGTGGTGCGGGACCTGGTGGCCCACAACATGGTGGACGCCATCGTCGCCACCGGCGCCAACATCGTCGACCAGGACTTCTTCGAGGCCCTGGGCTTTTGCCACTACCTGGGCAGCCCGGCCCTGGACGACGACCAGTTGCGGGGCATGGCCATCGACCGCATCTACGACACCCTCATCGACGAGGACCAGTTGCGGGTGTGCGATCAGACCATCGGCCGCATCGCCGATGGCCTTGAGCCCCGTCCCTACTCCAGCCGGGAATTCATCCAGGCCATGGGCCGCCACCTCCATGAGCGCGGCCTGGGGGCGGACAGCATCGTCCGGACGGCTTTCGAGAAGGAGGTGCCCATCTTCTGCCCGGCCTTCAGCGACTGTTCCGCCGGCTTCGGCCTGGTGCTGCACCAGGTGGCCCGCCCCGGGCGGTGCGTGTCCCTGGACAGCGCCCGGGACTTCCTGGAGCTCACCCGGGTGAAGCTGGCCTTCCAGGAGACCGGCCTGCTCATGGTGGGCGGCGGGGTGCCCAAGAACTTCGCCCAGGACACGGTGGTGGCGGCGGAGCTGCTGGGCCGCCAGGCGCCCATGCACGAGTACGCCGTGCAGCTCACCGTCGCCGACGAACGGGACGGGGCCCTCTCCGGGTCCACCCTCAAGGAGGCCAGCTCCTGGGGCAAGGTGTCCACCACCCACGAGCAGATGGTGTTCGGCGAAGCCACCATCACCTTTCCCCTCCTGGCCGGCTACGCCTACCACCAGGGCCACTGGGCCGGCCGCCCCGAGCGGCGCATGGCCCGGGTCTGCGCCCAGGTCTAAAGATTTCCTAGTAGATCCAGCACTTGCCGGTCATGGCGGGCGGTGTCCACGTCCGCCACCCGGTGGCGCACGATGCCCTGCTTGTCGATGATGAACGTGACCCGGGAGGCCCAGGGGAGGATGGGCATCTTCACCCCGTAGGCGCGGATCAGCTTGCCCCCCGGATCCGCCAGGAGGGGGAAGGGCAGGTGGTACTTGCCGGCGAACGCCGCGTGGCTCTTGGCGTCGTCGGCGCTCACTCCCAGCACCACCGCCCCGGCCTCCCGGATGGCCCGGTAGCCGTCCCGCAGGGAGCAGGCCTCCCTGGTGCACCCCGGAGTATCGTCCTTGGGATAGAAGGTACAGGACAACGTTGGCCTTGCCGAGATAGTCCGCCAGCCGCACCAGGGTGCCGTCCTGGTCCCTGGCCTCGAAGGGGGGGCCGGCATGCCCGGCTGCACCCCGGCTCCATGGGCCAATAGGCCCACGGCCGCGCCCAGGCCGGCCAGCCATCCCAGCGCCCCGCGGCCACGTTCCCTGCCCATGCCCCACCTCCCGGCGGCTCCTGAGCCGCGGGCACCACTATAACGCTTGGCAGGAAAAGGGCGTCAGGCGCGCATCTGGAACCGGATCGCCCCCAGCAGGGCCACCGGGCAGGTGATGGCCCGCAGGATGCCGCCCCCCAGGTGCACCGGCCGCCAGCCCACCTGGACCAGGGCCTCGTACTCCCCGTCCGTGAGACCCCCTTCCGGGCCGCTGGTGAAGGCCACCGGGCCCCGCTCCAGCACCGGGTTGGCCCGGCCCGAAGGCAGTTCGTGCGCCACCCAGCGCTGGGGCTCCGATACCGGCAGCAACGTCTCGAAGGGCGCCGGCGGCGCCAGTTCGGGGAACCGGGTGCGGTGGCTCTGCTCGCAGGCCCCCTGCACGATGCGCAGCCAGCGCTCGAACCGGGCTGCGGCCTTGGCCGGATCGTGCTCGCTGCGGCGGAACACCACCGGCCGGATGGCGGTGGCGCCCAGTTCCACCAGGGGCGGCAGCAGCTCGTCCAGGAGCGCCAGCTGGGCCAGGACCGGCACGAAGGCGGTGATGGGGAAGGGCGGTTCCCGCTCTTCCAGGAGCGGCGCCACCAGGCGCGCCAGCGCCCGCTCCTTGCCCAGTTCCGAAAGGTCGGCCCGCCACCCGCGCCCGTCCAGCACCAGTTCCAGGGCCGCGCCCGGAGCCAGCCGGAGCGCCCGCAGATGCCGGGCCTGGGCCGGATCCAGCTGCACCTGCAGCCCGGCGCGGGCCGGGCCGGGATGGGGAACGAAGAAACGCGGGACGCTCATGGCGGATTCCGGTGCGGGCAGGTCCGGTCCACCTTACCGCAAGCACCCGCGGCCAGATAGAATGGCCGTCCGGAGGCCCTTTGCTCGACGCCCTGCTAAGCTCCGCGCCCTGGTGGGCATGGCTGGGATTCCACCTGCTGGTGCTGGCCATGCTCGGCCTGGACCTGGGGGTCTGGAACCGGGATGCCCACGCTCCGGGATTCCGGGAGGCGTCCTGGTGGAGCACCCTGTGGATCCTGCTGGCGCTGGCGTTCAATGCCGTGGTCTGGCGGGCCATGGGCACGCCAAGGGCGGCGGAGTTCCTCGCCGGCTACCTGCTGGAGAAATCCCTGAGCGTGGACAACCTGTTCGTCTTCGTCCTGCTGTTCTCCGCCTTCCGGGTGCCGGCCGAGAACCAGCACCGGATCCTGTTCTGGGGCGTGCTGGGGGCGATGCTCCTGAGGGCGGTCATGATCGGGGCCGGCATCGCCTTGCTGAACCGGTTCGAATGGATGGTCGTGCTGTTCGGCGCCTTCCTGGGGTACACCGGGCTCAAGATGCTGGCCCTGCGGGACCGGGAGCCCGCCGACCCACGCCAAGGAGCCGTGGCCCGGATGTTCCGCCGCCTGGTGCCGTTCGACCCGGACGGCGGCTTCACGCGCCCGTGGATTTCCCGCCGGGCCACGCCCATGCTCATGGTCCTGGTGCTGGTGGAAGCCGCCGACGTGCTGTTCGCGCTGGATTCCATCCCCGCGGTGCTGGCCGTCACCCGGGATCCCTTCGTGGCCTACACCTCCAACGTGTTCGCCATCCTGGGCCTGCGCAGCCTGTATTTCCTCCTGGCCAGGATGGTGGACCGGTTCCGCCTGCTCAAGGTCGGGCTGGCGGCCATCCTGGTCCTGGTGGGCGCCAAGATGTGCCTGGCGAAACTCGTGGAAATTCCCATCCTGGTGTCACTGCTGGTGATCGCCATGATCCTGGCGGTCTGCGTCGCCGGCAGCCTGATCCGGCCCCAGGCGCAAAAAGGAGAACACTGATGGAGGTCTGGCGCCACAGCCTGGAATCCGCACCGCACAAAGGATCCTGCGTCCTCACCCTGGGCAACTTCGACGGCGTCCATGCGGGGCACCGGACCCTGCTGGAGCACGCAGCCCAGCGCGCCAGGGACCTCAAGGTGCCCGCCGTGGTGGTCACCTTCGATCCCCACCCGGCCGTGATCGTGGCCCCCGAGCGGCGGCCCAAGCTGCTCATGACCCTGCCCCAGCGCCTGGACACCTTCGCCTCCGCGGGCATGGACCTGGCCTGGATCATTCCGTTCAGCCGCGCCTTCTCGGAACTGAACCCGCTGGCGTTCCTGCACGGGCTGAGGCAGGTCTTCAAGCCCCTGGAACTGCACGTGGGACAGGCGTTCCGCTTCGGCAAGGACCGGGCCGGCGACCTGGCCACGCTGGAAGCCTGGGGCGAGGCTTCCGGCTGCCGGGTCCAGAGCCACGCCCTGCGCGCCCCGGACGGCGGCCACCTGTCCTCCACCCGCATCCGCCGCGCCCTGGACGACGGCCACGTGGAGGAGGCCGCCGCCTTGCTGGGGCATCCCTACACCCTCACCGGCATCGTCGTGGAAGGGGACCGCCGGGGCCGCCACCTGGGCTTTCCCACCGCCAACCTGGCCTGGGAGCAGGAGCAGCTCCCGGCCAACGGCGTCTACGTCACGGAGGTGCACGGGGCGCACCTGCCCCACGCCATGCGCGGCCTCACCAACGTGGGCACCAAACCCACCTTCCACGGCCCGGCCCTGACGGTGGAGACCCACCTTCCCGGCTTCGACGGCGACCTGTACGGGTGCCACCTGGAAGTGCGGTTCCTGCACCGCCTGCGGAGCGAGCAGGCCTTTTCCGGGCTGGAGGCCCTGCAGGCGCAGATCGCCGAGGATGTGGCCCAGGGCCTGGCCTGGACCCCCGGCCAGGTGTCCGAACATCCAATAGAAAATAAATAATATTAACGTTTACAATGAGATGATCGCGCGCACCCAATGCCGGTGCTTCTTTTCTGGAATTTTTTCTTCGCGTTGTCGTGAAACCGTAGTAACCTCCAAGTCTGCCGCGATCGAGGTTGCAGCAGTCGTGGGGAGCCAGTCAGCCGTAATTTTGGCGGGCGGGTGTCG
>CAWFOJ010000226.1:0-9792 GCA_963816585.1 uncultured Holophagaceae bacterium | reverse complement strand
CAGGCCTGGGAGCCTAGGTACCTGGCATCTTCGCGTCCACGCCCGGGACGAAGTAGTCCATCTTTTCCAGGTCCTCGTCGGAGATGGCCTTGCCGGCGGGGATTCGCTCCTTCCCGGCCTGGTCCAGGACCGGCCCGGTGAACGGATGCAGCTTGCCGGCCTTGATCTGGTCCTGGAGCCTGAGCACCAGGACCTTCACGTCCCCGGGCACGGCGGCGCTCATGGGGGCCAGGGTGATCATGCCCTTGTTCAGGCCGCCCCAGACGTTCTCGGGCTTCCAGGTGCCGGCCAGCACGGCCTTCACGGTCTTGACGTAGAAATCGCCCCACTGGTGCACGGTGCCCGAGAGCTGGGCGTGGGGGCCGTCCTTGACCTCGTCGGAGTTGTAGCAGAACACGCCCACGCCCTTCTCCTCCGCGGCCTGGATCACGGCTGTGGAATCGGTGTCGTGGGTGAGCATGTCGGCGCCCTCGGTGATGAGGGTCAGGGCGGCCTCGCGCTCCTTGCCCGGGTCGAACCAGGAGTTGGTCCAGATGACCTTCACCTTGGCGTCGGGGTTGACGCTGCGCATGCCACGCGCGAAGGCGTTGATGCCCATCACCACTTCCGGGATGGGGAAGGCGGCCACCACGCCCGCCACGTTGGTCCTGGTCATCTTGCCGGCGATCACGCCGTTCAGGTAGCGGCCCTCGTAGAAGCGCGCATTGTAGACGCCCACGTTGGGGGCGGTCTTGTAGCCGGTGGCGTGCATGAACACCACCTTGGGATAGGCCTTGGCCACGCTGAGGGTGGGGTTCATGTAGCCGAAGGAGGTGGTGAACACCACCTTGCACCCGCCCCGGGCCATCTCCCGGATCACCCGCTCGGAATCGGCGCCCTCGGGCACGTTCTCCACGAACTGGGTCACCACCTTGCCTTTGAATTCCTGCTCCACCTGCTTGCGGGCCAAATCGTGCTGGAAGGTCCAGCCCGCGTCGCCCACCGGCCCCACGTACACGAAGCCGACCTTCACGGGGGCCTCCGGCGCGGCGCCGGACAGGGATGCGGAAACCAGCAGGGCCGCCACGCCGATGATGGAGTGCAGATTAGCCGTCCGACTCATGCATTGCTCCTTTGGTGGATGGTTTGAGCATGGTTAAAATTCTTTTATCGAGCAAGGTCAAATTCCAAGGAGGTCAGGCATGGCCGCGGAGATACTGATGGTCAACGGCAGTCCCAGGCCCGAGGGCAACAGCGCCAGCCTGGCGGCGGTGTGCGCGGAAGTGTTCGGGCAGCAAGGCGCCAGCTGGGAACAGATCGACCTGCGCCGGCTGAAGATCGCCCCCTGCAAGGCCTGCGGCCTGTGCGCCGGGGGCAAGGTCAGTACTGCGCCAGAAGGACGACATGCAGCCGCTGTACGACAAGATCCTCCAGTGCCGGGCGCTCCTGTTCATCTCCCCGGTCTACTGGTTCAACGTGACGGCCCAGCTCAAGGTCTTCATCGATCGCCTGTACGGCCTCTGGAAGTGGATCCGCCTTCCTGGCGGGAACGCCGGAGCGGTGCTGGTGTACGGGGACGCCGACCTGTACGAATCCGGCGGCATCAACGCCGTCTCGTCCTTCGAGCACATGTTCCGCTACATCCGGGCCGACTGCCGGGGGTTCGCGTACGGGTCCGCCGGCGACATCGGCGACGCCCAGAAGAACCCCGACCTCCTGGAGCGCACCCGCAAGCTGGCCCTGGCCCTGACTGAACCCCGGCCGGACCGCGGAGCCTGAGCGCCAAGCAACGCTGGAACCTGCGCCGCGCCTTCTGTTTGCCAAGGCGGCGCCCGGCCTGGGACAACGGGGGGCCGGGCCCCGGAGGCCGCCAGGAGTTGGAAGTGGCAGGGTTGGAATCGGAACGCCGGCGTGAATTCCGGTTGGGGAGTGGACCTGGACGCGCCGGCCGTGTGGCAGGAACTGGCCGGCCTGGTGCGCGAGGCGCTGGGGGAGAAGCGCTCCCCCAGCGCCTGGACCCCCGACGAACTGCGCCAGGTGCAGGCGGCGGCCCGGGAATTCGCGCGCCGGGGCAGCGCCCAGGGTTGAGCATCCCGTCAGGCTCCCAGCCTTTCCCGCAGTTCCTGGAGGGACAGGAGGAAGGAAAGGGTGGACTCGGCGCCCAGGTTCTGGTTCACCCCGTCCGGATGCAGCCCGTCCCGGCTCCCGCCGGTGCGGGGATCGTACAGGGGCAGGCCGAGGGTGTTGCGCCCCAGGAACCACTGGAAGGCGTCCCGGGCCCGGCCGTCCCACACCGGATCCCCGGTGGCCGCCAGGGCGTCCAGGCAGGCGGAGACGGTGGCGCAGGCCTCCACCGGCTGCTGGTCATAGTCGGCCCGGATGCCGCCCCGCACGTAGAAGCCGTCGCAGCCGACGGGCAGGAACCGGCCATTGGGGTCCGTCTGCAGCCGGGCCAGCCAGTCCAGGGCTTCCAGTCCGGCGGCGGACCAGTCCGGGCGGCGGCTTCGCCCTCCGGCGAGGATGAGGGCCTGGGGCAGGCGGGCGTTGCCGTAGGTGAGGCGGTCCTCGAACCACCGCCACGAGGCCTCGGCCCGTTCCCGGTAGAGCGCGTGCAGGCGCCCGGCCAGGTCCTGCTCCAGGGCCGCCGCCGCGGCGTTCCCGGGCACGGCGGCCAGGTAGGCGTGGGTTCCCTGGAGGGCATAGGCCCACGGCCTTGGCCAGGTGAACGACCGGACCGCCGGCAGCGCCGCCTGGAACAGTTCCTCCGCCAGGGCCCGGCGTCCCGGGTCCCGGGTCCCGGCGACGGTGGCTCCCAGGGCCCACAGGGTCCGGCCGCGGCTATCCTCGGACCCCAGGTCCTCCAGCCAATGGCGGGAGAAGTCCATGAAGTTCCGGAACCGGCCCAGGGGGGCGTTGAAGGCGTGGCTCACGAAGGCCAGGTAGCGGGAAGCCAGCCCGGCCAGGTCCGGCGGCGGGCCGGCCCGCTCCAGGCGGGACACGAGCAGCAGGGCCCGGGCATTGTCGTCCAGGCAGTAGCCCTCCTCGTACCCGGGGCACCGAGAACCGGGCGTGCTGCAGGATCCCGGTGGAGTCAGTCATGATCCGGAGGAAGTCCAGGTTGATGGGCGGCCAGGGCGCGCACACGGCTCAGGCCCGCCGCGCCAGGGCCCGGAGGCCGTCGCCCCGGGTCAGACCATAGCTGCGCAGCTTGCGGTACAAGGTGGCGGAGCCGATGCCCAGCTGGGCGGCGGTGCGGGCCTGGTTCCCGGCGTTGAAGTCCAGGACGGCCAGGATGTATTCCTTCTCGACCGCCTCCAGGGGCTTCACTGGCGTGGCGTGCGGGGGCACCGGCGCCGCCCGGCGCACCTCCTCGGGCAGGTCCTCCACCTCCGCGTGGCCGTCCTGGGCCAGGGCCACCGCCCGTTCCATGGCGTTCTCCAGTTCGCGCACGTTGCCGGGCCAGCCGTAGCGCAGGAGCTGGTCGGCGGCCCGGGGCGAGAGGCTGGAGACGGGACGGTCGAGGCGGGCCGCCGCCTCGGCCAGCAGGATGCGGGCCAGGGGCAGGATGTCCTCCCGCCGGTCGCGCAGGGGCGGCACCGCCAGTTCCACCACGTGCAGGCGATAATAGCAGGTCCATGCGGAAGCGGCCTTCGGCGATCTCCTGAGTGAGTTCCCGGTTGGTGGCGGCGATGACCCGCACGTCGATGGGCCGGCTGGCGGCTTCCCCCACTCGCCGGATCTCCCGTTCCTGCAGCACCCGCAGCAGCTTGACCTGCATGGCGGGAGACACTTCCCCCACCTCGTCCAGAAGCAGGGTGCCCCCGTTGGCGGATTCGAACAGCCCGGGACGCTCCTGCAGGGCGCCGGTGAAGGCGCCCTTCACGTGGCCGAACAGCTCGCTCTCCAGCAAGGTCTCGGTGATGGCCCCGCAGTTGACCGCGACGAACGGTCCGGGGGCCCGGGAAGAGGCGTTGTGCACCAGGCGGGCCACCCGCTCCTTGCCGGTGCCGCTTTCGCCGGTGATGAGCACGGTGGAGTCCACCCGGGCCACTCGTTGGGCCAGGTCGATGAGCCGGCGCATGGCCGGGCTGCGGGCCACCAGGCCCATCGTGCCGGATTCCGGGTGCAGCGGATGCAGATTGGCGAGGTCGGGCTCCTGGACGCACATACCGGCTTCCTCATCGGGTCCGCGGCCGGTCCGGCAGGGACCGTTTGCGGGATTCTTATATTAAATTTTTAGTCATTGGTGACCGAGAAAATTGATAAAAATCAAGAACAGGCGCCTCTGCAAAATAACGAATTTATTTGATTTTTTATTGATTTGCTTGACCCACTCCAGAACCTTCGGAAAAGTTTACCAAGTCTACCAGATATGGTTTACTTTCAGGAGAAGGATCTTTTTCTTTGAGCCAACTATGGTAACAATAAATAATTATAAAAAAAGGTGGGTTGTTTTGATGCTATTTGAAAAAATAGTTCCGCTTCGCCCCCGGATCCGGGGGGCTGTTTTCCCTGGCCGGCCCAGGTTTTCCCCGTTCCTGGAACCGGCCGGCGCCCCCCTGGAGGTGTTATGAACTGCTTTGCCGCTCCCGGGACCATCCGCCAGGTGGCCATCCTCGGCACCCACGTCCCTCGCCAGTGCGGCATCGCCACCTTCACGGCGGACCTGCGCACGGCCATCGCCGGGCGCTACCCCCAGCTGGACTGCTTCGTGGTGGCGGTGAACGACCCCCGGCAGGCGTACGGCTATCCGGATTGCGTGCGCATGGAGATCCGGCAGGAGGATCCCTCCTCGTACCGCCGGGCCGCGGCGGTCCTGGACCAGCGCGGGCTGGACGTGCTGTGCGTCCAGCACGAGTACGGGATCTTCGGCGGCATGGCCGGGGCCCGCCTGCTGGACCTGATGCGGGAGGTGCACATGCCCGTGGTCACCACCCTGCACACCATCCTCGCCCAGCCGGACGCCCGCCAGCGGACAGTCATGGACGAGGTGCTCCGGCTCTCGGAGCGAGTGGTGGTCATGAGCGCATACGGCGCCGCCTTGCTGCGCCAGGTGCACGGGACCGCCGAACGCAAGATCGACCTGATCCCCCACGGCATCCCCCAGGTGCCGTTCCACAGCCTGACCAAGGGGTGGCTGGGCCTGGGCGGGCGGCGGGTGCTCCTCACCTTCGGCCTGCTGGCGCCGGACAAGGGGATCGAATACGTCATCGAAGCCATGCCGGCGATCCTGCGGGCCTTCCCGGAGACGGTCTACGTGGTGCTGGGGGCCTCCCATCCCCACGTGCGGGCCCGGATGGGGGAGAGCTACCGCGCCATGCTGGAGGACCAGGCCCGGCACCTGGGCGTGGCGGACAGCGTAAGGTTCCTCAACCGCTTCGTGAGCCTGGAGGAACTCACCCGGTTCCTGGCCGCGGCGGACATCTACCTCACCCCCTACCTGAAGACGGAACAGATCACCTCCGGCACCCTGGCCTACGCCTTGGGGAAGGGCAAGGTGGTGATCTCCACGCCCTACCACTACGCCAAGGAACTGTTGGCGGACGGCCGGGGACTGCTGGTGCCCTGCCGGGACGCAGGCGCCATCGCCCGGGGCGTGGTGGAACTGCTGGGGGACGACGCCAGGCGGCTGGCCATGCGCCGGAAGGCGGCGGAATTCGGACGCGGCATGGCCTGGCCGGTGGTGGCCGCGGGCTACCTGGAGAGTTTCTCCCGGGCCTGCCGGGACCGGGACATCCGCCTGGCACCGGGCTCGCGGCCCTGGCCGCGGAAGGAAGGGGATATCGAGCGGGTCATCAACGCCAAGACCTGATTAGTCGATGGATTTCATCGAACCGGACGGCACCCTCGCCAGGCGGTGCCAGGGCTTCGCCCCCTGGTCGGGCCCGACGCGGGTCCAGGGTGCCTTCACCCAGGCCGGAGAGGGGTGGGTGGAGGCCTGCTGCATCGTCCTGGAGGGGAGTACCCTCAGCTTGCGGGAAAAGATCCGGATCCTGCCCGCGGCTCGCGCCCCCTCGGTGGATGGGGAGGTCCAGGATGGCCCGGATGTCGCTGTGGAGGAAAGCCAATGAACTATCGCATGGCCGTAGCAAGTGACTTGGGCCTGCTGGCCGAATGGAACCATCAACTCATCCGCGACGAAGGGCACCGCAATCCGATGACGGTTCCAGAACTGCAGGACAGGATGAAACGCTGGACCCAGGGTGAATACAAGGCGGTGATCTTCGAGGAGAACGGAGCGCCGGTCGCCTATGCGCTTTACCGGCAGCTTCCCGGCGAGGTTCACCTGCGGCAATTTTTCGTTGCCCGGGACCAGCGCCGGCAAGGAATGGGCAGGCGAGCGATGGAGATCCTGTTCGACCGGGTTTGGCCCAAGGACAAGAGGCTCTGGGTCGAGGTGCTGTGCGGGAACCAGGCAGCCGTCAAGTTCTGGCGGGCCGTGGGGTATTCCGACTACTCCCTGACCCTGGAAATCATGCCGAAGCCTTGACGTAGCCAACCCGGCGCCGGACGGGCATGCCGGTCCCGGCCCGGCGGAAGGGCCCGGCGCTTCGTTCCTCGGCCTGGCCACCGGGGAACCCTCGCGGCCCGCGGCGCACTCCAGGGGGTCTTCGGCTTCGGCCCGGCTCGCGTCCAGGTCGCCAAGCCCCCAGGAGGTGACCCATGCAACGCATCCCCGGGCCCTTCCGGTTTCCGCTGCTGGCCCTGCTGGCGCTGGCGGCCGCCCCGGCAGGGGCCGCCGGGCTGCAGGTCTCCCCCCGCTGCCGGGTGGTGCAGGCTGGCCAGACGGTGGCCTTCCGGGCCCGGTTGGCGGGCGCCGACCCGGGCCCCTGCCGCTGGACCCTGGCCCCGGACCCCGGGGCCTGCACGGCCGGCATCCTGGACGCCGCCCAGGGCATCTTCATCGCGTCCTACCCGGAGGACGTGGCCGCCCTTTGCGTCCAGGTCTGCCTGGAGCGGGATCCGGAGTGCCGGGGCGGGGCCCAGGTGGTGGTGCTGCCCCATCAGCCTTTCCAGGTGGTGGAGCAGGTGCTGGGGCCGGACTGGGCGGAAGCCTGGTCCCGGGATCTGCCGTTCCTGGACCTGGCCACCGGCCGGCGGTTCGCGCCAGGGGCGGAGGTGCGGGTCCAGGACCACGCCCGGGGGCCGCGGCCCTTCCCCACCCTGGGCTCCGGCCTCCCCTACCGGCTCACCTGGACGCCCTTGCCCGGGGAGGCCCAGCTGCTCTCCTGCCAGGAGGCGGACCAGGTGGTCCGGCGGGACGTGACCGGCCAGGATGCCGCGGACCTCCGCCTCTGGCACCAGCCCGCGGGCCCCATCCAGCTGGAGTCCCTGGAGCGGCTGGACGGGGCGGCGAACCGGTGGTGGAGCCATGTGCGCCAGCTGCGGGTAGGGGTCCGGGGGCTCATGGCCCTGGCCGGCAACCCCGTCCCCGTCGCCCCGGACGGTCCGGCCGGCCCGCCCCGGATGCGGGAACCTTTCGGCCTGGCGCGGGTGACCCGGAATCCGGCGGTCCAGGGCTTCCTGGTGGCGGATGCGGAGAACCACTGCCTGTGGCTGGTCTCCCCGGGGGGGCAGGCCGCCGTCTTCTGCGGCCGGCCCCTGGAACCGGGCCACCAGGACGGCGCCGACAGCCGCTTTTGCCGGCCCACCTACCTGGATGTCCGCCATTGGATGTCCAGCTCCTCTCCATCGGACGGCTGCCTGTACGACTGGGAAGCGGTGCTGGCGGACACCGGCAACCATGTGCTGCGCCGGGTGGATTCCTCGGGCCGGGCGGGCACCCTGGCCGGGGCGCCCGGGCAGGCCGGGCACCTGGATGGCCCCGATCCCGGCGCGGCGCTGCTGCACACGCCCAAGGGGGTGGTGGTGGCCGGGGACGGCACCGTCTACGTGGCGGATTCCGGCAACAGCGTGATCCGCCGGATCGAGCCCGGGGCCGGAGTGACCACCCTCGCCGGCCGGCCCGGGATCCGGGGCGGCCAGGACGGCCCGCCGGGGGTGGGGACCTTCACCGACCTGAAGGGGCTGGCGGCCAACGCCCATGGGCTCTACGTGACCGACGGCCACAGCCTGCGCCAGGTGAGCTACGACGGGGAGATCACCACCCTGGCGGGCGCCCCGGACGCCCCGGGGTTCGCCGCCGAATGGGACCGCGCCGGGCTCGCGGGCGTCCCCTGCCTGCGCGATCCCGGCGGGCTGTGCCTGGGGCCGGACAGTGTCTTCGTGGCCGACACGGGCAACCACGCGGTGCGGGAATTCAGCCTGCCCCAGGGCACCCTGCGCACCCTGGCCGGGGATCCCGGCTGGCCGCAGGTGCGCTGGGGCCTGCTGCGGGACGGCATCTGGGGCGGGGTGGACCCGCGCTACGGAGCTTTGCGCGCCCCCCGGGACGTGGCCCTGGACCTGATCGGCGCCAGCCTGGCGGTGTCCACCTCCACCTGCCTTGCCCAGCTGCGGGACTTCCACCCGCGGCGGGACGACTCACTTTATTTTGAACCCATCACCCTGCCCGACCTGGAAGCGGACCGGGACACCCCGTTCACGGCCACCTTCCGCCCTCCCCGCGGCCTGTTCCAGGACCCCCTGGGGCCGCCCCGGACGGTGAGGTACGAGGTGTTCTTCCTGGAGGCGGACCCGGCCGAACCCGAACCGCCCATCAGCGGCCTGGCCCTGGAGGGGGCGCCGCTGTCGTTCGCCACCAGCTTCTCCCGGCCGGGCAGGGCCCGGGTGGTGTTCCGCTGGGTCACCGCCCAGGGGGTTTCCGGGTGCGAGTGGCGCTGGGTCACGGTGCGGCCGGGATCCGGGGCTCCGCTGCACCCCGGGCCGGCCGGGGCACGGCGCCGCGGTCACCACGAAGAGCCCCCGGGACCGGTAGGGCCCCAGGGAGACGGGCCCGGTGACCGCGCCCTCGGGCACGATGGCCGAGATGATCCGGTCGCTGACCAGGTTCCAGTTCCCGGTCACGACGCCGCCGAAGGCGAGCGGGTAGGTGCGGGTGAAGTGGAGGCCCAGGATGGTCACCTGGGTCCCCGCCGGGCCGCAGCCGGGGTAGAAATCCAGGATCCGGATGACGTCGAGATCCGCCGGAAGCGCCAGCGGGGCCTGGGCCGCCAGGCCGGCGGCGAAGGCGGCCGGAAGGAAGGGTAGGCAACGATGCAGCCTGGTTCGCATGGACGTTTTCCAAAAGGTGTTTTGAAAAGGTGCCTCGGGCACGGGCCTCCCCAAGCTACACCGGCGGGGCGCCCCTGGGAACCGCCGCCGCCCCGTGGGCTGCTGGCGAAGTTGGCGCGGACCGCATTGGGACTGTCCATGTGCGGCGGGGTGGCGGCCTGCGCCAGGGTGTCGGTGCGGATCCAACCCGTTCAGCAGACGGTGGCGGAGGGCCGGGCGTTCCCGCTGACCGTGCAGGTGACCGGCGTGCCGGGCGTCGATCCCGCCCAGGCCGGCCCAAGGCGCTGCAAGTGGATGGTGGCCGATCCGGACAGCCACGTGCTGCGACTGGTCTATCCGGACGGGGAAGTGAAGACCCTCTGGGGCTGGGCCGGCCAGCCCGGTTTCCAGGGCGGCGGGCCGGGGGAGGTGCTGTTCAACCGCCCCACCTTCCTGGCGGTGGAACCCGTCGATGGCCAGTGCGTGGTGGTTTCCGACAGCGGCAACCAGGTGATCCGGCTCATGGATTCGAACGGCCAGGTGTCGGTCCTGGCGGGCACCGCGGGGTGTCCGGGCCACCAGGACCGCACCCGCCAGGAGGAGACCTTGTTCAATGATCCCAGGGGACTGGCGGTGGACCGGCACTACCATGTCTTCGTG
>CAWFOJ010000225.1:0-8400 GCA_963816585.1 uncultured Holophagaceae bacterium | reverse complement strand
CAATCGAAGACTGGCCGAGAGAAATGATTCCGAAGCGCGGCCCCAGGCCCAGCGCGGTGAGATAAGCCGATTCCGCGACACCGAACACCGGTACGGCCACCCGTTGGCGAACCTGCTCGATCCCGGGGTCCGAAAAGCAGGCGATCACCAAAGCGTCTGCTTGCGCAGCTGTTGCCGCCTCAAGGAGGTTCGGCACGACCATGGCCACATGCTCGTCCGTTTCGATGCCGGGCGGTGACTTGGCCAGTTCCACGCAGCGGATGGCATGGCGAGACGAAACTCGAATGGAGCCGAGGCAACTCTCCATGGACTGGGTGACGGAAACAGAACTGTTCGGATTTATGACGAGGATTTCAGACATTGGACCCCCTTCGAGCCTAGGGTTCATGTGCATTCCCGTGCTTCTATACGTAATTTATCAGAATGTATCCCTACGCAAACGCCATGTCAAACAGGCACCCTGAAAAGCCAGGCCCCGGCGGACCTTGGGGATCCGCCGGGGCCTGGGCGCAGGGGTCTGGCCTCAGCTCTTGGGAGCGTAGGACCCCAGGATCTTGAACTGGCCGTCCTTGATCTGGATGAGCAGGATAGGCTTGTTGTACGGGTTGTGGTTGGACTTGTCGAAGGTGAACTTGGCGGCGGTGAAGACCGGCAGGTCCTTGGTGTTCTCGACCGCGTCCCGGAACTTCTCCTGGCTCCAGGTCCCGTTGTTGGCGGTGACCTGCCTGATGGCGTTCTCGAAGATCTTCAAGGCGTCAAGGCCCAGGTAGCCCCAGATGTTCGCTTCCTTGCCGGGGTGGTTCTGCTTGAATGCGGCGTTGAACTTGGCGAAGGCGGGATCATTCACCGAGGCGATGCAGGTGAAGTAGGCGCCGTCCAGTTCCTTCCCGGCGTAGGGGAGGATGTCCTCCACCATCCAGCCGTCGCCGCCGATCATCTGGATGTTCAGGTTCAGGGCCTTGGCCTGCTTGGCGACGAGTCCGGGATCCTTGTAGCTGTCGGAGCACACCACCAGCACGTCGGCCTTGGAAGTCTTGACCTTGGCCAGCAGGGCGCGGAATTCCTGGTCGCCCTTGTTGTAGCCTTCGTCCGCCACCACCTGGCCGCCCAGCTTGGTGAAGCGGTCCTTGAAGAACTGGTGCAGGCCCACGGTGTACGGGGAGGCCACGTCGGTGAGGAAGGCCACCTTGCGCTTGCCCAGCTTGTTGTAGGCGTAGTCGGCCAGGGCCGTGCCCTGGTACGGGTCGATGAAGCAGACCCGGAACATGTACGGATGGACCTTGCCGGACTCGTCCACGGTGACGTTCACGTTGGTGGCGGTGGTGGCGATGATGGGCACGTGGGACTCGTCGGCGATCTTGGCCATGGGGATGCCAGCGCCGGAGAAATGGGGTCCGATGATGCCGATGACCTTGTCCTGTTCGATCAGGCGCTTGGTGACGGCCACACTCTCGGCCGGAAGGGACTGGCCGTCGTAGCTGATGACCTTCAGCGCATAGCCGTTGATGCCGCCGGCGGCGTTGATCTTGTCCACTTCGTCCTCGAGCGCGGGGACCGCACCGGGGGCATAGTAGGCGTCGGTCCCGGTCATGACGGTGACGTGGCCGATGACCAGGGTGCCCTTGGAAGCCGCGGACAGGGGCAGGAGGAACGTAAGGAAGGCACTTGCGAGCAAGTAGGCGTGTTTCATGGTGTTCTCCTTGGAGAGGGAAGAAAAAAACGCGAGACGGACTTGGATCGATGGTTTGGATTGATGACGAGAATTTCAGCCACTGGAAACTCCCGATTCGCGCAAAACCAACCGGAGGCGGCGGTGTCGGCCGCCACCCTTTCCTTGATCGCACCGCTCAGGTCCGGTCGGGTCCTGGCGGGGCCTGTCATCTGGAACGTGCCGCTACTGCGGCAAAAAACCTCATCGTCTCCCTGGATGGGACAAGTATCTCTCCCCAGGCCGGGAAGGCAATGGAAATTGCACGCAAGTTAAAAAATAATTTAAATTAATGAATCCTTTTCAACAATGCGCCGCCCAGCATTGAATGGCGTTCGTCCAACCCCGTGCATGGCTCCCTGATCTGCCAGTCACGCACTTGAGCGACATCGGATCCATAGAGCCTCGGCCCCGGTGAACCATGAACCATGACCTGCCCCCTGTGGCCGCGCCAGTCGGTTGGAGGAGTCCTGGGTTTCTGGGTCCGACGTGGCGGAAGCGCGGTACTGGCTCATCCGGGAGCGCTGCACAGGATTGGACGAACGCCATTCAATG
Organism: uncultured Holophagaceae bacterium; assembly: GCA_963816585.1. Classification (GTDB taxonomy): domain Bacteria; phylum Acidobacteriota; class Holophagae; order Holophagales; family Holophagaceae; genus Mesoterricola. The sequence goes on along the minus strand of CAWFOJ010000225.1, from coordinate 6,137 downwards.
CTGGGCGGCGCATTGTTGAAAAGGATTCATTAATTTAAATTATTTTTTAACTTGCGTGCAATTTCCATTGCCTTCCCGGCCTGGGGAGAGATACTTGTCCCATCCAGGGAGACGATGAGATTTTTTTTACTGCATTAGCAGCACGCGCCAGATGACAGGCCCAGCCAGGACCCGACCGGACCTGCGCGGTGTGATTGAGGAAAGGGTGGCGGCCGACACCGCCACCTCCGGCTGGTTTTGCGCGAATCGAGAGTTTTGGCGATGATCCACGGCTACATCATCAAAGGCACGTTCCAGGACTCGGTCACCCTGATGGCCCTGTCCCGGGAACTTTCCGCGCTGGCCGGCGTCAACCGCCTTTCCATCATGATGGGCACGCCGGCCAACCTGGACGTATTCAAGGAAACCGGCTTCTGGCAGCAGGACCTGGCCGTCGCCAGCCCGAACGACCTGTGCATCGCCATCGACACGGACGACGAAGCCCTGGCCGCCGGCATGGCCGAGCTGGTGACCCGGAACCTCGCGGATCGGGCCAAGGGCCAGCGCGGCAAAGGCTATCCCAGCGTCCACAGCTGGCGCCGGGCCCGGCAGCTGCTCCCCGGGGCGAACCTGGCCCTGATCTCCGTCGCGGGCCACCATGCTTTCGAGCCTGCCCGCCAGGCCCTGGAGGACGGCTGCCACGTCCTGATCTTCTCGGACAACGTCACCCTGGACCAGGAAATCGAGCTCAAGCAGCTTGGCCGCAGCCGGGGCCTGCTGGTGATGGGCCCGGACTGCGGCACAGCCATCGTCGGCCGGGCGCCTCTGGCCTTCGCCAACCGGGTGCCGGCGGGACCCATCGCCATCATCGGCGCTTCGGGAACCGGCATCCAGGAATTGACCTCCCAGATCGCGCGGATGGACGGCGGCATCACCCATGCGCTGGGCCTCGGAAGCCGCGACCTGTCCGGGCCGGTGGGCGGCATCAGCGCCTTGCAGGCCCTGGAATGCATCCGCGCCGACCCGGCCAGCCAGGTCGTCGTGTTTGTTTCCAAGCCACCCGCGCCGGCGGTGCGTGAACGGGTGACTGGCGCACTCAAGGCCATGGGCAAGCCGGCCGTTGCGCTCTTCCTCGGCGAGAAGCCCGGCCGGCGCATCGACGGGCAGGTGCATTTTGCCGCCACCCTGGACGAGGCGGCCCGGCAAGCCGTGGAGCTGGCCCGGTTCGTGGCCCTGGCGGCGGGCCTGCCCGCCGTTGCGGGGAAGGCGGTGCTGGGCCTCTACACCGGCGGTACGCTCGCGGCGGAAGCCGCGCTCCTGCTGGCTGAAGCGCTTGACCTGGACGACGGAGGCAGTCACGCCGGGGGCCGCATGCTGGATGGCGGCGGCCATCGCATCTTCGATCTCGGCGACGACCTCTGCACCCGGGGACGGCCGCACCCGATGATCGACCCCGAGCAACGCAACGGGATGATCCGCAGGCTCGCGGAGGATGCTTCCTGCGGAGTGCTGCTCCTTGACATCGTGCTCGGTCTCGGCAGCCATCCGGACCCCGCTGGAGAGGCCGCCAGGGCCGTGGCGGAGCTTCGGTCCTCCCGCGCGAACGCGCCGATCGTGGTGATCGCGACCGTGACCGGGACTACGGAAGATCCCCAGGACCTGGCGGGCCAGGTCGCGAAACTGGAAGGCGCCGGAATCGTGGTGGCCGAAAGCACCCGGATCGCAGCCCTCCTGGCCGCCTACCTCACGACCCGGATCCCGGCGCGGCCTTCGGCCCCTCCGGAGTGGCTGGCGACAGCACCGTCCGTGATCAACATTGGCCTGCGCGGGTTTGCCGAAGACCTCCATGCCTGCGGAGTACCCGTGGTCCACGTGCAGTGGGAACCGGCCGCAGGGGGCGACGAGCGCTTGAAGCGCCTGCTCGCCACCTTGAATTGAAAAGGGATCCCATGTTCACGAGCATCGATGAAGCCAACAAGAAAGTCATCGCGGAAATCAAAGGGGCGCGACCCCGCCTGGTGGACGTGCGCGCCGCCTCCGCCTGCATCCCGGCGTTGCGGGAGGGTCGCGTGCTCCTGCACGCGGGCACGGCGATCCATTGGGACCAGATGACCGGTCCCATGCAGGGTGCCGTCGTCGGTGCCGCCATCTTCGAAGGGTGGGCCGGCTCGAAGCAGGAGGCCGAGCGGCTCGCCGCGGCCGGCGGCATCCGCTTCCTGCCCTGCCATGATCATTCCGCCGTCGGTCCCATGGGGGGGATCACTTCGTCGAACATGCCGGTGCTGGTCGTCAGGAACGCCGCCCAGGGCAACCTCGCCTTCTGCAACCTGAACGAGGGCATCGGCAAGGTGATGCGGTTCGGAGCTTTCGATCCTGAAGTGCAAAAGCGCCTGGCCTGGATGCGCGACGTGCTGGCCCCGCTGCTGTCCCTGGCTCTCCAGCGCCTGCCGGAAGGCGTGGACCTCACTGCGCTGATGGCCCAGGCCATCACGATGGGCGACGAGTTCCACCAGCGCAACATCGCCGCCTCGGCGCTGCTGCTGAAGGTCCTCGCGCCGGAACTGGTCGCTTGCGACGCGCCCCAAGCCGCCAAGGAGGACGTGCTGCGCTTCCTGGGCCGGACCGACCAGTTCTACCTGAACGTCGCCATGGCCTACTGCAAGTGCGCCATGGACGCCGCGGCCGTCATCCAGGCCGGCACCATCGTGACCGCCATGACCCGCAATGGCCGCGAATTCGCCATCCGGGTCAGCGGGACCGGCGACCGCTGGTTCACGGCGCCGGTCAACATGCCGGAGGGACTGTTCTTTTCCGGCTACGGGCGGGAGGACGCCAACCCGGACGTGGGCGATTCGGCCATAACGGAGACCTTCGGCATCGGCGGCGCGGCGATGATCGCGGCCCCGGGGGTCATGCGCTTCGTCGGCGCCGGCGACTTCTCCGACGCGCTGGAGATCAGCGAGGAGATGCGCGAGATCTACGTGGACAGCAACCCGATGCTGCCGATTCCGACCTGGAACTCCCAGGGCGCCTCCCTGGGCCTGGATGTCCGCCGCGTCGTGGAGACCGGCATCACGCCGGTGATCAACACCGGCATCGCCCACCGCAGGGCGGGCATCGGCCAGATCGGCGCCGGGACCGTGCGGGCGCCCCTCAAGTGCTTTGAAACGGCTTTGGTGGCCCTGGCCGAACTCCAGGGAACGTGTTGATCAACTCGGTACTTCCGGTCAGGCGGGGTGATGGCATGGACTTGATCATTCGCCAGGCGCGTCTCGCCGACGACTCGCCGTTGCAGGACGTCGCCGTCGAACAGGGCCGCTACGTCCAGATCGCGCCGCGGGTCGAAGCCCATGGGGCCGTGGAGATCGACGCCGCCGGCCGGGTCCTGATCCCGGGGCTGGTCGAAAGCCACCTGCACCTCGAAAAGGCTTTCGTGATGGACCGCAAGCCGAACCGGTCCGGAACCCTGATGGAGGCGATCGCCGTCACCGCCGCGTTGAAGCCGACCTTCACCCGCGAGGACATCGAAGCCAGGTCCCGGCGGGTCCTCAGGCTCCTGGTCGGCCACGGCAGCACCCACGTCCGGGCCCATGCCGAATTCGACCCGGCCCAGGGCTTCACCGGTTTCGACACGGTCCTTGACCTCAAGCGGGAATATCGCGGCATCATCGACATCCAGGTGGCCGCCTTCCCCCAGGAGGGCATCCTCAAGGCCCCGGGCACCGACCGGATGATGCGCGAAGCCATGGTCAAGGGTGCCGACGTAGTCGGCGCGATCCCCTACAACGACACCAGCGCCCGGGAGCACATCGACTGGGTGTTCGCCCTGGCCAGGGAGTTCGGCAAGGACCTGGACTTCCACCAGGACTTCAAGGACGACGCCGACGCCATGTCGATCGAATACCTGGCCCGGAAGACCATCCAGGAAGGCTACGAGGGGCGGGTCAGCGTCGGGCACCTGACGGCCCTGGGCGCGGTCCCTCCCGAACGTCTGGCGGGGCTGGTCGCCCTGCTCCGGGACGCCGGGATTTCGGTGATGTGCCTGCCCGCCACCGACATGCACCTGGGGGGACGCAAGGATGCCTTCAATGTGCGCCGGACCCTGACGCCGGTGCGGGCGTTGCGGGACGGCGGGGTCAATGTCTGCCTCGCCACCAACAACATCCGGAATGCCTTCACACCCTACGGCAATGGCGATCTGCTTCAGATCGCCATGCTGGCCCTGCCGGCCTGCCATCTGGGCGGAGCCGACGACCAGCCGACCCTGTTGCCGATGGTGACCACCCATGCCGCCAAGGCCCTGCGCCTGCCCAACTACGGTCTCGAAGTGGGCAAGGACGCCGACTGCGTCCTCCTGGGCACCCAGCGGGTCGCGGAAGCGGTCCTGGACATCCCCGACCGCGATTTCGTCGTCAAGGGCGGCCGGATCGTGGCCCAGTCGGCCCGCACGGTCCAATATGCCTTCTAGGCTGCTGGTCCCGCTCGCCATCAGCGACGCCGCGGCGGCGCTGCTGGCCGGCCGGGCCTGCGCCGTGACCGCGCGCCACCGCTGCGGCCTGAGCCTGGGTGTTCCCGGATCAAAGGACGTCATCTACCTTTCGGCACCCGGGCAGGGCCTTCTGCCCCTGCACGTGGTCATCAGCGGCGCCAGCCTCGGCCAGCTCCTGGCCCAGGGCCCCGACCCGGGCGGCGGACTGGGCCTTCGCTTCAGCGTGGCCGGAGTCCGGCGGTTCACCGTGCGGATCCGGCCGGTCGCCCCAGGACTGGACTCGGGGCCCGCCCGGGACGGGGTGGCGGCCGTCAATGCCTGGCTCTGCTCGCGCCAGGGCTTGAATGGCCTGGGCGAATCCGGCGCGGAGTCGCTTTCCGCCACCAGCCGCTGGCGCCCCCTGTTCGGGGCGGACGGCCCGCGCCGGACGAGCACCCTGCGCGCCCTGGTCGGCCGGGGCCGGGGCACGACACCGGCAGGGGACGATTTCCTGGTCGGGGCCCTGGCCCATGAATGGGCGCACTCGGGAGCCGGCGGGGAACTCGCCGCGGGCCTCGCGGCCTTGGCCGGGGACCTGGACGGCCTGACCACCCCGGTCAGCGCCAGCTACCTGCGGGCCGCGGCGCGGGGCGAATTCAGCAGCCATCTGGCGCGGCTGGTCAGACAGCTGCCTCAGGGCGGCCAGGACCGGCTGCTGGCCCAGGCCGGACGGATCGCCGCCCAGGGCGCGACCTCAGGGCTTGATACACTGACGGGGCTCATCGCCGCCGCCCGATTCAGCCGGACCCGACGGCTGGCCGCTCTTTGGCCCTGACCTGCCGTCTTCACCACCCGAGTAGGCGCAATGCTTGAACTCCGTGAACCCATCGACCCCGAACTGCTGCGGACCTTCGTCGCAGTGGCCGAGCTGCGCAGTTTCTCGGCGGCGGCCCAGTTCCTGAACAAGACCGCGTCCGCGGTCAGTTACCGCATGAAGGCGCTGGAGGACCAGGTTGGGGTCACGCTGCTCCAGCGCACCACCCGGTCCGTGGCGCTTACGCCGGCGGGCGAGCTCCTGCGGGAGAAGGCCAGCCATATCTTCGACTGGCTGCGCAGCCTGCCCGACGAGCTTCAGCAGGTGCGGGACGGCATCGAAACCCAGTTCACCTTGATCATCAACAACCTGCTCTATGAGCCCGAAGCCGCCGCCCTGCTGCTGGCGCAGCTCCACGAACGGTTCCCGCTGACGGTCCTGAAGGTGCGGGTCGGGGTCTACATGGGGGTGTGGGACATGATGCTGCACGGCGGCGGGCATTTCGCCATCGGCGCCCCCGGCTTCCACACCATCAGCGAGGAGTTCCTGACCGAGCCGCTGGGGGTCGTCAACTGGGTATTCGTGCTTGCTCCCGGGCATCCCCTGGCCGGATACCCCGAGCCCCTGCAGGATGACCACCTTCGTCCCTATCCCGTGGTAAATATCGAAGACACGTCGCTTCGCCTGACCAAACGCACCGCCTGGAGGTTGGACTGGCAACCGGAAATCCAAGTGCCCGACCTGCCCACCAAGATCGCCTGCCACGAACACGGCCTGGGGGTGGGCTTCCTGCCTGCCCCCATTGCCCGCGAGGCCCTGGCCGCCCACCGGCTGACCGAGCGCCAGGTCCTGTCCGGCCGCTCCCAGTCGGCGCTC
>CAWFOJ010000224.1:0-5224 GCA_963816585.1 uncultured Holophagaceae bacterium | reverse complement strand
GGCGGCGGCGTTCACCAGGGCCTGGACGTCCGGGGGCACGGCGGCGCCGAAGGGGGCCATGGCCACCATCTCCCCCAGGCCCTGGTACACCGCGTCGCCCCGGAACTGGTTGGCCATGACGCTCTTGGCCACCTTGGCCACGAACGGGGCCCAGTTGAAGCCCAGCCCGGTGAGCCAGCCCTTGGGGGCCAGGGCCCGGGCCTCCACCGACTGGAAGCCGATGGACATGCCGCCCCGGGCCTCCACCGTCTGGATGATGGTGGCCGGGGAGTCCACGTGCATGGCCACCACGTCGCAGCCCTGGTCCAGCAGGGCGTTGGCGGCGCCGGCCTCCTTGGCCTTGTCGGACCAGCCCCCGGTGACCACCACGTAGGTGCTGGCGGCCGGGTTCACCGACCGGGCCCCCAGCTCGAAGGCGTTGACGTTGCCCAGGGCGTAGCCGATGGGCATGCCGATCACGAACCCCAGCTTGCCGCTCTTGGTCATCTTGCCGGCGGCCACGCCCATGGGGTACCAGGCCGCCTGGGTGGAGCCGAAGAACACCCCGAAATTCTTCGCGGTGGGGCCGTCCCCGGCGAACTCGAAGGCCACGTCCTTGTGCCGCTTGGCCACCCTGCGGGCGGCATCCTGGTAGCCGAAGCTGGTGGGGAAGATCAGCCTGGCCCCCTGCTGGATCATGCCCTCCATGACCCGTTCCACTTCGGCGCTCTCGGGGACGTTCTCCGCCTCCAGGAGCTTGACGCCCGGCAGGTCCTTGCAGACCTGGGCGAAGGCGTCGTGGAACGCGCGGTTGTAGCCGTAGTCGTTGACGCTGCCCACGTAGACGGCGCCGATGACCAGGCTGGGGGTGTCGGCCCGGGCCCGGCCGGATGCCAGGGCCAGGGCGGCCAGGGCCAGGGTGCTTGCGCCGGTGTGTTTCATGGGGACCTCCGGTAGGGGGAAGATGACGTCAGTCCAGACCGTAGAAGGTGCGCCCCAGGGCCGCCGGGGCGAACAGGCGGCGGGAGCCGCCCCAGGCCAGCAGCACCAGGATGGTCAGCAGGTACGGGACCATTTCCAGCAGGAACGGCGAGATTCCGGCGCCCCGGGCCTGGAGCTGCAGCTCCAGGGCCTCCGCCCCGCCGAACAGCAGGGCCCCGGCCAGGGCCCGAAAAGGGCGCCACTTGGAGAAGATCACCAGGGCGATGGCGATGAAGCCTCGCCCGGCGGTCATGTACTCGGCCCAGGTGAGGGTCAGGGACAGGGCCAGGTGGGCGCCGGCCAGCCCCCCCAGCACGCCTCCGGCGGCCAGGGCCTGGTACTGCAGGGCGCCCGGGTCGCGCCCGGAAGCGTAGGCGGCGGCGGGGCTCTCGCCCACCGCCCGGACGCCCAGGCCCCAGCGGGTGCGGAACAGGGCCCACCACACCAGGACCGTCACCGGCGCCGCCAGCCAGATGAGGATGTCATAGTGGAACAGGGTGGTGCCCCGCACCCAGGCCAGCCCCTCCAGGAAGGCCGGGCGCCACTTGGGCAGGCCGGTGATCACCGCGCCCACGTAGGGCGCACCGATCAGGGCGCTGGCGCCGAAGCCGAAGAACAGCATGGCCAAGCCGCTGGCCAGCTGGTTGGCGCGGCGGGTGACCACCAGCCACCCGAACAGCAGGTTGCCCAGCCCCCCGGCGGCGGCCGCCGCCCCCAGGCCCAGCCACGGGCTGCCGGAGGCGGCGGTCATCGCGAACCCGACCGAGGCGCCCATGAGCATGATCCCTTCCAGGCCCAGGTTGACGATCCCGGCCCGCTCGCCGAGGGTCTCGCCCAGGGCGGCGTACAGCAGCGAGGTGCCCGAGAGCACCGCTCCCGCCGCCACGCCCAGGGCCAGGGGGGCGCTCATGGCCGGTCCCTGGGCGCCGGGCGCCCCTTGCTTCCGGCGGGAGAACAGGGCCAGCACCGCGAACAGGATGATGGCCAGCAGGAGGTTGATGGCGGAGTAGGGCAGGCCCTGGGTGATCTGGAGGGTGTCCCCGGCGGCGGTGAGGATGGCGAACAGGAAGGCCATGAACAGGATCCCCAGGGGGCGCCCCCCGGCCAGCCAGGAGATGAGGAAGCCGGTGTAGCCGTAGCCCGGGGACAGCCCCTGGCGCAGCCGGCCGTGGATGCCCATGGCTTCGCCCATGCCCGCCAGCCCGGCCATGCCTCCGCCCAGGGCCAGGGCCACCACGATCCAGGTCCCCACCGGCAGGCCCAGGCGCTGGGCGGCCTCCGGGTTGCCGCCGATGGCGCGCATGTCCACCCCGAAGCGGGTCTTGTCCAGGAGGATCCAGTACGCGCCCAGGGCCGCCAGGGCGATGAACAGCCCCGCGTGCACCCGGGTGTCGAACAAGGGCGGCAGCAGCGCCGCGTCGGCGAAGGCGGCGGACTGGGGATAGGCGGAACTCTCGGTGGCGCGCCAGGGGCCGAACACGAAGTAGCTGACGATGAGCGGGGCCACGTAGTTGAGCAGCAGGGTGGCGATGGTCTCGTTGACCAGCCCGGCGGCCCGCAGCAGCCCGGGCAGGGCGGCCCACAGGGCCCCGCCGAGGAAGCCCAGCAGGATCACCAGGGGCAGCAGCGCCCAGGCCGGCCAGGACGGGAACGCCAGGGCCCCGGCCGAGGCCAGCCAGGCGCCCAGGTACAGCTGGCCTTCCCCGCCCACGTTGATGAGCCCCAGGCGGGAGGGCAGGGCCACGGCCACCGCGGTGAGCAGCAGGGGGGTCATGCGCACCAGCAGTTCCGAGAGGCCGTAGGCGCTGGCCAGGGTGGCCTTGAAGGTGTCGGCGTAGCCCCTGACCGGATTCTTGCCGGCCGCCAGCAGGATGACCGCGAAGGCCGCCAGGGCGATGGCGCACACCGCCGCCCCGCGGATCCCGGTCCGCCAGGCCTGAGCGGCGCGCCCGGAGCGGGGGCGGCGGACGTCAGGCACGGGCCGCCTCCCGGGAGCCGGTCATGAGCCGGCCCACCGCTTCCGCCCCCCAGGCGCCCCGGGGGAACGCCCCCGCCAGGGAGCCCGCGTACAGCACCAGCAGGCGGTCCGCCATCTCCCCCAGCTCGTCCAGGTCCTCGGAGATGAACAGCACCCCGGCGCCTTCGTCCCGGGCCCGGCGCAGGAACGCCCGCACCGAGGCGGCGCTGCGCACGTCCAGGCCGCGGGTGGGGTAGAGGGCCACCACCAGCCGGGGCCGGTGGGCCATCTCCCGGGCGATGACCAGCCGCTGCAGGTTGCCTCCGGACAGGGCGCCCGCCGGCAGTTCCGGGGGCGGCCGGGGGAAGCCCAGGGCCCGGAAGGATGCCGCCATGGCCGCGTCCAGGGCCCGCCAGGCGATCCCCAGGCCTTTCCGGTAGCGCCCTCCGGTGCCCAGGTACAGGTTCTCCCGCACCGTCATGCCGGACACGGCCGCCATCCCCAGGGGATCCTCCGGCACGACGGCCATGCCGGCCCGGCGCATGCGGGCGACGCTCCAGCGGGTGGCCTCCTCGCCGCCGAACCAGCGGCTGCCCTGGGACAGGGGGCGCAGCCCCTGGATCAGGTCGCCCAGTTCCTTCTGGCCGCTGCCCGAGACGCCGGCCACCCCGACGATCTCCCCGCCGCCCACGGCCAGGTCGAGGTCCTTCAGGGCGGTCTCGCTTCCGGAGGCGCGGCAGGAGGCGCCGCGCAATTCCAACAGGGGCGCGCCGGCCATCGGCGCGCCGCCGCCGGGCGCCTCCTCCCCCAGGCGCTCGCCGAACATCAGGGTCACCAGCGCGTCCGCGTCCGCCTCCCCGGGCCCGAAACCGCCCGCCACCCGGCCCTGGCGCAGCACCGTGATGCGGTCGGCGCAGGCCAGCACCTCCCGCAGCTTGTGGGTGATGAACAGGACCGCGTAGCCCTCGGCCCTGAGCGCCGCGAACACCTTGAACAGGGCGGCCACCTCGTGGGGAGCCAGCACCTTGGTGGGTTCGTCCAGGATCAGCACCCGGGCCTCCCCCAGCAGCAGCTTGAGGATCTCCACCTTCTGGCGCTCCCCCACCGGGAGCTGGCGCACCGGGGCGCGCGGGTCCACCACCAGCCCGAAACGCTCGCCGTACGCCCGGATGCGCTGTTCCAGGCCGCCCCGGCCCGGCGATCCCGGCAGGAACAGGGCGATGTTCTCCTGCACGTCCAGGGCCGGGATCAGCATGAAGTCCTGGAACACCATGCCGATGCCCCGGGCCCGGGCGTCCCGGGGCGAGCGCAGGCACACCGGGGCGCCGTCCAGCAGGATCTCCCCGGCGTCCGGGCGGATGAAGCCGTAGAGGATCTTGGACAGGGTGGACTTGCCGGCGCCGTTCTCCCCCAGCAGGGCGTGCACCTCGCCCCGGCGCAGCTGCAGGTCCACCCGGTCGTTGGCCAGAAGCTCCCCGTAGCGCTTGGTGGCGCCGCGGATGTCAACCATGGGGGGGCGGACGGGGCCGGTCATCGAATGGGCTAGGAATGTGGAAAGAGGATACTTCCCCCGCCCTCCGGCGCCTTTGCGGTTCTTGCTTTTTGTGTTCCCGTTCTGGCGCTGTTACAGGGGGCGCACCGCCAGGCAGATCTCCACGGCGATCCACCCGTCCGCATCCGCCACCGGGTCGTCCAGGTAGAACTCGAAGCGCGGGCGGTCATCCGGCTGGAAGCCGCTTCCCGGCAGCCAGCCGCCCATGAGGGTGTCCCAGGCTTCGATGAACTGGTTGGCCCGGATGCGCACCCGGGCCACCGCGTAGGTGCCCCCCTCCAGGATCCGGGCGCCGATCTCGCCGTCCGGGGCCGTGCCCTCCGGCACGGTGACGGCGGCGTCCAGGCGCAGCTTCTGGGCGTCGGTGATCTCCGGGGCGTCGTGGCTGATGCTCAGGAGGCGGGCCGGGGGAACCTGGAGCCCCCGGTGCCGGGCCCAGGCGCGGATGCGTTCCAGGAGGCGCTGGAACAGCGCCGCATCTTCCTGGTACGGGCCCACATGGCGGAGGTAGGCCACGGGCATGGGCTGCAGCCGGCGCACCTGCACCTGCAGGGGCAGGGTGAAGGCCCGTCCCCGGAACCGCCCGGCTCCTTCCGGAGGGGCGTACAGGTTCCGGTGCCGGCGCCACTCGCTGGCGGAGACCCCGTGGAAGGTCCGGAACGCCCGGGCGAAGGTGGACGGCGAGGAGAACCCGCAGTCCAGCGCCACCCGGGTGATGGTCTTGCGGGGGCTGTAGGCCAACTGGGCGGCGGCCG
>CAWFOJ010000223.1:0-5454 GCA_963816585.1 uncultured Holophagaceae bacterium | reverse complement strand
AACCCGCAGGCATCGGCCTTTGCCAGGGAAAAAACGATGTTAATTTTTTGTTCAGCCCTGGCGGACCGCCTGGGATTTGATTATTCTTTGCGGCATGAGCATGTCATCTGAGTTGCGCAGAGAACCCCGCATGGCGCTCCCCCATGCGGTCCGGATGGAACGCGCGGCACCGGTCGGCAGCGGCGGGTCCCTGCACTGGTCCGAGGGCCTGGCGCAGAACATCAGCGACACCGGGCTGGGGATCATCGCCCAGGAGGCCCTGGGCGTGGGCGAGGTCCTGCGGGTGTACCTCCCGGTCCATGCGGCCGCGGTGAACGTGCCGGTGTTCACCCAGGTGTGCTGGGCCCGTTCCACCCCCAGAGGCTGCATGGCCGGGCTGCAATTCCTGCTCTGACCGACCGCCGCCGGCGCGCGGATCATGATTTCCGGAAATGGGGTCACAAGAATATCTCGCCGGCCCGGAAAGGCCGCTTGAGGCTTCTCTCTCGATAGAATGTCGCATCCCTGCACAGAGGAAGCCATGCGCGACTATTCGACCCAGCCGGCCCGCCCCGGCGTGGAACGGGAGGAACTGGAATTCGACGTGCTGTTCGTGGGGGCCGGACCCAGCAACCTGGCTGGACTCTGGCGCCTCCTGGACCTGATCGAGGCCCACAACGCCGGGGCCGGGGCCCGGAAGCTGGAGGGCCTCACCATCGGCCTCATCGAGAAGGCCGCCGCCATAGGCGACCACGCTTTTTCCGGCGCGGTCCTGGACCCGGCGGCCCTGCTCGAGCTCTGCCCGGACTATCGGGAGAGGGGGTTCCCGGCCGAGGGCGACGTGAAGCAGGAGGAAATCTGGCTGTTCAGCCGGCGGGGCGGCGTCCGGGCGCCGGTGGCCCCCCCCTTCATGCGCAACCACGGCTTCCCCATCGTCTCCCTGTCCCGCATGGTGCGCTGGATGGCCGGGGAGATCGAGAAGCGGGAGATCCCGGGAGTGGACGTGATGCTCCTGCCGGGCTTCGCCGGGATGCACGTATTGTGGGAGGACGGCCGGGTCGCCGGGGTCCAGACCGCCGATCAGGGCCTCAACGCCGACGGCACCCCCAAGGGCAACTTCGAGCCCGGCACCTGCATCAAGGCCAAGGTGACGGTGTTCGGGGAAGGGCCGCGGGGCCACCTGGCCCGGGAACTGGAGGAGGTTCTGCACCTCCAGGCCGGCGCGGCCAATCCCCAGGTGTTCGAGACCGGCGCCAAGGAGATCTGGGAGATCCCCGAAGGCCGGGTGCCGGACGGGTTCGTGCTGCACAGCACCGGGTGGCCCCAGGCCCCTGGCGAGTCCGGCGGTTCGTTCATCTACAAGATGGCCGGCAACCGCCTGGCGGTGGGCTACGTGGTCAGCCTGGACACCCGGGACCCCTTCGCCGACGCCCATCTGGCCCTCCAGCAGTTCAAGACCCATCCGCGCATCAAGCCGATGCTCGAGGGCGGCCGGATGATCCAGTACGGCGGCAAGGCCCTGGCCATCGGGGGCCACTATTCCATGCCCCGCCTGGCTTTCCCGGGCGGCATGCTGGTGGGGGACGCGGCCCAGATGACCAACGCCGCGCGCTTCAAGGGCATCCACCTGGGCATGAAGAGCGGGATGTGCGCCGCCGAGGCCATCGCGCAGGCCCTCCTGGAAGGGGACTTCCAGGAAGCCGCCCTGCGGCGCTACCCCGAGCGCTTCAAGGCCTCCTGGGCCGGGGCCGAGCTCGCCCGCACCCGCAACTTCCACCAGATTCTCGCCCACGGCCTCAAGGCCGGTGCGGCCGTGAAGCTGGGCCTGAGCCTGGCCACCGGCGGCTGGGCGCCCTGCGAACCGCTGCGGGCCGAGGCGGACGCGGGACGGACCGCCACCACCCGGGAGTTCTACGGCAAGGCCGGGATGAAGCGGGAGGACCTGGACCCGGGCGTGAAGTTCGACGGCCTGCTGTGCATCTCCAAGCTGGACGACGTCTACGCCTCGGGCGCCCTGCACGACGAGCACCAGCCCGGGCACCTGAAGATCGTGCAGGGCGACGACGTGTGCGTCGCCTGCTGGGAGACCAGGGGCAGCCCGTGCACCGCCTTCTGCCCGGCCCAGGTGTACGAGATGCACCCGGACGAGCAGGGACGGGTTGACCGGCTGGCCATCTCGTTCTCCAACTGCCTCCACTGCAAGACTTGCGACATAAAGTGCCCGGAGGGCAACCTGGTGTGGACGCCGCCCGAAGGGGGCGGCGGGCCGAAATACACCTCCTGCTGATCCCGGGACATGGGCCATGGACCAGGGCGTTCAGGAGAGCAGGTTCAGCGGCTCTCGGCCGCGCCGAACAGCAGCGTGTCCAGGCCTCGGATCATGCCCTTGAGGCCCGGAATCTTCTGCACCGCCAACAGCACCCCGGCCATGTACGGCCCGGCGCCGCTGCCCGCGTCATGCCGGATGGTGAGGCGCTCGTCGGGCAGGCCGAAGATGGTCTCGAAGGAAAGGACGAAGCCGGGCAGCCGGACGGCGTGCACCTGGATGCCGGCCAGGGCGGCGCCGCGGGTGGCCGGATAGCCGTGGGTGCGCTCCAGTGGCACCGCGAGCTCGCCGGGGCGGACGGCGCCGAGGGCCTCCGCCAGTTCCAGCGAGGAGCCGCTGGGGGCGTCCACCTTGCCGGCGTCCGCGTAGTCGATGACCTCGCAGCTGGGCAGGTAGCGCGCCGCCACCAGGGCGAAGTGCTTGGCCAGGCTGGCGGTGATGGAGAAGTTGCCGGAGGCGATGAAGCCGGTCCCATAAGCCAGGGCGATGGCTTCCAGGTCGCGGTAGTCGGCCGCGGACAGGCCCGAGGTGCCGACGACCACCTGCTTCCCCGCGGCCAGGGCCTGGCTGGCCCGGGCCTTGACCGAGTCGGGCTTGGTGAAGTCGATGAGGACGTCGAAGGGCGTGCCCAGGGCCGTGGCCAGGTCCGGCGCCACGAGGGCGCCCAGGGGCCTGCCGCCCAGGACCGTGCCCAGGTCCTCGCCCACGTGGTCCAGGGCCAGGCCGGCTGCCAGCTCGAGCGTTTCGGAGGCAAGGATGGCCCGGGCTACGGCGCTGCCGGCCCAGCCGGTGACGCCGGCGATGCAGACGCGGATCTTCATGGCGCTTCCTTTCGGTATGGGCCCAGCCTGGGGGCAGGGCGGTGTTCGGATCAAACGGGAATTACCGCGGCTCGCCTTCGGTGGAACTGAATGGGCCAACGCATCCAGGTTCGCGTCAGATCCATCCCCGGTAGGGCTTCTGGGTGGTGGCGGAGTGCAGCCACTTGATGAGGGTGATGAAATCGAACACCGGGAGCTGGGTGGCCTCCTGCACCGCGGCGGCGTAGGGCGGCATGTCGCTGCACTCCAGCACGATCGCGCCGATGTCGCAGTCCTCCCGCAGCAGGTCCAGGGCGGCCCCCACCACCTCTTCCTGCACCTTGCCGTTGTCGAACTGGCCCCGGTATTCCAGGATGGCCGAGAACTCGGGTGCGTGCCGCAGGTCCCGGATGACCAGCAGCTCCGGGTCCCCGATGAAGCAGCTCTTGAGCAGGGAGCGGTTCAGGGAGGAGGCGTCGGCGGTCAGCACGCCGATCTTCTGGCCCGGCTTCAGGAGGCTGCGCACCCACGGCACCTGGACCAGGCTCGACAGGGCCACCGGGATGTCCAGGGCCGCCGCCACCTGGCTGTGGAAGTTGCCGAAGAAACCGCAGGCCGAGCAGAGCGCGCGGATGCCCTCCTTCTCGACCATGTGCCGGCCCACCGCGATGATGTCGTCGGCGATGGAGGGATCGGCCCGGAACAGGCGGTCGATGTCCAGGTTGGGGATCGCCTTCATGCGCACCGGGAAATCGTAGGTCCAGGCGTTGACCGCATTGCCGGGGACCATGGGATACCACACGTCCTCGATGTAGATGATGCCCACCGAGTAGCCGCTCACCTGCTGGTGGTCCAGCATCCTGAACACGCCTCCGTCCCGCCCGGGCGTGAGGTAGCCGAAGCGCCGGCCTTTCACTCTCTTGTCCATCGGATGACTCCCCCAGTTGCGCGCGGATGGCGCTGGTCAACGTTCTTCCTGCCCTGAAGCGGGCTCGGAATACTCCGCCCGCCGGCATTGCTCGATCAGCCAATCCTCGAACACGCATACCTTGTACAGGTCCCCCTTGCCCTCCGGGTGCACCAGGTAGTAGGCCTGGTCGCTGGTCACCGGGCGGTCGACGGCCACCATCAGCCGGCCGCCGGCAAGTTCCTCCTGGATCATGAAGCGGGGCAGCACGGCCAGCCCGAGCCCGGCGATCGCGGCCTGGATGACCATGTGGAACTCCTCGAACCGGGGGCCGTGCACGTCCTCGCTGCCTTTGACGCCCACGGCGTGCAGCCAGTCCAGCCAGGCCTGGGGGCGGGAGGACAACTGCAGGAGCGGGTACTGCTTCACGTCCTGGGGATGCGCCAGCCTGGACGGGTTCCCCACCAGGGACGGCGCGCCCACCGGGACGATGACCTCCCCGAGCAGCCGGTGGCATACGGCCCCCGGCCACACGCCGTCGCCGAAATGGATCGCCGCGTCGATGCCGCTGCCGCTGAAGTCGAACGGCTTGACCTGGGTCACCAGGTTGAGCTGGATGTCGCCGTAGCGGGCGATGAAATCCCCCAGCTTGGGCACCAGCCAGCGGGAGCCGAAGGTGGGCAGCAGGGCCAACGTCAGCACGCCGCCCTTGCCGTTGTAGGCCATCACCTGCACCGTGGTCGCTTCGGCCTTGTTGAGCAGGTCCCGCACGGCGACCGCATAGGTCTCCCCGGCTTCGGTCAGCACCAGCCGCTGCTTCACCCGGTGGAACAGCGGCTGGCCCAGGTAGTCCTCCAGGGCCCGGATCTGGCGGCTTACGGCGCTCTGGGTGACGTTGAGGTCCGTCGCCGCCCGGGTGAAGCTCATGCAGCGCACTGCCGCATCGAAAAATTCCAGTGCGGTCAATGACGGCATCACGCGACGCAGGTAGTCCATGGCAACGGTCCTCGGCTTTCACGACGGGAACAACCGAACCACCCAGGAAGGCACGCGCCGGACCCTGCGGCAACGGTCTCCGGGGCCGTGGCGGTTCATGAATTTATGGAATGAAATCACAAGGAAATATCGTTTGTCGGCTTCGATTTTCCAGTTCAAGCTACATACATATCCACCCAAAAGCAAGGCTCCTGACACATATTCCGCGCCGAGCCCGGTGACCAGAACCTGCCATGGCCAATGGCACGACCTTTCATCTTTCCTGCATCTCCATCATGCAAAGGATACATCATGCGCAAGTTCGATATCGTCGTGGTCGGAGTGGGCATCGCCGGCGCTTCGCTGGTGTACCACCTGGCCAAGCTGGGGTTCACCGGCTCGATCCTGGCGGTGGACCGGGGCGGAGCCCATCGCGGCGGGAGGTCCTCCCGATTCGCGGGGCTTCC
>CAWFOJ010000222.1:0-4912 GCA_963816585.1 uncultured Holophagaceae bacterium | reverse complement strand
CGTGAGCGCCGCCAGCCGGAGCCTGGAGACGCCCGGTGCGTCGGCCGGGGATCCATCGGCCCTGGAGGTGCGGCTGCTGGCGGACGGCGCCCGCCAGGTCCTGTTCGGCCTGGAGAAGCTCCTGGTGATCGAGATGGAGGCCCGGGACCCGGACCAGATGCGCTGGCTCCCCAGCGCCCGGAAAGTGATGGTGGAGGACCTGGCGGCGTCACTGCCGGCATGGGCGGCGCACCGTGGCCGAGCGCCTGGGGGCGGCCGGCGACGCCCGGGTGAAGGCGCTGCTCCGGCAGACCGCGCAGGTCCTGGAAGACCTGGACCAGGCCTTGCGCGATCCTGGATTCAGACGCCGAATTCCGCTGGGTTCAAGCCCCGCAGGTACTCCGTGAGCAGGCGATGCCTGCGCAGCCCGGCCTTGGCCTTCTTCTGGTACAGGCAGAACCAGTCCTCCACCGGCCGGTGCGCCGGGAGCAGGGTCACCAGGTCGCCCCGCTCCAGCTCCCGCAGCACGCTGTAGGTGGGGGCCAGGAGCACCCCCACGCCGGCCGCGGCCGCGTTGATCATGGCCCGCAGGTCGTTCACCTGGATCACCCGGACGAACCGGGGCCGCTCCCTCTCGGCCAGGGCCAGCAGGAACCGGTGCCACCAGGCGCCCTCCTTGTCCAGGGACAGGACGGGGCAGGGGCCCAGGTCCCAGGGCGCGGCCAGGCGCCGGCCCGGGCCGAACCCCGGGGCGGCGGCCACCACGTAGGTCTCCCGGAACAGGGGCAGGCGCTCCAGGTCCGGGCGGAGATGCACACGGCAGTCGATGATCAGGTCCAGGTCGTCCCGCAAGAGCAGGCCCAGCAGGTCGTAGGTGAGGGTGAAGTCCATCTCCAGGCCGGGGTTCGCCGCCAGGAAGGGGCCGATGTGGCGCATGAGGATGCTGCTGCCGAACTCCACCGTGGCCCCCATGCGCAGCCGGCCGGTGCCCTGGGACTCGCCCAGGTCTTCCACCGCCGCCTCCAGGGCCGCGAACACGTCCTCGCAGGCGGCCAACAGGCGCCGTCCCGCCTCGGTCAGCGACAGTTCCCGGCCCCGGCGGGCGACCAGGACAGTCCCGGCGCTGGCCTCCAGCTTGGCCACCGCGTGGCTCACCGCCGACTGGGTGAGGTGCAGGCGCCGGGAGGCGGCGGTGAAGCTGCCGGTCTGGCCCACCGCATAGAAGGCCCGCAATTGATAGAGATCCAGCTCATTGGCCGCGACCATGAATTCCGCTCATACTTGACATGAAAACTATGTCTTTGAAAAGCGCTGTAAAACACCGTATACATCGTACCGCGAGGGAATAGTATGAACGACTCCACGGCAAAGATCTTGGCAAAACTCGGGCTCCAGGACCGGAACCCCGGCGGGTTCGGCGGCGAATGGGCGGGAGGCGGACCGGAACAGCGGGTGGTCTCGCCGGTGGACGGTGCCGCGCTGGGCACGGTGGTGAACGTGGACCGGACGGACTTCGAGCGGATCCTGGCCCGCTGCGCCGCGGCCTTCCAGGGCTGGCGCCTGGTGCCGGCGCCCAAGCGCGGCGAGGTGGTCAAGGCCCTGGGCGAGGAACTGCGCCGGCACAAGGAGGAGCTGGCCCTGCTGGTGACCCTGGAGATGGGCAAGACCCTGCGCGAAGGCCTGGGCGAGGTGCAGGAGATGATCGACATCTGCGACCTGGCGGTGGGGCTGTCCCGGCAGCTGTACGGCCTGACCATGCCCAGCGAGCGGCGCCAGCACCGCCTGCAGGAGCAGTGGCACCCCCTGGGGGTGGCGGGGGTGATCACCGCCTTCAACTTCCCGGTGGCGGTGTGGAGCTGGAACACGGCCATCGGACTGGTGTGCGGCGATCCGGTCCTGTGGAAACCTTCCAGCCGCACGCCCCTCACCGCCGTCGCCTGCATCCGCATGGCCCAGCGGGTGCTGGAACGGGCCGGGCACGATCCCGCCGTATGCAGCCTGGCCGTGGGCCGGGGCGCCGAGATCGGCGACCTCATCAACACCGACCCCCGGGTGGCCCTGGTGTCCTACACCGGCTCGGTGCCCGGGGGCCGGCACGTGGGCCGGCTGGTGCAGGAGCGGTTCGGGCGCAGCATCCTGGAGCTGGGCGGCAACGGCGGAGTCATCGTCAGCCAGCGCGGCGACCTGGAGGTCGCCCTGCGGGCGGTCTATTTCGGCGCCATCGGCACGTCCGGCCAGCGCTGCACCACCACCCGCCGGGTGATCGTGCACGAATCCGTCTACGACTCGTTCAAGGCCCGGCTCCAGGCCATGTACGCCAGGACCCCCATCGGCGATCCCCGGGACGGGGCCAACCTCATGGGTCCCCTGGTGGACACGGGCGCGGTAGAGACCATGCTCCGGGCCATCGAGACCGTCAAGGCCCAGGGCGGGCGCGTCCTCTGCGGCGGCGGGAGGCTGCCCCTCCCCGGCGGGTGCTACGTCACCCCCTGCCTGGCGGAGGTGGACCCCGGCCTGCCCCTGGTGCGGGAGGAGACGTTCGCCCCGGTGCTGTACCTGATGCGCTACCGGACCTTCGACGAGGCCATCCGCATCCACAACGACGTGCCCCAGGGCCTGGCCAGCGCCGTGTTCACCAACGACCTGCTGGAAGCGGAACGGTTCCTGTCCGCCGCCGGCAGCGACTGCGGCATCGCCAACGTCAACGCCGGCACCAGCGGCGCCGAGATCGGCGGCGCCTTCGGCGGCGAGAAGGAGACCGGCGGCGGCCGGGAGAGCGGATCCGACGCCTGGAAGGCCTACATGCGCCGCCAGACCAGCGCCATCAACTTCAGCGGCCGGGTGGAACTGGCCCAGGGGATCAACCTGGAACTGTGAACTACTCGCTCCCCTGTTCCACCGCCCCCGAATAGTGGCCGGCCGCGCCGGCGCCGGGATGGTGGGGCACGGTCCCGAAGGCGTCGTGGTTGACGCTCACGAAGGCGACCATCAGGAACAGCACCAGGGTGAGCAGGGCGGAGCCCCGCCGGGCCCGGCCCAGGGCCTTGGGGCTCAGTTCCGAACACAGGAGCAGGAAGGCCGCCAGCACCAGCTTCCAGTGCAGGTACCTGGCTTCGAAGGGATGGCCTCCGGAGGTGAAGCGCAGGACCAGGAGCACCAGGCCCAGGACCACGGCGAGGCGGAAGGCCCAGGAGGTGGTGTTCCGCCACAGCACCGACGACAGGCCCCGCAGGTCCTCCCGCTGCTCCTCGAATCCGGTGAGGATCAGGATGATCAGGGCGGTGCCCCCGCCCATGGTGAACATCACCAGGTGCAGCCATTTGATCAGGTAGTAGGCATCGAAGTGGGGCATGGCAAGCTCCTGCGCGGGGAAGGCGGGCCTGCTGATTTTCCCCCATTCTCCCCCAATCCTGAAGGGGCGTTCTGACCCCGCGGGAACCGGATAGAATCGAGCCATCCCCACGCGCGGGTGGACATGGCCAAGCGGATCGGCAAGTACAAAATTCTGCGGACCCTGGGACAAGGCGCCATGGGCGAGGTGTACCTGGCCACCCATCCGGCCATCGGCCGGGAGGTGGCCATCAAGACCATCCTGCCCGCGGCCGCCCGGGGCGAGGACGCCGAAGGGCGGTTCCGCCGGGAAGCGGAGGCCGCCGGCCGGCTCAACCACCCGAACCTGGTGACCATCTTCGATTTCGACAAGGACCAGGAGGTGTTCTACCTGGTCATGGAGTTCGTGGACGGGGACGACCTGGAGAACCTCATCCGGAGCCGGGGCCTGTCCCCCTCCCAGTTCCTGGAAGTGCTGGCCCAGGTGTGCGACGGGCTCAGCCATGCCCACCGCCACGGCATCATCCACCGGGACGTGAAGCCCTCCAATGTCAGGGTGATGCGCGACGGCAAGAACTTCCTGGCCAAGGTCATGGACTTCGGCATCGCCCGGGTGGAGGACAGCGACCTCACCGCCACGGGGATCGTCATGGGCACGGTGAGCTACATGGCGCCCGAGTACATCCGCGAAGGCCACGCCACCGCCCAGTCGGACCTGTTCGCCGTGGGGGTGATGCTGTACGAGGCCCTCGCCGGACGCAAGCCGTTCAGCGGCGACAACACCACCACCATCCTGTTCAAGATCGTTTCGGAAGCGCCTGCGCCCATCGACGTGGAGGGCCTCCACGGCATCAGCCCGAGCATCCGCATGGTCCTGGACAAGGCCCTGGCCAAGGATCCGGCGGAACGGTTCCAGGCCGCGGACGACCTGGGCAGGGCCTTGCGCGCCTGCAAGGATCCCACCTGGTCCGGGGTGCTGGACGAGGCCACCGCCATCCTGGTGCGCCATCGCCAGGCGGAGGTGGCCCAGGCCCTGGCCGCTCCGGGAACCGTGGCCCTGGACCGGGCGCCCGCCACCGCCGCGACCCGGTTGCCGGACACGGCCCCCACCACCGTCATGCCGGCCGCCGGCGCCACGACGGCCATGCCGGAGCCAGCGCCCGTCCGCCCGCGCCGGATCGGCCTCTATGCCGCCGCCGGGGGCGCGGTGCTGGTGGCGGGCGGCGGCGCCCTCCTGGCTTTGCGCGGCCGGCCCACGGCACCCCCGGCGCCGCCGGTCCAGGCCACTGCCCAGGCTCCCAGCCCCGCCCAGGCCCACACCCCCGCGCCCGCGCCGGCCCCCGCCCCGGTCCCCGCGCCGGCCCCCGCACCCGCGCCGGTCCCGGTTCATGCCGTGGCCCGCCCTGCCGCCGCCCCAGCCCCAGCCCCGGCCTCCAAGCCTGCCGCCGCGGCTCCCGCGGCGGATCCGCCGCCGACCCGGCCGGAGCCGCCAAGGCCCGTGGAGCCGGCTCCCGATCCCATGAAGACCATCGGCAAGCTCATCGACACGGATCCCCGCCAGGCGGCCACCGCGCTCAAGCCCCTGGTCCTGGACCAGCCGTCC
>CAWFOJ010000221.1:0-7411 GCA_963816585.1 uncultured Holophagaceae bacterium | reverse complement strand
CCCGGAACCGGGCGTGCCCCAGGGCCGCCATGAGCTCCACCAGGTCCTGGGCCATCGCCCGCTTGGCATAGTTGCCGTGGCCGGGCAGGCCGCGGGGCTTGCCGCTGTCCCCGTAGCCGCGCAGGTCCGGGGCCACCACGGCGTACCGCTCCGCCAGCGCGGGCGCCACCTTGTGCCAGATGGAGTGGGTCTGGGGATGGCCGTGCAGGAGCAGCAGGGGTGGGCCGGAACCGCCCCGCACCAGGTGGATGGCCACTCCGTTGGCCTGGAGGGTGAGCGGTTCGAAATCCTGGAACATGGGGCACTCCGGCGCTGGTTCCAGTCTGCCAGGGACCGGCGGGACGGAGCGCACGCCGCGGACCTGCGCCTCACGGCTGGCTGACCAGCGCCGCCGCCAGGGCTTCCAGGAACGCCCGCGCCGCCGCCGGATCCGGCAGCCGTTTCGACGCGCAGGTGGCCCCCCCGCCCACCTTGATGGTCAGGGCGGTGGCGGGGAGGGCCCGGAACAGGTCCTCGTCGGTGCGGTCATCGCCCAGCGCGACCACCTGGGTGCCCGGGGCCTGGTCGAGGCTTTCCGCGGCCAGCCCCTTGTGCGCCCCGAGCACCCGGAGCTCCAGCACTTTGGAGCCTTCCAGCCACTCCAGGTCCTGGGCCTGGGCCAACTGGCGCAGGGATTCGCGCACGGCCTCCAGGCCTTCGGCAGGGGGTTCCCGCCGGGCCTGGCGGTAGTGCCAGGCCACGGAATGGCTCTTCTCCTCCACGAACGACCCCTCGGTACTGCCGGCACCAGTCCGCCAGGCCCGCCTTGGCTTCCTGCTTCCAGTCGCTCCCATGCTCGATCCGGGCGGCCCAGGCGGCCCCAGGCCCGTCCTTGCGCCACAAGCCGTGCTCCGCATGGAGCCGGAAGGGAAGGTGGCCGAACCAGGCCTCCAGGTTTTCCCGGCTCCGTCCGCTGACCAGGCGCAACTCCAGCTTGCCGATCCCCGCCAGGCGCCCCAGCAGGGCCAGCAGTTCCGGATCGGGCTTGGCATCCTCCGGCCGGGGCGCGAACGGCACCAGGGTCCCGTCGTAGTCCAAGACCAGGACGACCCGCTCCGCCCCGGCCATGGCCGCGGGGTCCAGCGCCGCTTCCTGGGCCTCCAGGTCCCGGAGGAAGGCTTCGGACCACCGGTAGACGTCGTGGGCGGCCACCTGCCTGCGCAGGGCGCGCATCCGGTGGCGGACCTGGTCGGCGGGCATCCGGAGCGCGGTATCCAGAGCCTCGGCCACGGCCCCGAGGTCGTAGGGATTGACCAGGATCGCATCCGGAAGCTCCCGGGCGGCGCCGGCGAACCGGCTCAGGATGAGGACCCCGGAATCATCCTCGCGGGCCGCGCAGAATTCCTTGGCCACCAGATTCATGCCGTCCCGCTCCGAGGTGACCAGCATCACCTGCGCGGCCCGGTACAGGGCGACCACCTCCTCGAACGGGAAGCCCTGGTGCAGGAGGTGGACGGGCACCCAGCCCAAGGTGCCGAAAGCACCATTGACCCGGGCCGCGACCGCATCCACCCGTTGGCGGTATTCCTTGTAGGCCGGGACGTTTTCCCGGGACGGCGCCGCCACCTGGATCATGACGAAGGTGCCGCGCCGTTCCGGGTGCTGTTCCAGGAAGCGTTCCAGCGCCAGGAGGCGCTTGTCGATGCCCTTGCTGTAATCCAGGCGGTCGACGCCGAGGATCAGCGTGCGCCCGCCGAGGTTCCGCTGGATCTCCGCCGCCCGCGCCGTGACCGTGGGAGACCCTGCAGCCTGGGCGAAGGCCCGGAAATCGATGCCGATGGGAAAGGTGCCCAGCCGGGTGGCGCGCCCCTGGAACCGGAGCGCGGACGCCGCGGCGTCCGCTCCCAGGATCCGGCCGGCCGCCTCGGCGAAGTGGGCCTGGTCTTCCGGGGTCTGGAATCCCGCCAGGTCGGCGCCCAGCACGCCCTGCAGGAGGTCCTTGCTCCGGGCCAGGGCCTGGAAGGCATCGGGAGGGGGGAACGGGATGTGCAGGAAGAACCCGATACGGAGGTCGGGCCGAAGCTCGCGCAGCCTTTGCGGCACCAGCATCAGCTGGTAGTCGTGGATCCACACCAGGCCGCCCGGGGCCGCTTGCGCCGCCGCCGCCGCCGCGAAGCGTTCGTTCACCGCCACGTAGGCCTCCCAGTCCCGGTCCTTGCCCAGTCCGGCCTGGCCTGGGAAGGCGTGGAACACCGGCCACAACAGCCCGTTGGAGAAACCTTCGTAGTAGCGTTCCACCTCCGCGGCGGAGACCTCCACCGGCACGATCCGCTTTTCCTGCAACTGCCCGAGGATCTTCTCGCGCTCCGGCCCGTCCAGGGCGGTCAGGTCCCCGGGCCATCCCACCCAGAGCGACCCGGACCGCTCGTGGGTCCGGGCCAGGGCGGTGACGAGCCCGCCGGCGGAGGCCTTGAGGCTGCCCACCCCGCCCGCGGCGGCCACGGTCCAGGGAACGCGGTTGGAGACCAGCAGCAGGTTGCGCTGGGCGGGGCAGGGCAGGTGGGAGATGACGCCCGCCAGGATTATCGCGAGTACAGGTCTGAACATGCGGTCACCTATCGCGACCGGCTTGCCGGGCCCTTTCCCCAGGCAGGCGAAGACCAGTCAGGACCTGCGTGGGGGAATTCCGGGAAAGGTTCCGGCCGGCATGGAGGGGTGGGGGCCGGGCGCGGCCGTTCGTTCGCGTTCGGTCCGCGCGCAGGCTGCGGACCTTGGTAAACTGGAAGGAAAGGCCCGAGATGAAATACGATTTCGATACCGTCGTGGATCGTTCCCGCATGGGGTCCGTCAAGTGGGAACAGATGAAGCAGTGGTGTCCGGAGGTGGCCCCGGGAGTGGTGCCGTTCTCCGTCGCCGACATGGAGCTCAAGCATCCCCCGGAACTGGTGGAGGGGCTCAAGGCGTTCCTGGACGAAACCATCCTGGGCTATACGGATCCCACCCGGGACTACCTGGACGCGGTGTGCGGGTGGATGGAGCGCCGGCACGGGTGGACCGTGCAGCCGGAATGGATCCAGGGAGCCCCCGGGGTGGTGCCGGGGTTCTACCAGGCCATCCAGGCGCTCACCGCCCCGGGCGATGGGGTCATCGTCCAGACACCGGTGTACTACCCCTTCTTCAAGGCCATCAAAAGGACCGGCCGGACCCTGGTGCGCAACCCCCTGGTCCTGGACGGCGACCGCTACGGCTTCGACTTCGACGACCTGGAACGCCAGGCCCGGGACCCGCGCAACCGGGTCCTGCTGTTCTGCAGCCCCCACAACCCGGTGGGGCGCGTCTGGACCCCAGGGGAGCTGGCCCGGGTGGGCGAGATCTGCCTGCGCCACGACGTGCTGATCATTTCCGACGAGATCCACTTCGACCTGGTCATGCCCGGGCACCGGCACACGGTGTTCGCCAAGGTGTCCGAGGAACTGGCCCGGCGCATGATCGTGTGCACCGCTCCCAGCAAGACCTTCAACCTGGCCGGGATGCAGAACAGCAGCCTGATCATTCCCGGCCCGGACCTGCGCGCCGCGTTCCGGGCCCAGCTGGAGACCAACGGGCTGCACCTCCTGAACATCATGGGCTACAAGGCCTGCGAGCTCGCCTACACCCGGTGCGAGCCCTGGCTGGAACAGCTGCTCCAGCTCATCCACCGCAACCACCTGGGACTCAAACGGTTCTTCCGGGAGAACGTGCCGGCGGTGCGGGTCTTCGACCTGGAGGGGACCTACCTCCAGTGGATGGACTTCCGCGGCCTGGGCCTGGACCGGGACGAGCTGGAGGCGTTCCTGCACCGGGACGCCCAGGTGTTCTTCGACGAAGGCTACGTGTTCGGGGAGGAGGGCGCCGGCTTCGAGCGCATGAACCTGGCCTGCCCGACCCGGGCCCTGATGGAGGCCCTGGACCGCCTGGCCGGCGCGTTGCGCCGGCGCGGCTGACGTCCGCGATCGTCCTTCAGCGCCGCCGCTGGCGGGTGAGGTTCAGGATGATGTCCGCGTGGTCCTCGAACAGTTCCTCCGGATGCTCCAGGACCTGGTCCAGGGGCACCCACAGGGCCTGCCGGGCGTCGTCCCCACCCCGCACCGCCGGCAGGGGGCCCGGCTCCAGGTCGATGCGCACCACGTGGGTGATGGTGCGGCCCCGCAGGCTGCGCTCCGGGTGGTCGAAGGCGCGCTCGGCGACGATGGACCGGGCCAGGGCCGCTTCCGGCACCTGGATCCCGGTCTCCTCCCGCAGCTCCCGCAGGGCCCCGGCCCGCAGGGAGCGATCGGCCGCCGGGTCCAGGAAGCCTCCCGGAAGGGCCAGGAGGCCCCGTCCGGGCTGGGCGCCGCGGCGCACCAGCAGGACCTGCCCGGAATGGAGGACCACCGCGTCCACCGTGGTGAAGACCACCGGAAAGGGTGTGCCCGCCCAGCGCGCCCGGGTACTCGGCCAGGTAGCGCCACTCCTCCGCCAGGTTCCGGTAGTCCGGGGTTGCCGCCCAGCGCCGGAGGTAGTCCTGCACCGGGGCAGGCACCGCGGCCGCCCACGGTGCAGGTCCACCTGGACGGTCGTCCTGGTCCGACAGGTAGCCGGCCCGCAGTTCCGCTCCGGCCGGCAGGGGCAGCTTCGGACCCGGCTTGAAGGCCCATGGCGGACAGAGCCCCTGGTCCGGGGCCGCCGCGTCCCCGGCCAGGCCCAGGAGCGCCACGGGGCCGCCGGGCTCCGGGGCCTGGCCCGCCACCTTGCGCAGGACCTCCCCCACCCAGAGGTCATCGTCGTAGAGGTAATCCCGCTGGTGGACGAAGCGCACCCTGGCCCGGTCCGTCCCGGCCAGGCACCCGCCGGCCATCACCTCCCGCTCCGCGGCGGTCCAGGGGGCCCGGGGGGACCGGGGCCGCTGGGCGGAACCGATCACCACCACCACCTGCCCGGCCACCGCCAGGCCCCGCTCCAGGGCGGACTGGTGGCCGTTGTGGAACGGCTGGAACCGCCCGATGATGACCGCCTGGTGGTACTGGCGCCCGCGCATGGCTTTCTCCTGGCTGCCGTTCGATTGAACCACCTTTTGCCGAAAGGGTCCCGGGATGCCGCCGGCATCGGCTTCAAGCCGTCGTACCGGAATTACCTTGCCCGTTTCCGGCGGCCCAAGCATGAGGCGCCGTGACGGAATGACGAGGAAAAGTCATGGTCATTCCTTAACGGCGCCTAAACTGGAAGCGACCCGAACCGAGAAAGGAATTCCCATGGAAGCGGACTCCCAGGCTCCCGCCCAGCGTCCCGGAAAAGCCCAGTGGCAGCCCTTGGAGGGCGTCCAGGGCTTCTCCCTGGGCAACCAGGGGAAGGTGTGGAAGGGTCACAAGGGCTGGTGGGCCAGCCGCAAGGGCCAGGCGGGCATCCAGGGGCCCTTCCGGGGTTACCGCCTGGCCCAGGCCTGGGTGGAGGAGCCCCTGAACCGGGCCCGGGAGGCCAAGGAGCGCGAGAAGGCCCAGGTCCGGGAGGAACGCGTCACGCGCCGGCGGGAGGCCCAGGCCGCCCTGGCGTCCCGCACCTGGGGCGACCTCCCCGAGGAGAAGCAGGTCCTGGCGCCGGGCCAGGTGTGGCTGCACAAGACCGTGGAGGGGCGCGAGGCGGTGGTCCTGGAGGTGCGCAAGGACACGGTGGTGGCCCTGTTCCGGTCCGCCGCCGCCGTGTCCCTGCAGGAGGCCGTGCGCGACACCATCGACCTGCGGGGGTTCCTGCGCGTGTACCCGTACCAGGGGCACCCGCGCCAGGGGCGGCGTTCCTGATCCCGGGGGACACGCCTCACTCGGGAGCGGACAGCCCCTTGAGCAGCGCCGCGTGGAAGGCGTCCGGGTCCTGGATCTGGGGCGCATGGCCCAGGTCCGGGAACTCCACCAGGCGGGCATGGGGGATGGCGCGGGCGGCCCGGCGCCCGAGTTCCGGGTAATGGCCCAGGCGGGCCGCCACCTCCGGCGGCGCGAAATCCCGGCCGATGGCGGTGGTGTCCCGCTGGCCGATGAGCAGCAGGGTGGGAACCCGCACCAGGCCGAACTCGTAAACCACCGGCTGGGTGCAGATCATGTCGTAGATGAGGGCCGAATTCCACGCCACCAGTTCGCGCCCGGGGCCCCGGAACAGGCCCGCCAGCATGCGCACCGCCGGCTCGAATTCCGGGCGCCACTGGCCGGCGTAGTAGGTCTTCTGCTCGGTACGACCGGATCCCCTGGGCGGTCACCTGCAGCTCCCGCTGGTACCACTGGTCCACCGTGACCGCCGGCACCCCTTCGGCCTTCCAGTCCTCCAGTCCGATGGGGTTCACCAGCACCAGCTGGTCCACCTGGGCGGGGTACATGAGGGCGTAGCGGACCGCCAGCATCCCCCCGGTGGAGTGGCCCACCATCACGGCCCGGCGCACGCCGATGGCCTCCAGCAGGTCATGGGTGTTGCGGGCCAGTTGCTGGAAGCTGTACCTGGTAGTGGGCGGGCTTGGAGGACTTGCCGAAGCCCACCTGGTCCGGTGCCACCACCCGGTAGCCGGCCCGGTTCAGGACCTTGATGGTGGGTTCCCAGGTGGCGGCGGTGAAGTTCTTGCCGTGCAGCAGCACCACGGTGCGCCCGTTGGGGACGGCGGGCGCCACGTCCAGGTAGGCCATGCGCAGCTGCACCCTCTGGGAGGTGAATGGGCAGCGCTGGACCGGGAAGGGATACTCGAAGCCTTCCAGCTCCGGGCCGTAGACCGTCTCCGGAGGGGCGGGCGGTGCCGGCGGCTGGGCCGGGGCGAGGACGGGGAGGAGCGCGGCGAGGAAGAGGGGTTTCATCAGGCGTCCGGGCATGTGGATCACTGCTTCGTGAAGGCCACATCGCATTTCCGGTTCTCCCGCCGGCGCCCGGTGCCCTGGGTCGCCTGGAAGGCGGCGTCGATGTGGTAGAAGAACGGCAGGCCCTGGCGGACGCTGTAGAGGTTGAACCGGGAATTCCCGGTCAGGCCGGTGGCCAGGATCACCCCCTTGCCGTCAGGTCCGATCGGCCCGTCCAGGTTGATGTAGGGAGCCACGCCCTCGCGGCCGAGGCTGCCGTGCAGGGCCCCGTTGGCACCAGTGCCTGCACGTGGAGGTTGTAGCCCCTGGGCGCCTTCCCCCGCGGCGCAGGCGATGGCCACCAGCCAGAGGCCGTCGAACCGCCCGGTGGCCTCCGGCACCCCTTCCCCGGCCTTGCGCCCCATCAGGGCGGCCAGTTCCGCGTCGATGGGCAGGTCGGCGTCGGCCACCGCGAACACCATGCCCGACTCGGCCGCGATCAGGCGCGCGTTGACTTTGACGCTGGTGTCCAGGTCCACCGCGGTCCCGGTGAGCAGCGCGTCCACCCCCGAGGATGCGCCCCAGCTGGGAGGCGTCGGCTTCGTCCA
>CAWFOJ010000220.1:0-11529 GCA_963816585.1 uncultured Holophagaceae bacterium | reverse complement strand
TCCGAGACGGTGGGCCCGCAGAACCGGCCCTGGCAGTCACCCATGCCGCAGCGGGTGAACGCTTTCATCTGGTTCGGCCCCAGGCAGCCGAGCTGGACCAGCCGCCGCACCTCGCCGGCGGTGACGGACTCGCACCGGCAGACCACCACGTCATCGCCAGGACGGCGCAACCAGTCCGGAGGGCGGTAGAGGCGGTTGGTGAAGGCCATCACTCCCTGGGGCCCGAGGCAACCCAGGCGCGCCCTGAGCGCCTTGGGGCGCAGGGCGGCCGAATCTCCCCGGCCCGCTGCCCGGGCGATGTCCAGGGCCGCCAGGACCCCGTTCCAGCGTGCCGTCCGGGCGCCGGCGATGGCCGCTCCGTCACCGGCGATCCAGATCCCCGGGCGGCTGCTGCGTCCCCAGAGGTCCACCCGTGGGCGCCAGCAGAGCTGGTCCGGATCCCAGTCGTGGACGCAACCCAGGGAGCGGCTCAGGTTCACGGCCGGGATGAAGCCATGGTGCAGCAGCACCAGGGGGGTGGCCAGGATCCCCTCGCGGGCTCCAGCCTGGAACCGCACACCTTCCGCGCTGGTCGATCCGGCGATTTCGATCCTGCCTACGCCCCGGATCCGGGGGATGCCCGCCTTGCGCAGCGCGTCCAGGATGCGTACGCCCTTGGCCAGCTGGCCCAGGCCCAGGAGGGCCCGGGGCAGGCGCGGCAAGGCCGCCCAGAGGGCGCCGGCGGAGGACGTCTCCAGCAGCGCCTGGACCCGGCGCCCGGCCTGGAGCAGCTGGTAGGCGAACAGGTAGAGCAGCGGTCCGCCGCCCACCAGCACGGTCTCGGGCACCGGCACCAGGCCCTGGGTCTTCATCAGGGTCTGGGCGGCGCCGACTCCCATGACTCCCGGAAGGGTCCACCCGGGCACCGGGACAGGCCTTTCCTGGGCACCGAGGGCCAGCAGGACCGCCCCGGCCCGGACGCTGCAGATCCGGCCCGCGCCCTGGTCTTCCGCCAGCATGGCGCACCATTCTCCGCTTTCGCCGCCGGTCAGCTGCCAGACCAGGGTGCCCGGCCGGCATTCGGCTCCACAGGCGGCGAACGCTTCGATCAGTGCGCCTCCGGCCAGGACGTCCGCCCCCAGCACCTTCTCCCGCAGGGCGGCGGGCGTGCCTGCGCCCCGGTAGAAATGGCCGCCCGGGTCGGGGGCCTCGTCCACCACCAGGACCGACAGGCCCCGTTCCCGGGCGGTCACCGCCCCCGCCATGCCCGCCGGGCCGGCGCCGATGATCAGGAGGTCCCACCGATCCGCGCTCATGCCAGCTCCGGTTGGCCGTGCATGCTGCGGACCTGCATTCCCGGGCTGACCCGGGTCATGCATCCGTGCCGGTTGGGGATCCCGTCGATCTCCACCAGGCATTCGAAGCACAGGCCCATCAGGCAGAACGGGGCGCGCTGGGCGTCCCCCCCGGGGCGGGTCCCGCAGGTGGTGACGCCGGCCGCCAGCATCGCCGCCGCCACTGTGTAGTGGGAGGGCACTCGGTGCGGCCGGCCGTCGATCTGAATCTCCACGGTCGGCTCGCCGGACCCCGGCAGGGGCTCAAACAGGGAAACGGGAGGCATGGCAGTACTCCAAGAAGTCTGGCGCCGGCTTGCCGGCGATCCAGGGCGCCAGCACTTCAGCATGGGCGGCGGCGAGGGTGACCCCGCTGTGGCTGTTGACCAGGAAGGCGCCCGGGTGCTCTTCCGAGGGTTCGTAGACCGGCATTCCGTCCGGGGTCATGATCCGCAGGGAGGCCCAGGCCCGCAAGACCCGCGCCCGGCGCAGCCGGGGGAAGCGGGCGATGGCGAACCTGGCGATGGTGGCCAGGATCGGGGCGGTCACCCCGTCGTCCAGGCCCACCGGCTCGGAGCTGCTGCCGAGCACCACGGAACCGGAGACGGTCTGGCGGATCCCGTCCACCAGGCACCCCAGGAAGGGCTCCAGCTTCTCCGTGACCAGCATCTGTCCGCGCAGAGGCGCCACCGGCGCCCTCAGCCCGACCATGGGCGCCAGGGGGATGTTGCCGAGCCCTGCCCCCAGAACCACCTGCCCGGCTTCGGTGATCCCGTCCGCGGTCTCCACCTGGAAATGCCCGGGATGGGGATGGAGGGCCCGGACCGGACGGTGCGGGCAATAAGTCCCGCCCGCGCGCTGGAAGGCCGCCTGCAGGGCCCGCAGCAAGGCGAGGGGGTTGGAGTGCCCATCGTGCCGGGAGAACGTCCCACCCAGGAGGTCCCGGGAGGCGGCGGGCACCCGCCGCGCCAGCTCCGCCGGGTCCAGGACCTCGTAATCGAGGACCGGGTGCGACGCCTTCAGGATGGCCAGCCCGGCCAGTTCGTCATCCCACTCGTCCTGGCGGTCGAACAGCAGGAACCCACCCGGCCGCTGGTACTCCACGTCCACGCCGGTTTCCCGCCGCAGTTGGGCAGCGAAAAGGGTCCAGCGGTCGGCGGAACCCAGGGACCACAGGGCATAGGGCGGACATTTGCTGCCTTTGCCCTGGACCCACACCAGTCCGGCATTGCCCCGGGAGGCCCGGAACGCGGTGTCGTCGCCGTCGAACACCACCGTCCGCCGGCCGAGGCGCGCCAACCCATAGGCCACCGCCATGCCGATGACGCCGCCGCCCACCACCGCCACCTCGTAGGTAGCCCTCCTGCTGTCAGCACCTGAGTCAGGCATGGTGAAGGCCTCTGGAACTGCGCCTCTCCCGTGGTGCCTGCGCGATCCGTGGCGATGGGGCACCCGTGGAAGAGGTGCAGCGGGGTTAGGAATGTTTCGAGGAAAGGTTATTGATCAGAAAAAACTAGGACACGGAAAACCTTTTGTCCAATGCTAATGTTTTCGATGTCCATGTTCTGATGTTATTGCAGCCGGTCCCATGCAAACTATCACATTCAGACAGATCGAAGCTTTCCGGGCCCCGATGCAACGCCACACCGTCACCCGGGCGGCCAAGACGCTGAGGATCTCCCAGCCGGCCATGAGCCGCTTGATCGGCGATTTTGAATCCTCCACTGGGCTGATCCTGTTCGACCGGCGCCAGGGGCGGCTGTCGCCCACCCGGGAAGCCCTTGGGCTGTTCGAGGAGGTGGAGCAATCCTTCCGCGGCCTGGACCGGATCGCAGGGGCGGTGGACCAGATCCGCACCATGCGCCGGGGGGCGCTGCGCATCGCCTGCAGTCCGGCCCTGGCCCTGGGATTCCTGCCGCGGATGGTGGCGGCCTTCTTGGACGCCCACGGGGGCATCGAGGTGGCCATGCCCCAGCACGTGGCCTCCACGGTCATCGATTTCGTGGCCGGCCAGCGGGCCGATGTGGGCTTCCTGCAGGATGCCGTCACCCATCCCGCGGTCCGGCCGGAGTGCGTCTTCGAGGGGCCGATGGCGTGCATCCTGCCGCCGGGGCACCGGCTCGCGGACCGCCAGGCCATCGGTCCGGAGGACCTGGCCAGCGAGGTGTTCATCTCCTTCCCACCCCAGTGCGACGCCCAGATCGCCATCGACAATGTCTTCGCGGCCGCCGGCCTGTTCCAGGTCTATCCATCCACCCCACCCATGCCACCCAGGGAGGTCTCAATCCATGTGCACCGGTGCATCCACACTCACCATTGCCGTGATCGGTCTCGGATCGATGGGGTTCGGCATGGCGAAATCCCTGCTACGGGCCGGGTTCGACGTCGTGGGATACGACATCGCCCAGGGCGCGGCGACTCAGTTCGCCGAGGCGGGCGGTCGCACGGCCAACTCTCCGGCCGAGGCGGCCAAGGGAGCCGCCGTAGTGGTCTCGGTGGTGATCAACGCCACCCAGACCGAGGAGGTGCTGTTCGGAGACCTGGGCGCTGCGGCCACCATGGCTCCGGGCACCGTCTTCATCTCCTCCGCCACCATGGACCCGGAATCCGCCCGCCGGCTGGGCACCCGCCTTGAAGCCAGCGGCAGGTCCTTCCTTGACGCCCCCCTGTCCGGTGGACCGGCCAAGGCTGCCGAGGGTCAGCTGACGATCCTCGCCTCCGGCTCAAGCGCCGCCTTCCACAAGGCCCGACCGGCCCTGGACGCCATGGCCGGCAAGCTTTATGAGCTCGGTGAGCGGGCCGGGACCGGGGCGGCCTTCAAGATGATCAACCAGCTCCTGGCCGGCGTCCACATCGCCGCCGCCTGCGAGGCCATCGCCTTCGCCGCCCGTCAGGGGCTCGATCTGCGCAAGGTCTACGAGGTGATCACCGCCTCGGCGGGCAATTCCTGGATGTTCCAGAACCGGGTGCCGCACGTCCTCGACGGCGACTACACCCCCCGGAGCGCGGTCGACATTTTCGTCAAGGACCTGGGCATCATCCAGGACATGGCCCGCACCAGCAGATACCCGGTGCCGGTGGCGGCCGCCGCTCTGCAGATGTTCCTGGCCGCCTCCGGCTCCGGCCTCGGCCGCCAGGATGACAGTGCCGTCGCCCAGGTCTACGCCCGGCTGGCCGGGGTCGACCTGCCTGCGGCCACCTGAGGGGAGGGTCGACCCTGCTCCGTTTCGCAGCCTGACCGGAAAGGATTCCGCCATGTCCATCCTGCTCGGTGTCGTCGCCGACGATTACACGGGGGCTTCCGACCTTGCCAATGCCCTGACCCGCCAGGGTCTTTCGACCGTCCAGAGCATCGGCGTGCCCCCGGACGGCGTGGTCCTGCCGTTGGTGGACGCTGTGGTGGTCGCCCTGAAGAGCCGCTCGACCGACCCCGCCCTGGCGGTCGAGAAATCGGTGGCGGGGGCCACGTGGCTGCTGGGCCTGGGTGCCGATCACATCCTGTTCAAGGTCTGCTCGACCTTCGATTCCACCGACCGGGGCAACATCGGCCCGGTGACCGATGCCTTGGGGGCGCTGACCGGCGAACGGGTCGTCCTGGTCAACCCGTCCTATCCGGAGAACCGGCGGACCGTATACCAGGGGCATCTGTTCGTCGGGGATCGTCTCCTTCACGAAAGCCCGCTCAAAGACCATCCGCTCAATCCCATGCGCGACGCCGACCTGGTCCGGGTCCTGGGGCGCCAGAGCCGGAGGCGGGTCGGGCTGATCGACCTGCAGACGGTGGCCAGGGGCTGCGAGGCGATCGACCGGCGCCGGGCCGACCTGGCGGCGGAAGGCTACGGCGCGGCGATCATCGACGCCAGGTACCCGAGGCCGACCTGGAGACCATCGGCCAAGTCCTTTCCAGAACCAGGTTGTCGGTCGGGGCTTCGGGCTTCGGCATCGGCCTGGCGCGAGCCTATGTGGCGGCGGGGCGAGCCCGGGGAACCACCGCGCTCCAGGCCGGGGCGCCCATAGGGGGACCGGCGGCATGCTTGGCCGGTTCGTGTTCGGCCGCGACCCTGGTTCAGATCGAGCGGGCCAAGCAGGTCATGCCGGTGCTGCACCTCCACATCGAGAACCTGATGGCGGGAGATGGCGAAATTCAAGCCGCCACCGCCTGGGCCCTGGAACGGATCGGATCCACCCCGGTCCTGATCGCATCCAGCGCCCGCGCCGAGGCGGTGGAGCAGGTCCAGGCCCGCCATGGCCGCGACCAGGCCGGACATGCCATCGAGACGGCGCTGGCGAGGTTGGCCGAGGCCCTGGTGGCGCGTGGCGTCCGCCGCCTGGTCGTGGCGGGAGGCGAGACTTCGGGTGCGGTGGTGGACCGGCTCGGCATCAGGGCGTTCCTGATCGGGGCGGAAATCGCGCCGGGGGTACCGGCGCTGCGCACGGTCGGGACCGGCGAGCCCATCGGGATGGCCCTGAAATCCGGCAACTTCGGCGGGCCGGACTTTTTCACCGACGCTTTGCGGCTGGTCAACTGATCAAAGCCAGGCGCTTTCCCCCCGACCTGGGTGCGGATCCCTGGCTTTGCCTGGAGCGAACACTCGACACTGATAGCTGGAGGACCCCTTGGGAAGCGCGTCCCGTCAAGACCTCCCGGCCCTGATCAGGCCAAAC
The DNA here is from genome assembly GCA_963816585.1 of uncultured Holophagaceae bacterium. Taxonomy (GTDB): domain Bacteria; phylum Acidobacteriota; class Holophagae; order Holophagales; family Holophagaceae; genus Mesoterricola. The sequence goes on along the minus strand of CAWFOJ010000220.1, from coordinate 5,551 downwards.
CTTCAGTCGTAGGCCAAGCGCGTGCCCTCGTCGGTGAGCGCCACCTGGATCCGCTCCGGCCAGCCGCCCCCTTCCCAGGTTCCCAGCTTCTGGTGGGTCAGGAAGTAGTTCTGGGGAATGGGATGGGATCCGATCACCACTTCGAGGCCGTACTTGGCGGGGATGAAGCGGCGGAAGGTGTCCAGGTGGTCGCAGGGCGGGTAGCCCACCAGCATGCAGGTGGCGAGGTGGATCACATCCGCGCCGTTCTTCTTCATTTCAGCCGGCACGTATTCGACATTGCCGCCGGGGCAGCCGCCGCAGGTGGTGTAGCCCACCAGTTGGACCTCCTCGCCCTGGTACCGGGCGAAGGCGCCTGCACGCTGGTGGAACGCCCGCAGGCACTTCCCGCCGCCGCAGGTGTGGTAACGGTCACAAATGATGATCCCGAGTTTCTTCATGAGGCGGCTCCGTAATGAAAGGAGGGATGTTATGAGCATATACTCGTTAGCCATAGGGAAAGATCGAACCCGCATCCGAAATTTATCGAGCACAGGCTCAATAAATCATCCAGGTTTGGCGAACCCTTTCGTTCGTTCCTGCCGCGGCTTTACCTCCTTGAATCATGGCCGTTCCCCTTCCCTTGCCAGGACCAGGCGCATGACCGCCAGGAACAGCGGCAGCGCCCCCGCCAGCAGGAAAGTCATGTCCGCCACGATGCGCAGCCATTCCAGGGTGTGGAAGGCGCCGGACAAGAGAAACGAGAGCCTGCGCGCATGCCGGCACCCATGGCTGATGGAATCCCAGAACTGGAGCACGCCGGCCGGGAAGAGGTCCAGCAGCACCATGAAGGCCAGGCCGATATTCACTCCCCAGAACCCCGTCCTGATGTATTTTCCCGCCCGAGCCCAGCTCAAATCGCTCTTTGCGGCCCGGAGGCAGACCATCACCACCGCCAAGGCAAGCATCCCGAACACCCCGAACATGGCGGCGTGGCCGTGATTGGGCGTGAGGGTCGTACCGATCTCGAAGCAGACGACGATGGGCAGGTTGAGCAGGAACCCGAAAAGGCCGGCGCCGATGAAGTTTTAAACGCCCACGGCGATGGGGAACTTGATGGCCCAGGTCTGCCCGGCGGCGAGAGGCCGCTCGCAGCCCTCGGTGGTGCGCTCCTGGAGCCGGATGAAATCCCAGGCGTCCAGGGTGAGGAGCGTCAACGGCACGACTTAGAGCGCGCTGAAGCACGCCGCCAGTCCCATGTTCAGGGCCCCCTGGCCCGGGAAATACCAGTGGCGCCCGGTTCCCACCAGGCCGCCAAAGAACCGGGCCGCGGTCCTCCTGAACGGGTGCGGGGCCTACCTCACCACCCGCCGGAGAGCCAGGCTGATCCTGAAGCAATGCCCCCAACCCGGCAAGCGGGAGAAACCCCAGAAGCCATGGGGCGGAAACTTCCGTGGACACACGGTTGCTTTGCCGCATTTTGGGCAATCCTCGTCAAGGTTGAACCCGAATCCTTAACCTGATCTGCAGGCAAGGGAAAAGACCACCGAGCCGCCAAGAGATTCATATCCCGAAGGTTGTCACTTCAGGAAGCGCTCCTGCCGATAATTACCCTATGGGGTCCCCTGCATGGCCAAAGCCCCAGCTGTTTTGGAGCCGGCAATGGCCTCTAGGAAGCCGCAGATTCCACGTGAACTATTGCCTTGGCTGGGCTTGGCGCTCTCCCTGGCCATGGTCATGTCCACGTGGTCCTTTTTCCGCCGGGCGCAGCTGCGCAGAATCCACGATCGTTTCCAGGCTGAAACAGCCCTCCTCCAGGTTCGGATCGCCGACCGGATGGCAGCCCATGAGCAGATTCTCAGGGGCGCGGCGGAGTTCATCTCACAGCGCCCAGATCTGCCTTCCCGCTCAGAATGGAGGCTTTACGCGCAAGCCCTGGATTTGGACCGCCTGAACCCTGGGGTCCAGGCGCTCGGCTTCGCCGAGTGGATCCCCCTGCAGGGCTTGGATGCTCATGTCCGCCGCCTGCGGGGCGAGGGTTTCCCCGACTACGAAGTCCATCCCGGCGGCCCCCTGCCCCCGGATGGGGGTTTGAGCTCGATCATCTATACCGAACCCTTCGATGAACGCAACCAGAGGACCTTTTCCAAGGACATGCTTGCGGATGCCACCCGCCGGAAAGCCATGGTGCGAGCCCGCGACACCGGCCTTGTGACCCTGTCCGACAAAGTAAGGCTCTACCAGGAGGGCTCTACCCAGATCCAGGCGGGAACCGTGCTCTACATGCCAATCTATCGGCGGGGGCAGCCCCTGGCCTCCGTTGACCTGCGCCGGAAAGCCTTCCTGGGCTGGGCGTACCTGGCCTTCCGGATGCAGAACCTGCTGGAGGGGATCCTGGGCAATTCCAGCCACGGCATCTTCCTGGAACTTTTCGATGGGGCCTCAGAGCAGGAGGCGGACCTGCTTTACGCGCGCGAAGGTTTCCATTCGGCGGCTGGCCAGTCCTGGATGACCCGCACCCACCTTGAGGTGGCCGGCCGGGTTTGGACCCTCCGAACCAGCCCGGGAACGGATTTCGGATTCTCCTTGGAAGGAACTGGCCATTACGGGATCCTGGCACTAGGCCTGCTCTTCAGTGGCATCATCTTCGGCCTGCTCCATTCTTTTGCGCGGGCGGAGCGGGCGGCCAATGCGGTAGCCGAGGATCGACTGGAGAAGCTCCAGCTGCTGCTGGATTCCACTGGCGAGGCAATTTATGGGATTGATCTTCAGGGGCAATGCACCTTCTGCAACCCTGCCTTCCTCCGGATGATGGGTTTTGCCAGCGCAGATCAAGTGCTGGGCAGGAATATGCACCACCTTGTCCATCATTCCTATGAGGATGGAAGTCCCTACCCGGTTGAGGTGTGCCGCATATTCCGGGCCTTCCGCCAGGGGCTCGCGGCGCACGTGAGCGACGAGGTCCTTTGGCGCGCCGATGGGAGTTCCTTCCCTGTGGAATATTGGTCCTATCCCCAGAACAGAAAGGGCCGGATCGTGGGCGCGGTGGTGGCCTTCCTGGACATTACCGAGCGCAAGCAGGCGGAAGCCGCTTTGCGCCTCAGCCAGGACCGCCTCAGCCTGGCTCTCACCTCGTCCGACATGGGCACCTTCGAATGGGACATTCCGAACGATATCAGCCATTTCGATGAGACCGTCCACCGCCTGATCGGCACCTGTCCGGAACCTTTCACGGGCAGCGGCCAGGAATTCTATGCGGCGATCCATCCGTCGGATCGCGAGTTTGTCCGCTCCAGTCTCGCCCGGGCCATGGCGGATGGCCACTACGAGACGGAATTCCGCACGGTGTGGCCCGACGGCAGCATCCATCACCTCGCCGCCAAGGGCAGGCTGTTCATGGATGCCCAGGGCCGCCCGGCCAAGCTGAACGGTGTGCTCTGGGATGTCAGCCAACGCACGTTGGCCGAGGAAGCCCTGGTGAGGGAGAGGAATTTCACCAGCGCCTTGCTCGACAACCTGGTGGAAAGTGTGGTGGCCTGCGACGAGCGGGGCGACCTGGTGCTGTTCAACCGGACCGCGAGGGAATGGCACGGGGTTGGCGCGCGGAAGATTCCCCAGGAGCAATGGTCCGAATACTACGGATTGTTCGAAGAGGACGGGGTCACCCCTTTGGCCACCCAGGACATCCCCCTGGCGAGGGCTCTCGACGGTGAGGAAGTGCGCAATGCCCGTCCCCACACCCTCCTGGCGACAGGCCAACCCCTGAGGGTACATAAACTCCACGGCTTCGCCCATTCTCGACGCCACGGGGCGGGTGCTGGGCGCTGTATCAGTGCAGCACGACGTCACCCGGCAGCGACACACCGAAGAGACCATGAGGAAAATTTCCGTGGCGATGGACCAGAGCCCGGTTGTGGTCGTCATCACCAATGCCCAGGGTGCCATCGAATACGTGAACCCGAAGTTCATCGAGGTGACCGGTTATTCCGCCGCCGAGGCCCTTGGCCAGAACCCCCGGATCCTCAAATCGGGGCACTCCCCTTCCGAGGCCTACCAGGACCTGTGGACTACCATCAGCTCCGGGAAGACCTGGAAGGGGGAATTCCACAACAAAAAGAAGAATGGAGACCTGTACTGGGAGGCGGCGACCATCGCACCGGTCAGGGACAGCGCGGGGACCATCACTCATTTTGTGGCCATTAAAGAGGACATCACCGACCTCAAGCGGATCGAGGAAGCCCGCGTCGAGAGCGAGACCCGGTTCAGGGAACTGTTCGAGACCTCCAAGGACGGCATCGTCATGGTCGATCTGCAGGGCCGGTACCAGGATTGCAACCAGGCGTTCCTGGACCTTTTGGGCCTGGAAACGAAGGAGGACCTGATCTCGAGGCCATATGAGGATTTCACCCCCACCGAGTATCTCGCTGCCGAAAGGAAGATGATCGCGGATTGCCAGGAGCTCACCCATGGCGGGAGCCAGGAGTTCGTGAAGGAATATTCACGGAAGACGGGAGGACGGGTCCCAGTGGAGCTGCGAGCCTGGGTCAGGCGAGACCTGGACGGGAAGGCGGTCGGCCTGTGGGGAATCGCACGAGACGTCACTGAACGCAGGCGGGCCGAACAGGAGCAAACTGTTATGACCCACCCTATCCTGGAGTGTCCCGCCCACGCTTGCTGAGAGCTGCATAAGGAAGCCCCGGAGGTCCGGGGCTTGGTCGATCGAATTCAGAACGGGAGGTCCTCCTCCTGACATGCCCGGTACCTTGGAGGCCGAATATCGCAGGGGAGCGGTTCTACGTCCGAGCCTGGCCGCGAGGTCTGGTAGCCGACGATCTCCTTGCCATAGTCCATCCAGATGGCGGTCATGAACTGATGGAGAAAGATGGCCAGCTGCGTGGCGTTCTTGGGGCTGAGGTCGTCCAGCCAGAAGTCGGTGCCGGGTGGTTTCTCTCGGAGGCAACGGAGGAGGGCGCGCGTGGGATATCTCACGAGTCCTCCAGGTCCACCACAGCCTGCTGGACGGCCACGGCGTCGACCGTGGCGTTGCCGGCGGCCATGGCCGCGAGGGCGGCTCCCAGGGCCAGGTTCTGGGCCAGCCTGGGCACGCCTCGGCTGTGCTGAAAGATGGCGGCCGTGGCCTGGGGGTCAAACACAGCACCGGCGGCCCCCGCAGCTCTGCAGTGCAGGGCGATAAACAGTCCGATCTCCGCCTCCGTCAGGGGGCGCAGGCGGATGCGCACCCCGATCCGCTGGGAGAGGGCTTCGTGCCTGGGTTCGGCCAGGCGCTCCCGCAGCCGGGGCTGGCCGCAGAGAATCATGGAGAACGGGCTCCGCCGGTCAAAGTCGTCCGCCGTGAGCAAACGCAGATCCACCAGGGATTCGTCGGGGAGAAGGTGTGCCTCGTCGCAGACCAGGACGATTCTCCGGGGAAGGCTGCGCAGGTGGCCCAGGAGGGCTGCGGCCGTGTCCCCCTTGAACCGCCTAGGCTTCAGCCCCAGGGACGTGGCGATGCTGGAGATCAGGCTGAAGGGTCCCAGGGTGGTGAGGGAGAGGCTGACGAGCTGGTGGTTGG
>CAWFOJ010000219.1:0-5798 GCA_963816585.1 uncultured Holophagaceae bacterium | reverse complement strand
GACCCTGTCCATCCTGTTCGGCCGGCGGGTGACCAAGATCCTGCTGGTGGCCTTCCTGGCGGTGGCCCTGGGCGCGACCCTGGCGGTCACCCTCCTGGAGCCCGGCCCCCATCCCTGGCTCAACGCCCTGATCCTCACCGCATGCGCCGGCTACCCGGCCTTCCACCTGTGGTATTTCCACGAGCGCTTCTCCGCCGGCAAGCACCGGTTCGAACCCTGGGTGGAGACCAGTTTCTACCTGGCGGGGTTGCTGGCGGTGCTCTGAGCCGCCAGGAGTCCGACCCGTAAAGGTTCGGGTCCCTCCCTTTCGCCCTGGTCCGTTCGGTTGGATCGCGGATCGCGATCCAACCGAACGGATGGCCTGGCCGGAAGGAGCCCGTCAGCTGTTCCACCTCCGGGGAATCGACCCTGGGTGCTAGGGTGATACGGTCTGGAGGTGGACCATGGCCCGCAACCCCGACCGCCCATGGGTGGTCATTACCGGCTGTTCGTCCGGCATCGGCCGGGAACTGGCGCGCGCCTGCCGGGACGAAGGCTGGGGGGTAGCGGCCACCGCCCGGTCCCTGGCCGCCCTGGACGGCCTGGCGGACGGACCCGACCTGGTGCGCCTGGAGCTGGACGTGACCCGTCCGGACACCATCGCCGCCGCCGCGGCGGCCCTCCAGGACCGGCGCCTCACCGCCCTGGTGAACAACGCCGGCTACGGGTGCATGGGCCCCCTGGAGTGGATCGGGCCCGAGGCCCTGCGGGCCCAGCTGGAAACCAACGTGGTGGGCCTGCATGCGGTCACCCGGGCGTTCCTGCCCCTGATCCGGCACCACGCCGCCTTCGGGGAGGGGCGGATCGTGCACGTGGCCTCGGTGCTGGGGCGCATGAGCGTGCCCATGGCCGGGGCCTACTGCGCTTCCAAGCACGCCGTGGTGGCCCTGGGGGAGGCGCTGCGCCTGGAAGTGGAGCCGGAGGTGCGGGTGATCCTGGTGGAGCCCGGGGCCATCCGTTCGGAGTTCCGGGACACCGTGGTGCGCACCCTGGGCGACTTTCCGGAGCGGGCCAGGGGCACCCGGTTCGAGCCCGCCCTGCGCCAATACCTGGAACGGGGCCTGGTGGCCGGACATGGATTGCCCGCCGAGGTCTGTGCCCGGCGCATCCTCGCGGCCATGTCCCGTCCGCATCCCCCCGGCCGGGTGGTGATCGGGCTGGACGCGCACTGGGCCAACCTCGCCAAGGCCCTGCTTCCGCAGGGCGTATGGGAATGGGGAGTGCGCCGGGCGTTCGGGATCGGCCGATAGAAAAACGATCTATCCTTGCAGGGCAGCCAGGAAAGGACCGCCCCCCGCCATGAGCGAAGACCGCCTTTATCTCATCGATGCCTTCAGCCTCATCTTCTCGGTATCCGCTGCGCGGATACGCAGACCTCCCCCCTCGACGGCGAGGTAGCTTATGCCTGAGGACCGCCTTTATCTCATCGATGCCTTCAGCCTCATCTTTCGCGCCTACTACGGCAGCATGCGCCTGAAGAACGGCGCCGCCCTCACCATGGCCCGCATGCTCCTGGCCCTGGTGAACCAGCACCGGCCTTCCCACATGGCCTGTGTCTTCGACCGCCCGGAGCCCACCTTCCGCCACCGCATCTACCCCCAGGTACAAGGCCAACCGCGCCGAGATGCCCGAGGACCTGCGCCCGCAGATCCCCATGATCCGCAACCTGGCCGCGGCCCTGAACATCCCCATCGTGGAACTGTCCGGGTACGAGGCCGACGACGTGATGGGCACCCTGGCCCGCATGGCGGCGGCCCGGGGGCTGCCCGCGGTCATCGTCAGCCCGGACAAGGACCTCCTCCAGCTGGTGGACGACGCGGACCGGATCCAGGTGCTCAACAACCGGGACGGGGAGGTCTGGATCGACCGGGCGGGGGTCAAGGAGCGCTTCGGGGTCTGGCCGGAGCAGGTGGTGGACATGCTCACCCTCATGGGCGACGCCAGCGACAACGTGAAGGGGGTGGAGGGCATCGGCGAGAAGGGGCGCGGGACCTCATGGAGCAGTTCGGCACCCTGGACAACCTCCTGGCGCACCGGGCGGAACTCAAGCGCAAGGCGCACCGGGAGGGGCTGGAGGCGGCCCTGGACCGCCTGCCCCTGGTGAAGCGCCTGGTGACGGTGGTGACCGACCTGGAGCTGCCCCTGGGCCTGGACGACCTGGCCTACAAGGGCGTGGACGCGGCCCAGGCCCGGGCCGCCTTCAAGCTGCAGGGGTTCGAGGCCCTCACCAAGGAATTCACCGCCGTGGGCGCGGCCGCCCCGGTGACCGGGGCGGCGCGGGTGTACCGGGTCGCCGCCGGGACCGCCGACCTGGAGGCGGCGGCGGACGCATGCCGCCAGGCGGGGATGTTCGGACTGGACACCGAGACCACCAGCCTGGACCCCACCCGGGGCCACATCGTCGGCCTGAGCCTGGCCTGGAAGCCCAACGAAGGCCTCTATGTGCCCCTGGCCCACCTGAAGCAGGGCTCCCAGGCGGAGGAGGGGGCCCTGCCCGGGCTGCTCCCGGACACCGGGCTGCCCGAGGCGCTCCTGGACCTGCGCGGCGATCCGGCGGCGTTCTTCGGCGAGCTGGCCCCGTACCTGGACTCCCGCAACATCCCCTTCCGGGAGGCGGCGCGGGTGCTGGGCCCCTTGTTCCGGGACCCGGCGGTGGCCAAGGCCGGGCAGAACCTCAAGTACGACCTGCAGGTGCTCAGGCGCCACGGCCTGGAGGTGAGGGGGCTGGGCGGCGACAGCATGGTCTTGAGTTTCCTGATTGAATCCAGGTTGCGCCACAACCTGGACGACCTGGCCTCCCGGCACCTGGACCTGCGCCCCATCCCGTTCGAGGCGGTGGTGGGCAAAGGCAAGGGGCAGAAGCGCTTCGACCAGGCCGACTTCGACCAGGCCGTGCAGGTACGCGGCCGAGGACGCGGACCTGGCCCTGCAGCTGTGCCGCGTCCTGGAGCCCCAGCTGGCCGGGCCGGCCCTTCAGGCCCTGTACCGCAAGGTGGACCTGCCCCTGGTGGAAGTGCTGGCGGACCTGGAGCTGAACGGGGTGCGCGTGGACCTGGACGTGCTCGCACGGCTGGCGCAGGACATGCGCGTCCAGCGGGACGCCGCCGAGGCCCGGGCCATCCAGCTGGCCGGGGAGCCCTTCAACCTCAACAGCCCCGGGCAGCTGGGGCGGATCCTCTACGAGAAGCTGGGCCTGCCGGTGCTCAAGCGCACCGACAAGACCAAGGCCCCGGCCACCGACGAGGACGTGCTTTCGGAACTGGCCCGGAGGGTGGACGGGGAGATCGCCCAGGTGCTGCTGCGCCACCGGCAGATGCAGAAGCTGCTGGGCACCTATGTGGAGGCCCTGCCGGCCCTGGTGAACCCGGTCACCGGGAGGCTGCACACCCGCCTGCACCAGGCGGCGGTGGCCACCGGGCGCCTGGCCTCCTCGGACCCCAACCTGCAGAACATCCCCGTGCGCACCGAGGAGGGCCGGCTGATCCGGTCGGCCTTCGTGCCCGAGCCCGGGTGGCGTCTGCTGGACGCGGACTACAGCCAGATCGAGCTGCGGGTGGTGGCCTCATTGGCCCAGGACCCCACCCTGCTGGGGGCGTTCCAGCGCAACGAGGACATCCACCGGCGCACCGCCTCGGAGGTGCTGGGGCTGCCCATGGCCCAGGTGACCCCGGACCAGCGCAGCGCCGCCAAGGCGGTGAACTTCGGGCTCCTGTACGGCCAGGGGGCCTACGCCCTCTCGGCCAGCCTGGGGATCCCGTTCCGGGAGGCCAAGCAGTTCATCGAGCGGTACTTCGAGCGCATGCCCAAAGTGGCCGAATGGATCGAGGGCACCAAGGCCCGGGCCCTGGAGGAAGGCCTGGTGCGCACCCTGTGGGGGCGGGTGCGGCGCATCCCGGACCTGCAGTCCGCCAACCAGGGCCTCAAGGCCCAGGCCCTGCGGGAAGCGGTGAACACGGTGGTGCAGGGCACCGCCGCCGACCTCATGCGCCGGGCCATGGTGCGGTTCCACGCGGCCCTGGACGGCACCCACCTGAGTGCCCGCCTGCTTCTCCAGGTACATGATGAGCTATTAGTTGAAGCCCCCCCGGAAGAGGTGGACACCGTGTCCGCCCTCCTGCGGGACGCCATGGAAGGAGCCGACGACCTGGTGCGCCTGGACGTGCGCCTGGCGGCGGATGTGCGTCCCGGCGCCAACTGGCTGGAATGCAAGTGATACCATCGACAACCTAGGAGGAAACCGCCATGCCCCGTCCCCCCATCCTGCCCCTCATCGATTGGAAGACCGTGTTCGCCTCGGGCCTGGAGTATGCGGCCTGGATCGCCGCCGGGGAGTCCCCGGAGAACCGGGAGAAAATGGAGACCCTGCGCGCGGCCCAGGATCTGGAGCCCCAGGTGGCCGCCCACCTGGGCGCCCTGCCCCGCCCGGTCCACGTGGTGGCCATCGCCGAGGACTGGTGCGGCGACGTGGTGCGGCACGTGCCGGTGCTGCAGCGCCTGGCGGAGGCCGCGCCCAACCTGAAGGTGCGCTATGTCTCCCGGCAGCAGTGGCCGGACGTGTTCGCGCGCTTCCTCACCAACGGCGGCGAAGCCATCCCCAAGTTCGTCTTCCTGAGCGACGCCTTCGTGGAGTGCGGCAACTGGGGCCCCATGCCCGCCGACACCCGGGAGCTCATCGCCCGGGGCAAGGCCGCCGGCAACGTCGCCGCCGCCCGCAAGAAGGTGCACACCTATTACGAAGCGGACCCGGAACGCCGCCTGGTGGTGGAGGAACTGCTGCACCTGGTCGACATCGCCGTCACCCGGGAACCTTGATTCCAACCTGGAATCGCTGGACCGTTCCCCCGCACAAATCTAAGCTGTTTCATATCCAGGTACAAGTCTGGCGCGGACCGGGTCCCGGGGCCGCGCCCAGCTTCGGTTCCGGGACCCGCGGAAAGGAGGTAGCGATGAGTGCCGCTTGCGAATGCTCCCAGACCGTCGCGGAGCCTCCGAGTAGCGGGCCGGCCGCCTAGCCCGGGTTCCGCACCAAAGTCACTAACTAGCTTTGTTTCCAATCCCGAGGGCCGATTTTAGTCCCTATGGTTGCGGAATCGTGGGTGCGTCAGACCCAGGTGCGGATGGGCTTCATCGGATCGCCGGCAAGGCCCAGGAGCCGATAGATTTCCCTCGGGCGTGCCTCGGGGATGCTGCCGCGGCGAATGGCCAGTTTCCGGCCGTCCGCCGTCGGCATGACCACGGTGGCGACGTGGTGCGTGCTCAATTCCTGGCGCAGGGTTTCCCAGCTGGTGTGATCGCCTGCCTGCTGGAGCAGATGCTCGATGGCCGCCTGCAGGTGGTAGGCCAGGACGCACAGGAATATGTGGGTCTGCACCCGGGTCTCCTTGCGGTGGTAGACAGGACGCATGTCCAGGGTTCCCTTCAAATCCCGGAAGGCAGATTCGACCCGGGTGAGCGCCGTGTAGGTTCTCCAGATCTCTTCCGGTTCCATGTCCTGGCGCGAGGTCTTCAGGAAGTAGGCGCCGTCCAGTTCTTCTGCCCGCGTCCGCTTGTCCTCCTTCACCGGCCAAACCAGGACGCAGTCCTGGCGTGCCATCGCGTAATAGCGCGCCGCGCGGGATAGCGTTCCCGGAGTCGCCCGATCCGTTCGAACAAATCGGCATCAGTCAAAGGCTGGGCCTTCTCCTGGGCCAGCCGCACCCGCTTCCCCAGTTTCTCCAGGTCCTTGAGCAGGCGCTTCTCCTGGCGCTCGCGGATAGCCC
>CAWFOJ010000218.1:0-3850 GCA_963816585.1 uncultured Holophagaceae bacterium | reverse complement strand
GGTGGGGTTCTCGAACGGGTGCGCCGAGTTGGCGTTGAAGAAGCCGCCGCCGTTGGTGCCCAGCAGCTTGATGGCTTCCTGGGAGGCCACCGGGCCCACCGCGATCACCTGGTCCAGGATGGTCTTGCCGCCCGGGCCGGCGATGGGGGAGAGCAGCCTGGCCACCGGGTCGGGGCCCAGGGTCTGGACCATTCCCTGGCTCATGAACAGCAGGGCCCAGAGGATGGCCAGGGGCAGCAGGATGTAGAGGGTGATGCGGGTGAGGTCGACCCAGAAGCTGCCCAGGTTGGTGGCCTTGCGCCGGCGCAGGCCCCGGGCCAGCACCACCACCACCGCCATGCCCTTGGCGGCGGAGGTGAAGTTGAGCACCGCCAGGCCCAGCATCTGGGTCAGGTGGCTCATGGTGGTCTCGCCGCTGTAGGCCTGCCAGTTGGTGTTGGTGAGGAAGCTCACCGAGGTGTTCAGGGCGATGCCCCAGGGCACCGGCCCCAGGTGGTTGGGGTTGAACGGCAGCAGGTGCTGCAGGCGCTGCAGGGCCACCAGGAAGGCGAAGCTCAGCAGGCTGAACAAGAGGATGGCCCAGGTGTAGGCCTTCCAGTCCATGCGGTCGTCCGGGGCGATCCCGGCCAGGCGGTAGATGCCCCGCTCCACCGGGCGCAGCACCGGGTCCAGGAAGGTGGATTCCTGCTGGAACACCCGGCCCATGTACTCGCCCAGGGGCTTGGCCAGGACCAGCAGGACCCCCAGGAAGACGGCGAACTGGAGCAGGCTGTTGGAGGTCATTGGAACCGCTCCGGCTGAAGCAGGGCGATGCCCAGGTAGGCCAACAGGCCCAGGGCGAGGATCCCCGCCAAGATTTGCATCCAGGTCATACCGCCCTCCAGGGCGGAACTGGCAGCCCGCCGCAGGCTCCAGCATCGCGTTGAGGACGTCAAGAGGGCGTTAACGTTGGGCCGGGAATCATCAAGGTTTCGTTAAACCGTCCGCCCGTCCATCCGCCCAAGCCTTCCCAGGGCCCCCCCGGTCACTCTAGACTGGGTCAGGGCCGGTCCATCCCGGCGCATCTATTTATTGCGAGCGCCCATGATCAAGGTGGTATTCAAAGGCAGGCACGCGGGGGAGATCGCCCTGGAGCGGGAGGCCCCGATCCTGGCCGCGGCGGCCAAGGGCGAAGTGGTCCTGAACCACCGGTGCGGCGGCCACGCCCGGTGCGGCACCTGCCTGGTGACCGTGGAGGCCGGCGGCGAGCACCTCACCCCCATGGGCGCGGCGGAGACGCGCATCCTGAAGATCCTCAAGGCCAAGCCCGGCCAGCGCCTGGGCTGCCAGGCGTGGGCCCAGGGGGACGTGACCTGCCGGATCGACTGAACCGGGTCCCCCTTTTGGACCTGCCGGACAAATTGATGGTTTTTCCCCGGCGACCCTCGGCCTCCCGGTGCCTCGGCGATTGGCTTGTTCTAGGTCCCGGTAGCGCCCATAGTCCATGCGCAACACCACCCATGACAAAGCTTATCGCCGAGGCACCGGGAGGCCGAGGGTCGCCGAGAAAAAATAGCGGGTGATCCTTAAAACGATTCTGAAATGTGGCACTAGTTTTCCATGGCGCCAGACGCAGGCGGCGCCGCGGGGGACGGACCCAGGCACGGCCTCCCCGGGTGCCGTCGGCTCGGCTGGCTGCACCGGCACCGGGGGCGGGCCGTATTTGGTGCTGTCCTGGGTGGGCTCCGTGCCCTTCAGGAAGAACTCCACCCGCTTGTCCGGGCATCCGTCCGTAGCCAGGAGCCCGTTGTCCGGGTCGAGGGTGGCGGCGACCACCGTGTCCGGCATGGGGAAATCCACCGGCGGGCGCCCGGCCGTCGCCTGGGCCATGAAACGGGCCCAGATGGGCGCGGCCGCCAGGCCCCCGGTGAACCCGCGGCCCACGGGCTTGGGCTGGTCAAAGCCCACCCAGACTCCGGCCACCAATTGGGGCGTGTAGCCCACGAACCAGGCGTCCACGTAATTCTCGGTGGTGCCGGTCTTGCCGGCGCAGGGGCGGGTCTGGGCGAATTTGCGCAGGTTCTTGGCGGTGCCGTAGGTGAGCACGTCCTTGAGCATCTGGGTGGTGACGAAGGCGGCGCCCGGGTCCATGACCGGGGACACGGCGGTGCCCTGGTCGATCCAGGTCCCGGTGCGCCGGTCGTGGATGCGCAGGATGGTGCGGGACTGGGGTTCGGTCCCGCCGGCGGCCAGGGCGGCGTAGGCCCGCACCAGGCCGTCCAGGGTGACGTCGCCGGTGCCCAGGGCCAGGGACAGGCCGTCCTGGGCGCGCAGGGGCAGGCCCATGCTGGTGGCCAGGTCCAGGAAGTGGGGCACGCCCACCCGCTCCAGGAGCTTGACCGTCACCACGTTGCTGGAGTGGGCCAGGGCCTGGCGCAGGGTCAGGTCGCCGAAATGCTCCCGGCCATAGTTCTGGGGCATCCACACCTTGCCCTCGGCGCCGGTGTAGGCCACCGGGGTGTCGTTCCAGACGCTGGCGGCGGTGATCCCCTGCTCCAGGGCCGCGGCGTAGATCAGGGGCTTGATGGCCGAGCCGGTCTGGCGCCGGCTGTAGAAGGCCCGGTTCACGGCGGCGGAGCCGGAGCCCACCCCGCCCACTGCCGCCAGCACGTCGCCGGTGGCGGGATCCATGCACACCAGGGCTCCCTGCAGGCCCGGGGCCAGGCCCTTGACGCCGTCCGCCACGGCCCGCTCCGCCTGGCTCTGCAGGTCCAGGTCCAGGGCGGCGGTCACCTCCAGGCCTCCCTGCTCCACCCGGTCTTCCCCATAGCGCTGCACCAGTTCATCCCGGATCCGGCCCAGGTAGGCCGGCGCCAGGCCCGGCCCCTGGGCTGCGGGAGGCCGGGCCTTCAGTTCCTGGCCGCGCTGGGGCGTGATGAGCTTCAGGTCCACCAGGCGCTGGATGACCACGCCCCGCCGGGCCGCCACGTCCGCGGGCTTGCCCAGGGGATTGTAGCGCCCGGGATTCTTGGGCACGCCGGCCAGGGAAACGCACTCGGCGTCGCTGAGCTCCTCGGCGCTCTTGTTGAAGTACAGCCGGGCGGCCTGGGCGATCCCCGAGACCCCGCTGCCGAAATAGATCTCGTTGAAGTACATCTCCAGGATCTGGCGCTTGGTGTACTTCTTCTCGAACTCGATGGCCATGCGGGCTTCCTTGACCTTGCGGTCCAGGGACCGCTCCGAGCTCAGGTACTTGTTCTTGATCAGCTGCTGGGTGATGGTGGAGCCCCCTTCCGCCAGCTTCCCCTTGAGCAGGTCCTTCACCGCCGCCCGGGCGATGCCCCGCAGGTCGATGCCCCCGTGCTCATAGAAGCGCGCGTCCTCCACCGCCAGCAGGGCCTGCTGCAGGAACGCCGGGACCCGGTCGATGTAGGGGAACTTCTCCCCAATAGCGGTAATACCGAATGGACCTTTATCTTTACAACTGGAACACCTCTACTTGGGATGGAATTGGAAGTTGGGAACCTAATATCGGAAACACCATGGGATGGGATATGTGGGAAGAATGGTATCTAGCTGATGCTTGGCCAACCCTGCCCGAAATACAATCCAATTATCTGACTGTTAGAGTAGGTAATTCTGGCAATGATTGGGAGCGGGTGACATCTACCTATGGTTCCGTTGATACAACCGGTACTATGACCTCGGAATATCCTTATGGTTTCCTATACAATTACTATGAATGGTATGTAGGTCCAAGCTCTTAATTTTAGGCCAATTTTTGTTGCACGAAACAGTCGCCATCCAAATTCTATTTCGGGTGGCGACTATTTCCAACATTGAATTTTATTATAAATGAGGGGATACTGAC
>CAWFOJ010000217.1:0-12579 GCA_963816585.1 uncultured Holophagaceae bacterium | reverse complement strand
TTGCTAACCCTGTCTATGACGGCCTGCTCCTCGGGAATGGCCTCCAGGGCGCTTTTCTCCGTGAGCGTGTAACCGAAGGGGGCTTGGCCGCCCGTATACCTACCGCACGCCCGCATGTGCTTCATGGCCATTGCGGTTCGTTCGGATATTACGTCGCGCTCGAACTCGGCCAGAACCGCCAGCAATCGGAAAACCATACGTCCGGCGGCGGAGGTCGTGTCGATCTTCTCGCTGAGGCTCACGAGGTCGGCTCCCCGGCGATCCAGGGCGTCGGCGATCTCCAGGGTGTCGCGGGTGCTCCTTGCGAGCCTGCTGAGGCTGTAGACAATCAGCAGATCCCCACGCCGAACGGTAGCCAGGGCCTCCTGGAGAGCTGGACGGTTGTCGGCACGACCGCCACTGAGGCCCCGGTCAACCAGGACTTCACTGAGGACGTATCCATTGACCATGCACCAGTCCTGGATCCGGGACTCCTGGGCCTCCAGGCTGACGCCGTGATCCGCCTGGTCCAGTGTCGAAACCCGGATGTATCCAATGGCCCGACGTCCTGTTTTCGCTTTTCTTGCGCTCAACCCTGACCCCCCAGGTGACACGGCGGGACCCCGCTGTGACGCCTCTACCTTCATATAGGAGGGGAAGAAGCAAACCTACACTACCGATTCAGGGAAATAGACGTTCCGGTCCGGCGCTTAATGGAGTCAGGTAGGAGTCCACATTCCCAGTCACCGACATGAAATAGCCAGGATCCCAATTCCTGGATCCGGTCGTGCCGGAATGTGCGGAACCCCTGGCGCAACTTCCACCAGGCCACCGAGGCCCAGCGGTCCCCCCAAAGGACCAGACCCAGGGGCCGGATCATCCGGGCGCTGACCGCAACTTTCATTTATTGGTACCGGATGCACAGGCGGAAGCTCGCTCCGATGGCCCGCAGCGGTGGTGATCCGTTCGGCGGCACCGTCAGCAGGTTCCCCGGCATTCCCCCGGCTGGCCCCGGGCGCGAAAGGGCGGGAAGGCCCCGCGCCCTTGCGGCCTCCTAGGGTTCGTTGAACCAGGACGATCTTCCCGTGGGCTCCGGGCGCGCGGATACCCATGGCGCCCGGCTGGACGAGAAGTGCTGCTCAGCGAGGTGTACAACACGTTTTACCCAGCGGAGCGGGGGCAGAAATTCACGGTTGCCTCTCCTTCCACGCGTCTTCGTTGCCATCAGGGAGAAATGCCGGATGCGGGAAGAGCAGCCAGGATGGGGGCGGGAGGCAGCTGCTGAGCCGGACCGCATACTTGCCGTTTCCATTCCTGGCTGTCTTCTTGCTAAAAGCACTGCAACTACTGGATCCTGAAGCAGGAAAACTTTAAGCCTTCGCAGCCTCCGCCAACCGGGCTTCGATCAGCTTGGGTCGGAACAGGACCAGGGTCCCGATCAGACCCAGGAGCGCCGCGGCCATGGACCAGAAGGCCGGAGCGGCATTGTTGCCAGTGGCCTGGATCAGGAAGGTGGAAACTGCCGGTGTGAAGCCGCCGAACAGGGCCGTGGCCAGACTGTAGGCCAGGGAGAACCCGACGGTGCGCACATGCACCGGCATCACCTCGGTCAGGCCCACGGTCATGGCGCCGTTGTAACTGCCGAAGATGAACGACATCCACAGCAGCACCAGCATCATCTTGCCGAAGGTGGGCGCGGCCACCAGCCAGTGCATTGCCGGATAGACCGTGACGAGGGTAAGCACGGTGAACGCGATCAGGATCGGTCGGCGGCCGATCTTGTCCGACCAGGCGCCCATGATGGGCAGCCAAATAAAGTTGGTGACACCTACGCAGAGGGTGACGATGAGGGTGTGCAGGGTTCCGAGCTTGAGCACCTTGATGCCAAAGGTAGGGGTGTAAACCGTGATCAGGTAGAAGGTCACGGTAGTCATCACCACCATGCACATGCCGGCGATCACGATGCCCAGGTTCTTGACCATGGACGTGATAATCTCACCAAAGGCTGGGTGGTGCTTGCGCTTGAGGAATTCTTCAGTCTCCCCGAGGTTGGTCCGGAGGTAGAACAGCAGCGGCACGATCAGGCAGCCGATGAAGAAGGGGATGCGCCAGGCCCATTCGGTGATTGTGGCCGGGGAAACCCATAAGGCCAGGAAGTAGCCCAGGGCTGCGCACACGACGATAGCCACCTGCTGGCTGGCGGACTGCCAGGCCACGTAGAAGCCCTTGTGGCCCGGGGTGGCCATTTCAGAGAGGTAGACGGACACGCCTCCAAGCTCCACCCCGGCGGAGAAGCCCTGGCAGAGCCGCCCCAGCATCACCAGCAACGGGGCCAGGATGCCGATGGTGGCATAACCCGGGACGAAGGCGATCATGCAGGTGCCCACGGCCATGAGGCTAAGGGTCACGATCAGACCCTTGCGGCGGCCCACGCGGTCGATGTAAGCGCCCATGACGATGGCGCCGATGGGGCGCATGAGGAACCCCGCACCGAAGGTCATGAACGTTTTCATCAGCGAAGCGTAATCATTCGCGGACGGGAAGAACGCCTTGGCGATGTTGGTGGCGTAGAACCCGAACAGGAAGAAATCAAACATCTCCAGGAAGTTGCCGCTGGTAACGTTGAGTACCTGTCGCGAGCTTGGATTGCTTTGGTTGTGCTTCGGGCATGGCGGCTCCCCGTGGCTGTTTTTGGTTCTATCAGAACTTGAACCGGACGCCAGTGGCGATCTCGGTCACGGTGCTGTAAGGCTGGCCGACCCCGAACGGGCCGGTGTTGCCCAGAGCGTCGTTGCACTCCCAGTTGCCGTGCACCTTCATGTAGTCTCCGGTCACGTACAGGTCCACGTTGCGGTCCGGGCTGTACATGATCGAGCCGAAGGCCGTGCCCCTGGCGCCGTTGGCCATGGTGGCGTTGGTGACGGCGCTGGTGTTGCCGAAGAACGGGTTGAGAGTCACTCCCCCGCCGCTAAAGCCGGCGTTGCGCCCGGCCATTTGTACGTAGCCCACGGCGAGGGTCGTGGTCTTGGTGACCAAGAGGTCCACGGAGGCGGTCCAGCCGTTGTCCACCCGCGTGTTGGCGCTGGCGTTCGCCCCCTGCTGGGCGGTGTAGTGCACGTAGCCACCGTTGAGGCGGAACATGCCGAGGATGTAGTCGCCGCCCACCAGGTACGCCTGGTCGAGGTTCGCATTGGTGTTACTCTCCTTGCTGCGGTCGTAGTTGAGGTTGAAGCTCAGGAAACCGCTGCCGATCCCCAGGTGGTTGAAGGCGATGCTGGCCGCTTCGCTGGAGCCGATGGAGGGGGTGCCCGGGACCTCGCCGCCCTTGCCGGGGTCGGCGCTGCCGCCGGCGCCCGCGTAGCTGAACCCGTAGGCCAGGCCCGCCACAATGTTGTCGCCGAACCGCTTCTTCCAAACGATCGAGCTGTTGTTGCGGGTGCCGCCCGCATCTGCGGAGTAGAAAATGAACTGCTTGAAGTTGTTGACGTTGGTGTAGCCGCCCTCGCGCAGGGTCACGTCCGCGGTGCCGTAGGCGTCGCCCCAGGTCTGGGTGAAGTCCCGGGTGAGAGTGTTCTGGCGGCCGAAAGTGAGCTTGCCCAGCTTTTCACTGTAGAACCCGGCCCAACAGTCCCGGTTGAAGATGGTGTTGTCCGTGTCAAAACCCCCGGTGGGCAGTTCGAACTCCCCTTCCAGCTTGGAGATGACCTTCAGGTCCGGGAGGCCGATCTGGTCACCGAAGTTCAGTGCGTGGTCTACGTCGAACCCGTAACGGTTGCCGCTGAACCAGGCCACCTGGTAACCGAAGGTGGTGTTCCCGGTCGGACTCTGGTGGGTGGCGTAGCCGATGGTGGCCTCGATGAGGCCGTAGAAGTGGACGGCGGTGTTGCCGTCATCATAGAGCATGACCGGGCGGCTGAACGGGTTCAGCTTGGTGCCGTCCACACTGGTCGTCAGGGCGGCCGGGGTCGCCGGGGCATCCTGGGCCGCCGTTTGCAGGCCAGCGGACGCCAAGAGGAAGGCGATGCTTGAAGTGAACAGGGTTTTCATGTGGCTCCTTTCGGGGTTGGAAATAGAGATAGACAGCCCACCGGAATCGGCGGCCATTGCCGCCGGTCCCTGGGGGAGGGAAGGTTGATTCGAATGAGCAGAAATGGGGGACAAGTCAATGTGCCCCCGGGCACCTTTCAGTCGCCTTTCGAGGACCTTTCGGTCTCCTTTCGGGAATCTTTCAATTGGCTTTCAGTCGGGATACCGGCGCCTTTCCCCTGGCGGGGGCCCGGGCAGGGTGAGATAACCGTTTCAGAAAGCCACCCGCCGCCCCTTTCGGGAATACCCCATGAAACCCGCGTTCCAGTCCGTCCTGCTCGCCCTGGCCCTGCTCACCGGCGCCGCTGCCCACGCCGCCGCCGGGGAGAGCATTACCCTCATGGTGGGGGGCATCGACAAAATGATCTACCTGCCGGTGAAGTTGGCGGAACAGCTGGGCTACTTCAAAGCCGAGGGCCTGGAGGTGGAGCTTCACAGCGAATATTCGGGCGGGCAGGGGGTGGACGAACTGCTGGTGGGGGCCGCCCAGGGAGTTGTGGGTTTCTACGACCACGTCATCTACATGCAGTCCATGGGCAAGTCGGTGGTGTGCCTGATCCAGTTCGCCCAGGCCCCCGGAGAGGTGGAGCTGGTGTCCGCCCAGGTCCAGGGTGTGCGCAGCATGGCCGATCTGAAGGGCATGGCGCTGGGGGTCACGGGGCTGGGTTCCTCCACCCAGTACCTGTCCAGGGTACCTGGCCCTCAATAGTGGCCTGCGGCTGAACCAGGTTACCTTCGTGCCTGTGGGCACTGGGGACGGGTTCATTCGCGCCCTGAACCGGGGCACCATCGCCGCCGGCATGACCACCGAACCCACCGCCTCCCGCCTGCTGGACAGCGGCCAGGCCCGGGTTCTGGCGGACCTGCGCACGCCTGAGGACACCGCCCGGGCCCTGGACGGACCATACCCGTCCGCCTGCCTGTACATGGAGACAGCCTGGGTAGAGCGGCACAAGGCCGAAGTGCAGAAGCTGGTGAACGCCCTGGTGCAGGCGTTGCGTTTCATCCAGGCCCATACCGCCGCGGAGATAACCGACCGCCTGCCGCCATCCTTCCTCACCTGCGACCGGGCCACTTATATCAAGGCCCTGGCCCACACCAAGCCCATCTTCATTCCCGACGGGCGCATGCCGGACCAGGGGCCGGTCAACGTGCTGCGTGTCCTGGCCCGCATCGACAAGTCCATCCAGGTCACCACCATTGACCTGCCCAGCACCTACACCCTGGAGTTCGTCAACGCGGCCCACCCGGAGAACCGTCCATGAAGATCCTGCTGGTGGAGGACGACCGCACCCTCTCCGAGTGGCTGGCCCGGACCCTCCAGGCCGACCAGTACACCGTGGAGCGCGCCTACGACGGCCTGGAAGCGGACCAACTGCTCACCACCGAAAGCTTCGACCTGGTGGTCCTGGACCTAGCCCTGCCGCGCCTGGACGGGCGGGAGGTGCTCCGGCGTCTCCGCGTGCGCCACAACCCGGTGCCGGTGCTGATCCTCACCGCCTTCAGCGGTACCCAGGACCGGGTGGCGGGGCTGGACACGGGGGCGGACGACTACCTGGCCAAGCCCTTCGAGGTGGCCGAGTTGGAGGCGCGCCTGCGGGCCCTCATGCGCCGGGCCAACCAGCAGAAGAACCCGGTCCTCACCTGCGGCTCCCTGAGCTACGACAGCAACACCCGGGCTTTTTCCCTCCGGGGAGAGCCCCTGGCCCTGACCCGCCGGGAACACGCCCTGCTGGAGATGCTCATGATCAAGGCCGGCAAGACCGTCAGCAAGAACGCCCTGGCGGACAGCCTGTTCTCCTTCGGCGAGGAGGTGAGCCCCGAGGCCATCGAGATCTACGTGCACCGGGTGCGCAGGAAGCTCGAGTCCGCCGACGCGGTGATCGTGACCCTGCGCGGCCTGGGCTACCTGCTGAAGCCCCGCTATGACACGTAGGAGCGGCGCCTCCCTCAGCCTCCGGGCCCGGCTCCTGCTCTGGCTGCTGGTGCCCCTGGGGGTGGCCGCGGCGCTGGAAATGTTCATGGGCTACGACGATGCCCGCAACACCGCCACCCGGGTCCAGGAACGGCTGCTGCTGGGATCGGCCCGCATCATCGCCCAGCAGATCCGCTACGATGAGGGGGTTCTGGAGGTGGCCATCCCCCCAGCAGCCCTGGAGCTGTTCCAGTCCCACGACGGGGACTTGGTGTACTACCGCATCGCCTCCGGCAAGGGTTTGCTCCTATCCGGGTATGCGGAGGTGCCGGCCCCGCCCGCCCCGGTCCGGCCCGAGGAGTCCACGGCCTTTACCGCCGTGGTGCGGGACCAGCCGGTGCGGGTGGTGGCCTACGCCCAGCCGGTGTTCGCCGCCCCCCAGGAGAGCCCGGTGGTGATCGAAGTGGCCCAGACCTTCCGGGGCCACGACCGGATGGTCCGCCAGATCGTGAGGGTCGTAATCTGGCAGGAGCTGTGCATGCTGCTCCTGGTGGGGGTGCTGGTGTGGATCGCCCTGCACCCGGGCCTGGCCAGCCTGATGCGCCTAGGGCGGGCGGTGGGGGAGCGCACCCCCGGGTCCCTGGAGCCCCTGGACCCGGGTCCGGTGCCCGGGGAACTCCAGCCCCTGGTGGTTGCCCTCAACGGCTACATCCAGCGACTGGATGCCCAGATGGCGGCCCGGGGCCGGTTCATCGCCAATGCCTCGCATCAGCTGCGCACGCCCTTCACGGTGCTCCAGACCCAGGTGAATTTCGCCCTCAAGACCACCGACACGGCGGTGAAGGATGAGGCTCTGGCGGCTCTGTCCCGGGAAGTGCGCAGCGGCATCCGCCTGGTGAACCAGTTGCTGAGCTTGTCCTTGGCCGAGGCGGTCGGGCACACGCCCGTGTCCCGGATCCCCGTGGACCTGGCGGCGGTGGCCCAGCAGGTGCTCGAGGAGCAGGCGGCCCTGGCCCAGGCCAAGGACATCGACCTGGGGATCGCCCTTCATACCGGCGACGCGCGCCTCTCCGCCTCCCCCGCCATGGTGCACGAGCTGGTGGCGAACTTGGTGGACAACGCCCTGCGCTACACCCAGCCCAAGGGGGTGGTCACCGTGTCCCTTGACCGGGACCCGGAAGGCCTTGTGCTTAAGGTGGAGGACAACGGCCCCGGCATCCCGCCCCAGGACCGGTCCCGGGCGCTCGAGCGCTTCATCCGCCTGGAACCGACCACCTCCAACGGCTGCGGGCTGGGGCTGGCCATCGTCCAGGAGATCGTCCAGAACCTGGGCGGCCGAATCGAACTGGGGGACCCGCCGGTGGGCACCGGGCTGATGGTCGCCGTACGTTTCCCCGCCCAGCCACGATGATCCAGCGGGGGACTGGGTTTTGGCGCGGGGAGGGGATCCGGATCATGGCCGGCGCGCAGTTGGACCGGGAAATACCAGTGCTTCCCTGGCCTTGCTGCGCATGACCCGCTCAAAGTGGGCCCGCATCAGGCCGGCCGCCTGGGGCAGGTCCTGGCGGGCGATGGTGGCGAGGATCGCCAGATGTTCCTGGGCCTGCATCCTGCGGGGCGGGCGTAGCAGGGCTTGGCGGTACTCCACCAGCCGGCGCAGCTGATCGATCCGCCGCACCGACTGCAGGATGAAACGGTTCCTGGACCAGCGCGCAAGGGTTTCATGGAACTCGCGGTTGGCCAAGTACAATTCAACCGCGGTCATGGTCTCGACCCCCCCTCGAAGATGAAATGTTTCTCGCCGCATAGGCGCTCCAGCTCCGCCGAGTCCGCCTTGAACCCGGGGTCACCAGTCCGGTCGGTTCGATGGGCAACCGGAAGCAGTAGTTTTCCTCGTACGCCTCCGGCGAGTCGATCATGGGCAGGAAGCACCAGCCGTGCCCGGCGGACTTCTCGATCCAACCTTCCTGCTGGATCCGGGACAGGGCCTTGCGCAGGACATGGCGGGGGATCTGGTAGCCCGCCATGAGTCCGGTCTCGCTCACTTGGTGCGGGAGGCGGTGGGCCAGACGATCGGCAGCGAGCTCCAGGTAGAGCGGGTCGTCCGGTTCAGAGGACATCCGCTCGGCCATTTCGGTCCACGATTCCGCATCCACGGCCAGGAAGTTGCCGCGGTTCGGGTCGTGCTGCAGGGCGCCGAGCCGGGCTAGGTGGCGCAGGGCCGCGTTGACCGGCGACCGGGAGGTGCCGATCCGCCCAGCCAGGCGACTCTCAGTCAGGGCGCCCCGGCTGGGAGGTGCTTCCGGCGGGCATGGGCAACAATGGCGCGGACGGCCTGGGCCCGCACCGGAGTCAGGCTTGCGAATGCGGGGGGGCCAGCCATGGCGCCGAGGCTCAGAAGCCAGGCCAGCACGCCTGGGGGGGAGCCACCCGGGCCTGGCTCTGTCCGTTGGTTTCCAGGGAGCGCTGGACGAATCCGCTCGCCTTCATGGCCTCGACGAATGACTGGAGGTAGGCTCGTGCCAACGGACGTCCGGCGGGCGACCCCATGGCCTGCTCGATGACCTGGAAGCTCCCGTCCATAACCCGGAACCCCGGGTGGGTAGCGGCATGGTCCTGCAGAGTCCGCCTGACGCCCGCCGCCGCGTCCAGCCCGGCCGCGGCGAACAGGTCGATGGCCTCTGCCGAGGTGTCGGCCCTGACCAGTTCCGCATGCCCGAGGGTCCGCGTGAGGAACAGATCGTAGGCCGCCCCGCGACCGACCGCGATCCGCACCCCGGGCCGGTCCAGGTCGGCGACTGCGCGGAGCGGGGAGCCTTCACGGACCATGTAGGTGCCTTCGATGACCAGGTAGGGAGCCGTGAACAGGACACTCGCGGCGCGGGCCGGATCGATGGCCAGGAAGACCACGTCCAAGGTGCCCGACGGGACCGTGTCGATGACCTTGCCGGCCGAATCGAAAGTGACGAACGCGACCGGCACCCCGAGCCTCCGTCCGAGTTCCCGGGCCAAGTCCGCCGACACCCCCCGGGGGTTACTGCTGTCCGCCGACCTCTGCGCCAGCACCGGATTGCCGAAATTGATCGCCGCGCGCAGCACGCCAGCGGGGACCAGTTCCTGCAGCAGTTCAGGTGCAACCTCTTCCATCTCGATCTCCTCAATCCAGTGGGACTCAGGCCCGCCCTTCCATCAGGCACTGCGCGCTTCGGCTCATCATAACCTTGAACACCACCCACCGGCCGCCCTCTTCCATGGCTTCCGCCCCGACCTGGAGCCTGCCGGAGGCATGCCCGAACCGGACCTGGCCGGCGGCGCCGGCACGGCCGATCCAGTGCACCAAGGAGCCGGGGATGACCGAGAAGGTGACCTCCGAGCGGGAGTAGTTCATCCTGGTGGTGCGTGCAAAGGGCCTGCCGGCGATCATCCTCTACGAGTCCCGCCTGGGTTTTCAGTGCCTCAGGGCCGATATCAAGCCCGCCCGCCATCTCAACCTCAAGGCCCTGCTGGAGTGCCTGCGCGCCCTGACTCCGGTGCCGGTGGACGACCGGGCCGCCCAGCCGACCTAACTGAGAGGCCTGCCCCGGCTGGGGGTGGACGAGGCCGGTCTGGCGTTGTTCCTTGTCCAAGCCGCCAGGAACCTATGAGGCCCGGACCCGGCCCCAATCCCTGGCCAGGTGCGGCGCCAGCGCCATGGTCAAAGGGAGGGTGGCCAGGGCTGTGATGGTATTGGCGACAGTGGCCCATGGCCACCCGCTCCCAGCCATACACTGGCCAATAGCTTATAACTTTACCAAATGGCCCTGCTTTACCAACGCGTCGAAGTGGTGGGTGAGCTGGGCAGCGATGGCATGGGACTTGAGAAACAGCCCAGCCTCCATGTTGCGCTGCTGGTCTGCCTCGGCGAGGTTGGCGGAGGTCAGCCGCCTGAACACCAGATTGAGATGCTGGCTCTCCGATTCAGGCGGCCACCTATTCCCACCTGGCCCACGGAGACCTGGACCCGGTGCCGTTCCAGGGCGGCCCCATCGGTCACTACGGCATCACCGCCCTGCAGTTCGAGCCCCCCCAGCCGGTTCAAGGTGATGGACCGAGACCAACGGGCATGTTCTATGACGGATTTCCTGCTGGTCCTCCCCGCTGCCAACCCCCTGAACTGGACCATGGATCGTTATGGCCAGCCCCAGCCCAACCGCGTCATCCTGGTAATGGGCAGGCACGCGGCCACCCAGCCCTATCTCACGGCTGTGTGCAGCGGGCAGTTCCTGCTCCACCCTGAGTCCGACCGGATCCTCGACCCCATGGCCCCCATCAGCCCAGAGGACGGGAAGCTGTTCCTGACCGAGCCGGTCCCGGAATCCAGGCTGGAATGCTACCGGGAGCGCCTGGCGGATACCCTGGGCACCCCCATGGTTGTGCTGAAGCAGAACAGCCGTTGGGCCTCGAAGGTGGTGGAAGACTACCCCGCTACGGTGTCCCGCGGGCGGATTGAGTGGCCAGACTCAATCTTCCTGGTAGTGGGCCTAGGAAGAATGAATATTGTACTTTTAGTTAAAGGTGTTCCCGTGGATGAACTCAAGTGGAACTGCGCACCACTGGTGGGGGTTGCCCAGCTGGACGAACAGCACCGTCTGCATCGCAAGCTGGTCATGGACCTGCTCCGGACCCTGGAGACCCAGCCCGGCGACGCCAAGGCCGAAGCCGCCTTCATCAATATCTTCGAGAATGCCGTCATCCATTTCCGAACCGAAGAAGACTACCTGGAAGCCCAGAGCTACCCAGATCTGATGCCGCACCGGTTCGAACATGAGCTGCTGTTGGATTGGTTCCGGGACCAGATGATGCAGCGGGACGGACCCCACGCACGCCCCCTGATCCAGCTGGTGCAGGAGATCGGGACGATCTTCCAGCAGCATCACGCCACCGTGGACCAGGACTACGCCACCTGGCTGCAGGCCAAAGGAAAGGCTACTTCTTCACCGTGAATTACCTCTTCGGCACCTTGAGGGTAGTGGCGCCCAGGTAACCCTTGCCGAGAATAAAAGTGGGTCATCCGGCAAATCGTGGGATGACGTCATAGCTCCTGGCCCGGGCGGCGACCACCCTGAGGAACCCTTGGGCGGTTAGAAGGGTCGCCGCCAAGTGCCCTATTGTTGTGTTTGCGAAGACATAACAGGAGGACGCGCTGGCGGCGACAAGCATTCTCTATCACACCCTGGGCCACCGCCGAAGGCGTGTTCGAGGGGCGCGGCCGCGCGACGGGCGAAATCAAGTGGATCGCCACCCGGGTCGACCTGATCTTCGGCTCCAACTCCCAGCTCCGGGCCATCGCCGAAGTCTATGCCTGCGACGACGCCAAGGAAAAGTTTATGCAGAACTTCGCCGCGAGCTGGGCCAAGGTGATGAACCTGAATCGCTTCGACCTGGCGTGATGCCGGAGGCAAGGCAGTTCCCGCCATCCGTTCCATAAACTCTGGATCAGCGCTGGGGGTCGTCAGCCTCACCATCACCCACGACTCGAAGAGCGCCTTCGATATCGCCGCGTCTTGACGAGGAACTCCAGAGGCTGGCAGGGTTTGCCGGAGTGGGCAAGGAACGTCCAGGAAAGGCCCTTCTCCCGTTTCAGGACGGATCGACCGCCGGAATCGGGCCGGATGGCATCGAACTAAACAACTGTTCTGGGAACTTCCGTAGCAAAGCCTGGGCGCATCCTTCCCGGGCAGGGTACGGAAGCCGTTAGCACGGCCAGACTTCCGGAAGGTAGGCCGGGCAGTGCAGGATGACGGTAGTGCCCTTGCCCGCTTCGCGCTCCACTTCGATGGATCCCCCCAATTTCTCGATGATGGTTCTGGCGTTTTGAAGGCCGGGGTCCATGCCCTTGCGGGCCGGCCGGCCGGTAAAATACGGGCGGAAAAGCCTGGTCAGCGCCTCCGCGGGTATGCCCCAGCCATCGTCGGATACTCGGATTCGAGCCATCCGGTTGCCGCCGGCGGTCTGGGGGGTATCCAGGCTGATCGTGATGGTGCCGGACCCGGTGATGGCGTCCTTGGCGTTCAGGACCAGGTTGCAGGTGAGGTGGTGGATCTGGGCCGGCGAGGCCAGAACCCCGGACGGGTGTGTCAGGCAGGCTCATCTCCAACCTGAGCCGACCCGGGAGGAGTTGCCGCAGGAAGGGTTTCAGGCCCTTCAGCGTCGTCGCCAGGTCGGTGGGGTCCTCGTTCCTGGGCTCCCGGGGATCTTCGGCAAACAAGCGCCTGGTGAGCTCAGAGCAGCGGCGGACCATGGTCATGCACGGGTCGAGGGACGCCGGGGTGAGCGTGCCCCCGGAATCGAGGATCTTCCGGCCCTTCTCCATGGCCAGATGAAGCACAATCAAGTTGTTGATGAGGTCGTTGGCCACGCTCGCCCTCAGGTCATGCCGATCCGGGACTCGGGTCGTGGGGAAGGGTTCCTTCTCTGGCCAGGTATGGGAATTGATCAGTTCTGACAAATCCATGGCATCACCTCGAAATCCGGGTCGTGTTTCTGGTGCTCCTCCGGGCCGTCTCGGCTGGGAATGGGATCGGCGGGCAAACGCCGCTAAGGGCTACCCGTAGCCTTGA
>CAWFOJ010000216.1:0-8423 GCA_963816585.1 uncultured Holophagaceae bacterium | reverse complement strand
GCCTCCCGGTGCCGTGGCCGTGCACCACCCGGGATGAACTTCTGCCCGGCGGCGATGGAGGCCTCCACGAAACCGGTGCACCTCCACGTCCACGGCCCGGCCGATGAGGTTGATCCCTCCCGCATGCACCGAACCTCCCCCCTGGACGCGGTGCAGGCGCACCCGCCCCTGGGGCCGGGGGCTGAAGGCGCGGCGGCGCCGAGGCCGCTCCGGGAACAGGGGCTCCAGCTCCCGGCCCGGGCCTCGAAGGGCGGGGCTGGGCGGTCTGCAGGGTGACCGGTCGCCCCTCATGGCGCAGATGCGCCCCTCCGCCCCCAGCCCCCGGTGGCGGGCGAGCCGCCCTCCTTGAATTGGGCAGGTCCGGGGCGGGGCGGGTGGGAGGCGCCCCGATGGGCAGCTCCGCCTGGGCGATCTGTTCCATGGTGCGGATGCGCTCCCTGGCCTGGGGGCCCAGCCGGTCGGGGCCGGCTGCGGGGCCGCCCTCTGCTTCTCCTTGAGCTCCTTCACCAGGCGCCGGCCTCGTGGTCCAGGAAATCCAGCACCCGCTGGACCTTTTCCTTGGATTCGCGCTGGAACTTGTCCTGCTGGGCGCGGAGGGCCTCCTCCCGGCGGGCCAGGATCTGCCGGTCCTTCTCCAGGCGGCGGAGCGCCGCTCCAGGGCCGCGGCCTGCTCCATCACCCGCGGGCGGTCCGCCTCCAGCTGGCGCAGGAACTCGCGCCAGTCCTGCTCGCGCTTGCCCAGGACCTTCTCGGCGTGGTCCAGGATGTACGGAGGCAGGCCCAGCTTGGCGGCGATGGTGATGGCCCGGCTCTGGCCGGGCATGCCCACCAGCAGGCGGTAGGTGGGGGCGAGCCGCTCCTCGTCGAACTGCACCGAGGCGTTCTGGAACCGGGGGTGGCGCAGGGCCCACTGGCTGATCTCGCCCAGGTGGGTGGAGCACAGCACCCAGCACTGGCGCCGGGACAGGGCCTGGAGCAGGGCGATGCCCAGGGCGGCGCCCTCCTTGGGGTCGGTGCCGGTGCCCAGCTCGTCCAGGAGCACCAGCCCGCCGCGCCGGGCCCGGGCCAGGATGCCCTTCAGGTGGAGGATGTGGCTGGAGAAGGTGGACAGGCTGCCCACCAGGGTCTGGTGGTCGCCGATGTCCGCGTGCAGGCTGGCCAGTTCCGGCACTTCGGTGCCCTCCCTGGCCGGGATGGCGCACCCGGACCGGGCCAGTGCGGTGAGCAGGCCCACGGTCTTGAGCACCACCGTCTTGCCCCCGGTGTTGGAGCCGGAGATCACCACCCCCGGGCGCTCCCGGTCCAGTTCCAGGGTGAGGGGGACCACCTCGTGCTCCAGGGGTTCCAGCTCCAGGGCGGCGCGCACCCCGGGCAGGAGCAGGGGATGCCGGGCCTCCAGGAGGTGCAGGCGGTCCTGGCCCAGGTCCGGCAGGACGCCGTCGCACAGGGCGGCCCAGCGCAGCAGGGCCAAGGTCTCGTCCGCGTCCGCCTGGAACCGGTGCCAGCGCTCGAAGTCGAATCGGCGGCCGCGCAGGCGGTCCAGCAGGTCCCGGAGGAAGGTGTACACCGCCTGGGTGTAGTCCTGGTCGGCCTCCACCAGGTCGTTGTTCAGCTGTACCGCCTCGAAGGGCTCCAGGAACACCGTGGCGCCGCTGCTGGAGCGGTCCAGCACCAGCCCGGGCACCAGGCTGCGGCGCTCGATGCGCACCGGCAGGCACTGGCGGCCGTTGCGCTCCACCACGTTGGGGTCCTGGAACGCTTCCGGCACTTCCTTGAGGATCTTCAGCAGCCGGTTCTGCACCGCCAGGAAGCAGCGGGTGCGGGCCCGGTACAGCTCCGCCAGGCCGGGCACCTTCATGGGGTCCAGCTGGCCGTCCTCGGTGAAGCTGCGGGCCAGCAGGTCGGCCAGGGGGGTGGGGTCCGGCAGCAGCTCGGCGGTCACCTGCAGGCGGTCGATGCCCAGCTCGGCGCCCTCCGGGGCCGGGACGCCGTCGGGCCGAGCCGCCGGACAGCCACGCAGCAGCGCCGCCGTGGCCCGCAGGCCCTCCCGCAGCTGCCGCCAGTGCTCCGGCAGGGGCCAGCCCATGGGGTTCAGCACCTCGTCCAGGGCTTCGTCGAAGGGGACGATGGGCAGCGCCGCCGGATCGCCGGCCCACAGGGGGCCCAGTTCCATCTGGCGCAGACGGCGCAGGCCCCGGCGGCCGTCCCATGGGGACAGCCGGGCAAGCGCCTCCCGGCCCAGGCGGGTCCGGGCTCCTCCGGCCACCAGGGCGGTCAAGGCGGGAAACTCGACGGCTTCCAGTTCCGGGTCGTGCAAGGGGTCGGGGTGCGGCATCGGCAGTGGCGGAGGCGGCGGTAGAAAGGCCCGCCGAGCGGGCCTTTCATGTTTCGGAACGGGACGGGCCTCAGCCCATCAGCCTGCGCTCCTGGGCCAGGCGTTTGAGGGTCTTTTTCCTCGCGGCGAGCATTTTGCGCTTGCGCTTGGCGCTGGGCTTCTCGTAGTGCTGGCGCTTCTTGAGCTCGCTGAGGATGCCGGACTTTTCGCACTTCCGCTTGAAACGGCGGAGGGCGTTCTCGAAGGTTTCGTCTTCCTTGATCTTCACCAGTGGCATATGGACACCTCCTTTCGCCGTGGACTCGCCCATTTCCACCGCTGCCGGTGGAACGGGCCGTGGATCAGAATACCCTGGCCAGGCAGGGATTTCCATAATTCATGTGGGATCGCGGAGGTGGATACAATGCCTAATACCCCTGGATGATTCATGAACTCTTCGGTCCCGCCCCGAAAGCATTCGAAAAAATACACAACCGAGGATCTGTTCGGAGACATCCTCAGCGACCTGGAGGGGCCGGATCAGCCCGCTCCGCGGACGGAACCCCCGTCCGGCCTCCAGGACGGCGACATGGCCGGACGGGGGTTCCGTCCGCGGAGCGGGCTGATCCGGCCCCTCCAGGTCGCTGAGGATGTCTCCGAACAGATCCTCGGTTGTGTATTTTTTCGAATGCTTTCGGGGCGGGACCGAAGAGTTCATGAATCATCCAGGGGTATTAGGCATTGTATCCACCTCCGCGATCCCACATGAATTATGGAAATCCCTGCCTGGCCAGGGTATTCTGATCCACGGCCCGTTCCACCGGCAGCGGTGGAAATGGGCGAGTCCACGGCGAAAGGAGGTGTCCATATGCCACTGGTGAAGATCAAGGAAGACGAAACCTTCGAGAACGCCCTCCGCCGTTTCAAGCGGAAGTGCGAAAAGTCCGGCATCCTCAGCGAGCTCAAGAAGCGCCAGCACTACGAGAAGCCCAGCGCCAAGCGCAAGCGCAAAATGCTCGCCGCGAGGAAAAAGACCCTCAAACGCCTGGCCCAGGAGCGCAGGCTGATGGGCTGAGGCCCGTCCCGTTCCGATACCATGTAAAGGCCCGCTCGGCGGGCCTTTTTACTGCCGCCTCCGCCACTGCCGATGCCGCACCCCGACCCCTTGCACGACCCGGAACTGGAAGCCGTCGAGTTTCCCGCCTTGACCGCCCTGGTGGCCGGAGGAGCCCGGACCCGCCTGGGCCGGGAGGCGCTTGCCCGGCTGTCCCCATGGGACGGCCGCCGGGGCCTGCGCCGTCTGCGCCAGATGGAACTGGGCCCCCTGTGGGCCGGCGATCCGGCGGCGCTGCCCATCGTCCCCTTCGACGAAGCCCTGGACGAGGTGCTGAACCCCATGGGCTGGCCCCTGCCGGAGCACTGGCGGCAGCTGCGGGAGGGCCTGCGGGCCACGGCGGCGCTGCTGCGTGGCTGCTCCGGCCTGGCTTGGCCCGACGGCGTCCCGGCCCCGGAGGGCGCCGAGCTGGGCATCGACCGCCTGCAGGTGACCGCCGAGCTGCTGCCGGACCCCACCCCCCTGGCCGACCTGCTGGCCCGCAGCTTCACCGAGGACGGCCAGCTGGACCCCATGAAGGTGCCCGGCCTGGCGGAGCTGTACCGGGCCCGCACCCGCTGCTTCCTGGCGGTGCAGAACCGGCTGCTGAAGATCCTCAAGGAAGTGCCGGAAGCGTTCCAGGACCCCAACGTGGTGGAGCGCAACGGCCGCCAGTGCCTGCCGGTGCGCATCGAGCGCCGCAGCCTGGTGCCCGGGCTGGTGCTGGACCGCTCCAGCAGCGGCGCCACGGTGTTCCTGGAGCCCTTCGAGGCGGTACAGCTGAACAACGACCTGGTGGAGGCCGACCAGGACTACACCCAGGCGGTGTACGCCTTCCTCCGGGACCTGCTGGACCGCCTGCGCGGCCGCCGATTCGACTTCGAGCGCTGGCACCGGTTCCAGGCGGACGCGGACGAGACCTTGGCCCTGCTGCGCTGGGCCGCCCTGTGCGACGGCGTCCTGCCGGACCTGGGCCAGGACCGCCTGCACCTCCTGGAGGCCCGGCATCCCCTGCTCCTGCCCGGGGTGCGCGCCGCCCTGGAGCTGGAACCCCTGGAGCACGAGGTGGTCCCCCTCACCCTGGAACTGGACCGGGAGCGCCCGGGGGTGGTGATCTCCGGCTCCAACACCGGGGGCAAGACGGTGGTGCTCAAGACCGTGGGCCTGCTCACCGCACTGGCCCGGTCCGGGTGCGCCATCCCGGCCAGGGAGGGCACCGAAGTGCCGGAACTGGCCAGCCTGCACGCGGACATCGGCGACCACCAGACCCTGGTGGGCAGCCTGTCCACCTTCTCCAGCCACAT
Organism: uncultured Holophagaceae bacterium; assembly: GCA_963816585.1. GTDB lineage: Bacteria > Acidobacteriota > Holophagae > Holophagales > Holophagaceae > Mesoterricola. The sequence goes on along the minus strand of CAWFOJ010000216.1, from coordinate 3,712 downwards.
CCTCCACCTGAAGGGCATCCTGGCCCGGGCCCGGCGCGGCGGGCTGGTGCTCCTGGACGAGCTGGGCACCGGCACCGACCCCAAGGAGGGCGCCGCCCTGGGCATCGCCCTGCTCCAGGCCCTGTCCCGGCGCCAGTGCTGGGTGCTGTGCTCCACCCACCTGGGCGAGATCAGCCAGTGGGCCCTGCGCCACCCCCGGTTCCAGAACGCCTCGGTGCAGTTCGACGAGGAGCGGCTCGCCCCCACCTACCGCCTGCTGGTGGGCATGCCCGGCCAGAGCCGGGCCATCACCATCGCCGCCAAGCTGGGCCTGCCTCCGTACATCCTGGACCACGCCGAGAAGGTCCTGGGCAAGCGCGAGCAGGACTGGCGCGAGTTCCTGCGCCAGCTGGAGGCGGACCGCACCCGGGTGCTGGAGCAGGCCGCGGAGCTGGAGCGGCGCGCCGCCGCCGTGGACAAGGACCGGCAGATCCTGGCCCGCCGGGAGGAGGACCTGCGCGCCCGGCAGGACAAGTTCCAGCGCGAGTCCCAGGAGAAGGTGCAGCGGGTGCTGGAGTTCCTGGACCACGAGGCCAAGCGGCTGGTGAAGGAGCTGAAAGCGCAGCACAAGGCCGCCCTGGAAGCCAACCCCGACCGGCTGGGCACCGAGGCCAGGGAGCGCATCCGCACCATGGAGCAGATCGCCCAGGCGGAGCTGCGCGTCGGGGCGCCTCCCTCCCGCCCGGCCCAGGACCAGCCCGAATTGAAGGAAGGCGGCTACGCCCGCCACCGGGGGCTGGGGGTGGAGGGGCGCATCAGCGCCATGAAGGGCGACCGGGTCGTCCTGCAGACCGCCCAGGGCCGCACCTTCGAGGCCCGGGCCGGGGAGCTGGAGCCCCTGTTCCGGAGCGGCCTGGGCGCCGCCGCGCCTTCAGCCCCGGCCCGGGGGCGGGTGCGCCTGCGCGTCCAGGGGGAGCCGGTGCATGCGGAGATCAACCTCATCGGCCGGGCCTCGGACGACGTGGACGTGGAGGTGCACCGGTTCGTGGAGGCCTCCATCGCCGCCGGGCAGAAGTTCATCCGGGTGGTGCACGGCCACGGCACCGGGAGGCTCAAGGCGGCGGTGCGGGAGGCTCTGAAGGGGCATCCGGGCATCGCCAAGGTGGAGGACGCGCCCCAGAACCAGGGCGGCGCCGGGGCGACGGTGATCACCCTGAGGTGACCGCTTCCAGGTGCCCCAGGAACTGCTTTGCGCAGGCTTGCCAGGAATAGGCCAGGGCATGCTCCCGGCAGGCCTGGGGCGACAAGTCCCGCGCCGCCAGCGCCGCCCGGCCCAGGTCCTCGTCCAGGACCCCGGTGACGCCCGGGGCCACCACGTCCAGGGGCCCGGTCACCGGGTAGGCCGCCACCGGCAGTCCCGAGGCCATGGCCTCCAGCAGCACCAGGCCGAAGGTGTCGGTGCGGGAGGGGAACACGAACACGTCCCCGGCGGCGAACGCCTGGGCCAGGTCCTCCCCTTCCTTGGCCCCCAGGAAATGGGCCCGGGGGTGGCGCTCCCGCAGCATGGCCAGGTCGGGCCCGGCGCCGATGACCACCTTGCTGCCCGGCAGGTCCAGCTTCAGGAACGCCTCCAGGTTCTTCTCCACCGCCACCCGCCCCACGCACAGGAACACCGGGCGCGGCAGGTCCAGGGCGGTCTTGGGCCGGGGGCGGAACAGGCCGGTGTCCACCCCCCGGGACCAGAAGACCAGGTTACGGAACCCCCTGCGGGACAGGTCGTCCCGCAGGCTCGGGGTGGCCACCATGGTCTTGGCGGCGGCGCCGTGGAACTTGCGCAGCCAGGCGTAGCTCGGGCCCAGGGGGAAATGGAAGCGCTCCTGGATGTATTCCGGGAACCGGGTGTGGAAGGCGGTGGTGAACGGCAGGCGGTGCCTCAGGCACCACCGGCGGGCGCACAGGCCGAGGGGGCCTTCGGTGGCCAGGTGGATGGCGTCGGCCCCGGCTTCCCGCAGGTGCCGGCCGATGGACCAGGGGGCGTCCCAGGACAGGCGGATCTCCGGGTAGGTGGGGCAGGCGCAGGAATGGAACAGGCCCGGGTGGATCACCCAGGTCTCGTGACCCAGGGCGGCCAATTCCTCCCGCAGGTGCTCCAGGGTCCGCACCACTCCGTTCAGCTGGGGGCGCCAGGCGTCGGTGACCAGGAGGACCTTCATGCGGCGCTCGCGGGCTTGCCGACCGGGCCGCGGATCTCGGTCCAGGTCAGGAGCTCCAGCCGGCCGTCGAAGTGCTCCGCCAGCGCCGTGCAGCTCTCGATCCAGTCGCCGGTGTTGGCGTAGAGCAGGTCGCCCGCCATGCGCAGTTCGGCCTTGTGGATGTGGCCGCAGACCACCCCGTCCACCCCGCGCTTGCGGGCCTCCCGGACCAGGACACCCTCGAACCGGGTGGCGAAGGAGACGATGTTCTTGACTTTGAGCTTGACGAAGGCGGACAGGGACCAGTAAGGGTAGCCCAGCTTCCGGCGCAGGAAGTTGAACCCGTGGTTGACCAGGACCAGGACGTCGTACAGTGCGGCGCCCAAGCGGGCGACCCACTTGGAATACAGCACCACCGCGTCGAACTCGTCCCCATGCAGCACCAGCAGCCGGCGGCCGTCGGCGGTGAGGTGGACCGCGTGCCCGCGCAGGGCGATGCCCCCGAAGTCCAGGCCGAGGTATTGCCGGAACATCTCGTCGTGGTTGCCCGGGATGTAGGTCACCCGGGTGCCCTTGCGGGCCATGCGCAGGAGCTTCTGCACCAGGTCGTTGTGGCTCTGGGGCCAGTACCATTGGCTGCGCAGGCGCCAACCGTCCACCAGGTCGCCCACCAGGTAGAGGGCGTCGGCGCTGTGGTGGCGCAGGAAGTCCACCAGGTGCTCGGCCTTGCTGCCCCAGGTGCCCAGGTGCACGTCGGAGATCCAGAGGGTCCGGAACCGGTGGGGCGGTTCCGAGTCGTCGGCCTGGAGCCCTTCCGGGGAGAGCAGCGGGTGGAGGTGCTGGACCGAACCTTTGATCATGTCTAACCACCTTGCCGGACCCAGGTGCCAATCCCGTGAAGAATGAGTGACTTGTAAGTGACGGATCAAGCCCTGGAACCGGAGCCCCTTCGGGGGCATAGTGGCATCCGTCCCCACCTTTCCTGGAGGCCGCCATGGGCGCTTGCACACGATTCCGGATGGCCGGGAGCGCCGGGCTGATCGTCCTGGCCCTGGGCGCCCTGCCCCGCCTCGCGGCCGCCGGCGCCGAGACCGTCACCACCCAGAAGGACCAGAAGGCCCTGGCGGTGACCATCTACAACAACAACCTGGCCCTGGTGCGGGACCTGCGGGAGGTGGCCCTGCCCGCCGGGGACCTGGAGCTGGCCTTCCAGGAGGTCTCGGCCCAGATCCGCCCGGAGACGGCGCTCCTGCGCAACCTCACCGAGCCCAAGGAGTTCTGGATCAACGAGCAGAACTTCGACTTCGACCTGCTGACCCCCCAGAAGCTGCTGGAGAAGTACGTGGGCGGCCGGGTCACGGTGGTGTCCCAGGTGCCCAACCCGGATGGCCCCGGGTCCCGGGAGCGGCGGGAGGACGCGGACGTGCTCGCCACCAACGGCGGGGTGGTGCTCAAGTTCGCGGACCGCATCGAGACCACCGTGCCCGGGCGGATCGTCTTCCCGGGGGTCCCGGCAACCTGCGGTCCCGGCCCACCCTGGT
>CAWFOJ010000215.1:0-15477 GCA_963816585.1 uncultured Holophagaceae bacterium | reverse complement strand
GGCCCTGGAACGGGCCAAGGAAGAACTGCTGGATTTCGCCGGCACCGGCATGTCGGTCATGGAAATCAGCCACCGTGCCAAGGAATACGACGCGGTCCACGAGGAAGCCCTGGCCCTCACCCGCGAGCTGATGAACATCCCCGCCAACTACAAGGTCCTGCTCCTGCAGGGCGGCGCCCACCTGTCCTTCGGCATGATCCCCCTGAACCTGCTGCGGGCCGGCCAGAAGGCCGACTACCTGGTCACCGGCAACTGGGCCGAGAAGGCGTACAAGGAAGCCGAGCTGGTTGGGGGCGAGGAGAACGTCAAATGCGCCGGCACCACCAAGGAGCTGAAGTTCGCCCGCCTGCCCCGGCCCGAGGAGATCAAGATCCGCCCGGACGCCTCCTTCGTGCACTTCACCTCCAACAACACGGTGGAAGGCACCCAGTGGCACAGCTTCCCGGACACCAAGGGAATCCCCTACATCTGCGACATGAGCTCCGACATCATGTGGCGGCCGTTCGACATCGCCCCCTTCGGGCTGATCTACGCCGGCGCCCAGAAGAACCTGGGCCCCTCGGGCGTCACCCTCACCATCGTCCGGGACGACTTCCTGGAAAAGTGCAAGGCCGACGACCTGCCCAGCTACCTGCGCTACAAGATCCACGCAGAGAAGAACAGCCTGTACAATACCCCGCCCTGCTTCGGCATCTACATCCTGCGCAACGTGCTGGCCTACAACAAGTCCATCGGCGGGTTGAAAGCCATCGAGGCCAACAACCGCAAGAAGGGTGAACTGCTCTACGGCTGCATCGACAAGCACCCGGGCTTCTACAAGCCGTTCGTCACCGAGAAGGCCGACCGCTCCCTCATGAACGTGGACTTCTTCCTCCCCACCGAGGAGCTCACCGACACCTTCGTGAAGGACGCCAAGAAGGCCGGCATGGTCGGGCTCAAGGGCTACCGGGACATCGGCGGCATCCGGGTCTCCACCTACAACGCGGTCACCGTGGACAACGTCAAGACCCTGGTGGAATACATGGAAGCCTTCGTCAAGAAGAACGGCTGAGCCCCAAGCTCCGCATCCCTGCAGCAAAGGCGCCCCTTCGGGGGCGCCTTTGCTGCAGGGATCGGACGGGATGGTGCAACGGCCGCTTTCAGCCGGCCCGTTCGGCGAGCATCAACCAGCCCGCGGAGTCATCCTGGAACGGCCGCCCCGCTTCATCCGCCTGGGGCGGGCCCGGTTCCAGGCCGGCCTGGCGCAGCAGCTCTCCGGCCCACTCAGGCGCCATGCGCCGGTGCAGTACCAGGCTCGCGATCGGCGAACCTCTGTCGGGGTGGAACACGTTCTCGAACCGGGCCAGGGTTTCCGAAAGCATGACCCGGCGTCGTTCCAGGCGCCCCCCAGGGCAGGCCAGGGGCGGCAGGGCGCGCTCCTGCCCGGGGGCAAGCCCCGCGTCGCTCACCGCCTGGATCACCAGGGAACCGCCTGGTTCCAGGGCTTCCCGGGCCTGGCGGAAGAAATCCAGCCACTCCGCTTCCTCCAGGAGGTGGGGCAGGGTCTGCCCCAGGCAGGTGATCAGGCGGAACCGGTTCCCGGCGGTCGCCCGGCCCAGGTCCAGCAGGCTGGCCAGGTGCCAGGTGACCGCCACCCCCTCGGCCTCGGCCCGGCGCCGCGCCACCTCCAGGAACGCGGGGTCCAGGTCCAGCCCATGGGCCGTCCTGCCCCGGGCGGCCAGGGCCCGGGGCAGGCTGCCGGTGGCGCAGCCCGCGTCCAGGACCCGGCCGCCGGGCGGGGCCAGAGCCTCGGCCAGGGCCAGGCGGGGCGGGCGCAGAGGGAACAGGTCTTCCCAGCTGGCGGCGAGGGAAGACCAGGGCGAAGTCGGGGCGGGTCCGGTCATGACCGGACCACTTTACTACCGCACCGCCTTGGCCAACGCCACCACCAGGAGCACCTTGTCCCCCACCGTGCCGGCGGTGCCCACCAGGGCCTTCCGGCCGTCCGAAAGGTACAGGTCCGTTTTCAGCTGGGCGATGACACCGGCATCCACGGACGTGGCGAGTTGGAACCCCTGCATATAGATGTTGGTGACCCCCCCGGGGGTGTTGTCCACCTTGAGCTTGTCGATCTTCCATTCGAACTTGACGGTGGCCTGATTGCCGTCCGGAGCCCCGCCGGGGATGGGTTGGGACTGCTCCATGCCGCTCAGGCTTGCGGCACCGTCCATGACCTGGACCTGGAACGAGGCGGCGAGCGCCAGACTGCCCAGCCCCTCCTCGTTCTTCAAGGAGGACGCCATGTCCTGGAGTTCCCCGGGCAGGATGCCATCCGCGGCGGCCTGGCGGGAGCCAACCATAACGTGCAGATGCAAGATCACGCCTTTTGCTGGCGGTTCGGGGGCGGGAGCGGCGGGGGCGGGGGCGGGAGCGGCGGGGGCGGGGGCGGGAGCGGCGGGGGCGGGGGCCGGAGCGGCGGGGGCGGGGGTAGCGGGGGCGGGGGCAGCGCCGGGAGTGGGAGCGGCCGCCACAGGCGCAGGGGCGGCACCGGTGGGCTTGGTGTCCTTGGTGAGGGGATTGGAGGGATCGGCCGCAGCCTGGGGCGCCGGGGTGGCGGACCCTCCCGCCGTGGGCGCGGCGGTGGCCGGCGGGGCGGCCTGGGGAATGGGAGCGCCGGAAGGGGTCGCCTGGCCCCGGGCCATGACGGTGAACAGGCAGACCGCGACTGCGGCCCGCGGGCGGGTGAGCGATGGCATGGTCTCTCCTAAGGGGACTGAGCGGATGGCACCCGGAAGGATCCCGGATTTCTTATTAAATAATTATGGAATCCTTCTACTGTCCCGCAAGACGTCATCCGTTGAACTTTGGACACCGTCGGCTTCCGGGCTGACCTTACCCCCGGCCTTCTCACCTGCTGGAATATGAAAATTATTAAACGTCAGGTTTCGTCCGGGGTCAGGACCGCCAGGGTCAACCGGGACACGCAGACCCGCCGCCCCTGGTCGTCCTCCAGTTCGATCTGCCAGACCTGGGTGGACCGGCCCAGGTGCAGGGGCCGCGCCGTGCCCGTGACCCACCCGGAGGTGGCGCTGCGCAGGTGGTTGGCGTTGATTTCCAGGCCCACCACCCGGCGGCCCGGCTCCGCCGCGTGCACCGCGCCGATGGACCCCAGGGTCTCCGCCAGCTCCGCCGACACCCCGCCATGCAGCAGCCCGTAGGGCTGGCGGGTGCGCTCGTCCACCGGAACGCGGGCCCGGATGAAGTCGTCCCCCACCTCCAGGAACTGGATCCCCAGGTGGGATACGGCCGTGCCGGCGCACACCGCGGTGAGGCCGGCCAGGTCGATGGGGCTTTTCCAGATGCTGCCCGTCAAAGGGCCGCCTCCAGGATGGCCTGGCTGAGTTCCAGGGTCACGCCCTTGTCCTCGCCAAGGGCGGTCCTGCCGTGGGCCTCCAGCTGGCGCACCAGGGGCGGGACGGCTGCGGCGTCCAGGCCGTAGGCGGACAGCCGGGTCGGGCAGCCCATGGCTTCGAAGAATCCGCGGATCCGGAAGATGGCGGCCCTTGCCCGGGACTCCTGGGTGCCCTCGTGGATGCCCAGCACCCGTTCGGCCATCTGGGCCAGCTTGGCCTGCTTGCGCGGGAACCGCGTTTCCAGGAGGGCGGGCAGCACCAGGGCCAGGGTGCGGGCATGGTCGATGCCGTGCAGGGCGGTGATCTCGTGCCCCAGCATGTGGGTGGCCCAGTCCTGGGGTACGCCCGCCCCGATCAGGCCGTTGAGGGCGAGGGTGGCGGCCCACATGAGGCTGGCCCGCACCTCCAGGTCGCCCGGCTCGGCCAGGGCCCGGGGGCCCAGCTCCATCAGGGTGGCCAGCAGGCCCTCGGCGAAGCGGTCCTGCACGTGGCCTCCGGCGGGCCGGGTGAGGTACTGCTCGGTGACGTGCACGAACGTGTCCACGATGCCGTTACACACCTGGCGCTCGGGCAGGGTGAGGGTCTTGGCCGGGTCCAGGATGGAGAACAGCGGGTAGGTGGTCGCGCAGCCGAAGAACAGCTTGGCCTGTTCGCTGCGGCGGGTGATGACCCCGGTGTTGTTCATCTCCGAACCCGTGGCCGGAAGGGTGAGCACGGTCCCGAGGGGCAGGGCCTCCTTCACGTCCTTGCCCTGGGTGGTCAGGATCTGCCAGGGGTCGCCGGGCCAGAGCACCGCGGCGGCCACGAACTTGGTGCCGTCCAGGACCGAGCCCCCGCCCACCGCCAGCAGGAAATCGAACCCGTCCCGGCGAATGAGTTCCACTGCCTCCATGAGAGTCTCATAGGTTGGATTGGGCTCGATGCCTCGGAACGTCTCGTGCCTGCGGGCGCCGAGGGCCGCGCGCACCTCCGCCAAGGTGCCGTGCTTCTCGGCACTTTCGCCGCCGGTGAGGATCAGCACCTTGGCCTGCTCCGGGATCAGCCGGTCCAGCTGGGCGATGCGCCCTTCGCCAAAGACGATGCGGGTGGGGTTGTGGAACTCGAACGGCAGCATGAAGCCTCCAGGAATGACGCTCCGGAACGGGTCAGCGGAGCCGGGGGCCGGCTCCATGCCTGTGATGGGATCCCTCCATTATGGCCGTACCTCGGGGCTTTCCTCACCTTTTGCAGCGTTTGGCTGGAGCTGCACCGGGCCGCGGCTGCCGCCGCCGGCCTGGAAGTGCACTCGCCCCGGGAACTTCCGGAATCCGCCTTGGCAAAATAAAGTGAATCCGAGGAGGGAACCATGGCCACCCCGAGCATCGATGGCGAAGGATTGCTGGCCCGGTTGGAGGAACTGGGGGCGGTGGGCCGCCAGGAGGACGGCTCGTGCTGCCGGCTGGCGCTCACCGACGAAGACCGCCGAGGGCGCGACCTGGTGGTGTCGTGGATGCGGGAACTGGGCCTGGAGGTGCGGGTGGACCGGGTGGGCAACATCGTCGCCCTGCGCCCGGGCCGGGAGGACCTGGCCCCGGTCATGACCGGCTCCCACATCGACACGGTGGCCACCGGCGGCAAGTACGACGGGAACTACGGGGTGCTGGCCGGGCTGGAGGCGTTGCGCGCCCTGGACCGGGCCGGCCTGCGCACCCGGCGGCCCCTGGCGGTGGCGGTGTTCACCAACGAGGAGGGGGCGCGCTTCCAGCCGGACATGCTGGGCTCCCTGGTGTACGCCGGCGGGCTGGGCCTGGCGGAAGCCCTGGCCACGCCCGCCGTGGACGGCCCGACCCTGGGGGCGGAACTGGAACGCATCGGCTACCTGGGCGCCATGGCGCCCGGCGCCATCGCGCCCCACGCCTTCGTGGAGCTGCACATCGAGCAGGGGCCCATCCTGGACCGGGAAGGCGGGGACCTGGGGGCGGTGCAAAGCCTGCAGGGGATCTCCTGGCGGGAGGTGGCCGTGCGGGGCGTGGCCAACCATGCCGGCACCACCCCCATGTCCATGCGCCACGACGCCGGCTACGGCGCCGCCCGGGTCGTCTGCTTCGTGCGGGACCTGGCCAAGGACCTGGGCGGATCCCAGGTGGCCACGGTGGGCGCGCTGCGCCTGGCGCCGAACCTGGTGAACGTCATCCCCCGGGAGGCGGTGCTCACGGTGGACCTGCGCAACACCGACGAAGGGCGGCTGCGGGAGGCCGAAGGGCGCCTGGCGGGGTTCCTGGAGGGCCTGGCGGCGGCGGAGGGCCTGGACATCCGGACCCGCAGCCTGGCCCGGTCCGGGCCGGTGATCTTCGATCCGGGCGTGGTGCGGGCGATCCAGGAATCCGCCGCGGCCCTGGGCCACCCGGCCCGGCCCATGGTCTCAGGCGCCGGCCAGGACGCCCAGATGCTGGCCCGCATCTGCCCCGCGGCCATGATCTTCGTGCCGAGCATCGGCGGCATCAGCCACAGCCCCGCCGAGCGCACCCGGGACGAACACCTGCGGCTGGGCGCCGAGGTCCTGCTGCAGACGCTGCTGCGCCTGGCGGATCAGGGCGATTCCAGCATCAGGTGATCGTACGGGTTGATGCCCCAGGCCTCGGGGTCCTCCTTGCCGGTGATGCTGTCCCCTCCGCTCGAGGGGTTCGACAGGTCCAGGTCGTGCGGGCGGACTTGCCGGCCCAGGCGCGGGTCGTGCACCACCCGCACCACCGGGGCCAGCAGCCCCTGGGAACCCTGCTCGACCACCACCGCCAGGCGTCCGCTGTCCAGGCGCACCAGGGAGCCCACCGGGTAGATCCCGATGGCCTGGATGAAGCGCTGCACCAGGTCCGGGTCGAAGTGGTGGTCGCTCCACTCGAACAGCCTGGTGAGGGCCGCGGACGGTTCCATGCCCTTGTGGTAGATGCGGTTGGAGGTGATGGCGTCGTACACGTCCACGATGGCGGCCATGCGCCCCAGCTGGGAGATCTCCGCCCCCCTCTCGCGCCTGGGGTAGCCGGTGCCTTCGTAGCGCTCGTGGTGCTCTTCAGCCACCTGCAGGACGGTCCGGGAGATGCCGGGGGTCCTCCTGAGCACCTCCGCCCCCAGGACCACGTGGTCCTTCATGACCGCGAACTCCGCTTCGGTGAGCTTGCCCGGCTTGTTGAGGATGTGGTCCGGCACCCGCATCTTGCCCAGGTCGTGGAGCATCCCGCCCATGCCGGCCTCGTGGATGGTCTCGGGGTTCATGCCCATGGCGCGGCAGAAGGTCGCCAGCAGGGCGCATACGCTCACCGAGTGCTGGAAGGTATAGGTATCGCCCTCCCGGATCCGGCACAGGCTCACCAGGGTGCCCTGGTTGCGCAGGATCGACTCGGTGATCTGGGACACCACCGGATGCACGCGCTCCACCTGGATCTGCCTGCCCAGGCGCACGTCGACCAGGATGGAATGGATGACCTGGTTGGCTTCCTTCAGGATCCGCTTGGCGAACCCCAGTTCCTCCGCGTAGGTGGTGCGGCTCGCCGGCGGCCGCGCGGTCGCGGCCTGGCCCCGGATCCGGGCGGCGAGTTCGTCCTGCACTTCCGCTTCGGTGGGGGCGTCCAGGCAGTCGATGCCCTTGATGGTGTCGATGTAGACCTCGGAGATGCCGCTCTGCAGGATCTTCTCCAGATCCGCCTCCTTGCGCAGCATGAAGCTGTTGCGCAGGAAGGAGTGGTCGAGCCAGCCACAATTCAGGTCGTGGACGAACATGCCCAGCTTGAGATCGGCCGTGGGGATTTTCTTGATCACGAGCCGATTGTAGCAACAACTTACGCCAGGCCCGGCCCGGAGCCCGTCAACTTCGGATGACAAAGGGGGCATCGCCGGACATTTGGCAAATGGCCTGGATGTTCGTTTTGGAGCTGGGCCATGGAACTCGGCGTCCTTGAACCATGACATGGCTGACGCCGGCCGGGACCCAACCCCCCTGCCCGGTGCCGGCACGGAAGTTGAAGTTCCCGGCCCATGCGAACCCCCCTGCGTACCCGGCTCACTTCCTGGATGCTCGCCCTGGCCCTGGTCGGGGCGGCGCTGTCGGGCGCCCCCCGGCCCCTGCCCGAGCGCCCGGTCAACCTGAACACCGCCACCGCCACGGAACTCATGCAGCTGCCCCGGGTCGGCGCCAAGACCGCCGAGCGGATCCTGGCTTTCCGCAGGGAGCACGGCCCGTTCCGGCGCCTGGAGGAGATCATGAACGTCAAGGGCATCGGCGAGAAGGCCTTCCTGCGGCTCAGGCCGTACCTGACCCTGGATTGAGGGGGGATGGCCATGGCGCGCGGTGTTAGGGCGCCCGGGTCTCCCGGGCCGTGGGGAGGGCATTCCCTGGTGGAGCTGCTGGTGGCCCTGGCCATCCTGGGTGTCCTGGCGGGCCTGGGGGGTCTCGGGCGGCCCCCGGGAAACCCTGCCCTCACGGCGGTCCAGGGCGAGCTGCGGGCCAGCGTGGAGCAGGCCTTCCACCAGGCCCGGGCCCGGGGACGGCCGGTGCGGCTGGTCCTGGGGGCGCCGGCCCCGGGGCGCGGGGACGGCGATCTCCGCCCCTTGAACTTGCCCCGGGGCGTGCGCTGGGGCCTGCCCCCGGAGGTGCCCCTGCCTCCAGGGATGAAGGACACCCTCCGGGCCCAGTACGCGGGCGCCGCCCACGCCTGCATCACCGTCACCCCCTGGCGCACCGCCACCGCCAACGCCTGGTTCCTCACGGATGGGCGGGATGCGATATGCCTGCGCCTGGAGGGTCACGGGCGCCTCACCCTCCTGCGCTGGCGCCACCACCCCGGCCGGTGGGAGCGCGCCTGAACGCCGGCCGATCCTGAAAGGTGCACCATGCTCATGGCTGAACTTGCCCCCGACCTGCGCCCCCGGGAACGGCTTCTGGCCGGACGGGGCGAGGAGCTGAGCGACGCGGACCTGCTGGCCCTGCTGTGGGGGACCGGGCGGCGGGGCATGGGCGCCGTGGAAGCGGCCCAGGAGCTGCTCACCCGGTGCGGCGGGTTGGCGGGCATCCTGGCCCAGGGCCTGGGACACTGGACCGCCCTGCCGGGCATCGGCCCCGCCCGGGCCTGCCAGCTGTGGGCGGCCCAGGAACTGTGCCGGCGCAGCCGCCGGGGCGGATCCTCGGCCCCGCGCATCCATTCCCCCCGCGCCTGCGGGGACTACCTGCTGGTCCGCTGCCAGGGCTGGACCGAAGAGCGTTTCGGCCTGCTGGCCCTGAACGCCAGGGGCAGCCTGCTGGCGGAGCGGATCCTCAGCCAGGGCACCAGCAGCGGCACCCTCATCGGCCCCCGGGAGTTCTACCGGGAGGCCCTGCGCTACGGCGCCGTCACCGCCGTGGCATTCCACAACCACCCCTCCGGGGATCCCGCCCCCAGCCGGGAGGACATCCTGCTCACCCGGCGCCTGCGCACGGCCGGAGAGGCGCTAGGGGTGCCCTTGGGCGACCACATCGTCGTCGGGCGCGAACACTTCCACAGCTTCCGGGCCGCGGAAAGGTGGGACGGCCCCGCATGACTTGAACCCTGCACCGAGACAGGCTTACCGGGTCGCGAACGCCGGCGCGGCGGCCACGGGCCGCTGCCGGTCCTCGGCCATCAGGGCCAGGAGCAGGTTCAGCACCCGTTCGGGCGGGATGCGGTGGGCGGAGCAGCCGGGCTGGCCGCCGGAGGCGGGACGGCCGTCCAGGTCCAGCAGGGGGCCGCGCACCGAGAGGGCCAGGGGCCCCAGGGGATTGATGAGGGGCTCCGGGGAGCAGCTGTTGAGCATCACCGTGGGGCGGCCGGTGGCGGCGGCCGTGTGCACCAGCCCCGTGTCCACGGCGATCGTGCCGGCGGCGCCGTGCTGGAGGGCGCAAGCCTCGGGGATGGTGGTCTGCCCGGTGAGGTTGAAGGAGCCGGGCACGGCGGCGGCCAGACGGCTTCCCTGGTCCCGCTCGTCCGGGCCCCCCAGCCATACCACGGCCAGGCCCCGTTCCTGGAGCAGGCGGCCCAGGGCCGGCCATTTTTCCTCTTCCGGGAACCAGCGCTTGGGATTGCCCCGGGTGCCGAAGCCCAGGGTCACGTAGGGTTCGCCCGCCCAGCCCAGGCCCCGGAGCTTCCTGGGCCCGCCCAGGCCGCCGAACCGCTGGGGGGTGATGGGTTCCCAGCACAGGGTGTCCTGGCCGGTGAGCTGGACCAGGAGGGGCCGGTAGCGCTCCACGATGGGCACCGGCAGGTCCCGGTAGGTGAACCGGTGGTGGTACAGGAAGCCCAGGCGGTTGTTCACGTCCCCGGCCCGGATGGGCACCCGGGCCAGCCAAGCCCCCAGGGCCAGGCGCACGCTCTGGCTCAGGTTGACGACCGCCACCGGGCGGTTGGCCCGCCAGCGCCGCTGCAGGGACCGGGGGTCCGGCTTGCCCTGCCCGCCGGACTCGGTGAGGCTCTCCGCCACGTACCCCGGGTCCGCCTCGCTGAACAGGGCGGCGCCCAATGCGTGCCCCACGGCGATCCAGCGCAGCTGGACGCCCGCCGCCGCCGCCACCGGGTTCCAGGCCCGCTGCAGGCTGCCGAAGAAGGGCAGGGAGAAGATCACGTCCCCCAGCAGGCGGGGAAACCGCACCCAGACCTCCCCCAAGGTGCCCTTCTCCAGTTCCCTCCCCAGGGTTTCACTGCCGCAAGGGGCCAAGGCGCCCACCTCCCATGATCGGACGCCGCCCCAACTCCACGAGATGCCGGACCGGTCCGCAGGCCAGTTTAGCATTGCCCATCCGAGTGGCAGCCTTCGAGTTGTCCGTTGCCGGGGCCCGTCAATCCACGCCGATGATCACGCTGGAGGCCTTGATGATGGCTGCGGCGGCGTCCCCCGGCTTGAGGGCCATGCGTTCCGCCGAGGATTTGGTGATGGTGGCCACGATCTGAACGCCGGGTGCCACTTCCAGCACCACCTCCGACTCCACCCCACCGTGGACGACCTGGGTGATGCGGCCATTGAGGATGTTCCGGGCGCTGAGCTTCATGGGTGCCTCCGAAGGCGCGGACGAGCCGCCGTGTGATTATGGGTCTTTTCAAGGCCCAGGGAATGGCAGACTCCCCATCCCTTGGAATGTTTCTTTGATAGATAAAGTTCATTTTTTACCAACCCGCCTCCAGAATTGATCTATGTTTTAACAGTGCTTTAATAATGCCTGGAGGGAGGCCAAACACGCATCCCCCTCCACGGGTCCCACCCTTCACGGGGGCCTGAACCACCGGGTCCCCACCTGTCCAGGAGCCAACGATGACCGCCCTGTCCATACCGGTCGTGGTCTTCCTGCTCGTCCCCCTGGCCGGGATGGTGGCTTGGTACAACGTGGTCCGCCTGGGCCGGGCCCGCCAGACCCTGCGCCGGTGGCTGCGGGACCACGGGTTCGACCCGGTGTCGGCGCACCTGTGCTGGTGGCCGGCCGGTCCCTTCCGCCTGGCCATCGCCCGCCACCAGGCCGTGTTCCGGGTGGAGGCCCGGGACCAGGCCGGGATCCTGGTCCGGGGCTGGGTCTGCTGCGCCAACTTCTCGGACGAGGCCGAAGCAGCCTGGGAAGGCGCCGACCGGTGACCGGGCGGCAGAGAGCGGAAACGCCCCGGGCCGCCGGTCCGGGTTTTTTCTCCGGAGTCTGAATTGCCCAGCGACCCCCAGCCGTCCAGCCAGCTCCAGGGCCTGATCTTCCACATCCGCTCGCACGCCGTCCACGACGGTCCCGGGGTGCGCACCACCGTCTTCCTCAAGGGCTGCCCCCTGCACTGCCTGTGGTGCTGCGACCCCGAGTCCCAGGGCCGGGTCCCGGACCTGGTCTGGCTGAAGGAGCGGTGCCTGGGCTGCGACCTGTGCCTGCCCGCCTGTCCCCGGTCCGCCCTGGCCCGGGGCGAGCACGGGGAACGGCAGCTGGACCAGGGCCGGTGCGACCATTGCGGGGCCTGCGCCGAGGCGTGCCCCGGGGAGGCCCTGGACCTCATGGGCCGCTGGCTGACCGTGGAGCAGGTGCTGGCGGTGGCCATGCGGGACGCCCTCCATGCCGGAGGCTCCGGCGGCGGCCTGACCCTGTCCGGAGGCGAGCCCCTGGCCCAGGTGGACTTCGCCGCCGAGCTGCTGGACCGGTACAAGCACCAGGGGAGGGGCATGCACACGGCGGTGGCGACTTGCGGCCAGGCGCCCTGGTGGCATGTGGAGCGGCTGGCGCCCAACGTGGACCTGTTCCTGTACGACCTCAAGCACATGGACCCGGACGAGCACCGGCGCTACACCGGCGCCGGCAACGAGGACATCCTGGACAACGCCCGGCGCCTGGCGGAGGCGGGCAGGACGCTGGTGATCCGGGTGCCCCTGATCCCGGGGGTGAACGACACCCGGGACAACCTGGAGGCCACCGCCGCCTTCGTGCGCACCCTGCCGGGGGTGGAACGCCTGGACCTGCTGCCCTACCACCGGGTGGCGGAGCCCAAGCACCAGCGCCTGGGCCGCGTCCATGCCCTGGCCGGGAGCCCGGCCTTCGGCCCGGAGAAGATCGCCTGGGCCAAGGACCTGCTGGAGCGGGCCGGAATGAAGGTGCAGGTTGCCGGCGAATTCCCGGAATTGGGGTTATAATCCCTCCAATCTCAACAATTCAGACTGAAGAGGAGCGACCATGGGCAGCTCGATCTGGCCGGACGGCATCAAGTGCGCGGTGGCCTTCACCATCGACGTGGACGCGGAGACCTTCTGGTTCTCCCGGCGCATGGACAGCATGTTCTCGGTGAACCTGATGGCCGAAGGGGGGTACGATCCCAACGTGGGCGTGCCCCGGCTGCTGGCCATGCTGGACCGCCAGGGGGTGAAAAGCACCTTCTTCATCCCCGGATGGGTCATCGAGCAGCACACGGCGATCTGCCGCGAGATCGTGCGCCGGGGGCACGAGGTGGGCTACCACGGCTACCTGCACGAGAAGGCCTGGTTCCTGGAGCAGGAGCGGGAGCTGGTGGCCAAGTCCAAGAAGATCATGAAGGAGCTTCTGGGGGTGGTGCCCAAGGGGCACCGGGCCCCGGAGGCGGACCTGAGCCAGACGACCATCGACGCCCTGGTGGACATGGGGTTCGAGTATTCCACCAACATGATGGACCGGGACTGCCCGTACCTGCACAAGACCTCCAAGGGCGACTTCATTCCCGAGCTGCCCTTCAACTGGCTGTACGACGACTCGTCGCACTTCTTCTTCACCATCCAGGAGCCGTCCCGGCGCCCCATCGCCCCCTGCAGCGCCGTCAAGGAGATCTGGCTGGAGGAGTTCGAGGGGATCTACCAGGAGGGCGGCTCCATCTGCTTCATCCTGCACCCCATGATCAGCGGCCGGGTGAGCCGGGTGAAGATGATCGAGGAGATCATCGCCCACATCAAGAACCAGCCTGGAGTCCTGATCGGCACCGTCGGCGAGATCTGCCGGGTGGCCAAGGAAGGCCTGCTCAGGAACCAGAACAACGCCCAGGAGGCACGCCCATGACCGCCGAACCCGCCAGCAAGGAAGCGGATGCCATCCCGCTGGACACCTGGTTCCCCAAGGAGTCCACCTTCGAGGAGGATATGCAGTCCTGCTGGGGCGACTGGGGCTGCGCCTCGGAAGTGGACACCCTCCGGGCCGTGCTCATGCACCGCCCCGGCGCCGAGATCGAGTCCGTCGACCCCAAGGTCATGCGGTTCACCGAAGAGCCTTTGGACGCGGAGCTGTTCCGCCGGCAGCACGACGCCCTGGTCCAGGTCTACCGCGACCACGGCGTGACCGTGCACTACGTGGGGGAGACCCGCCCGGACCGGCCCAACGCCGTGTACCGCCGGGACCTGACTTTCATGACCCCGGAAGGGGCCATCATCGGCCGCCCGGGCATGGCCGCCCGGCGGGGCGAGGAGCGCTACCTGGCCGCCGCCATGGCCCGGCTGGGCGTCCCCATCGTCTGCACCGTCGGCGGCGACGGCATCTTCGAGGGCGCCAACGCCATGTTCGTGGACCGGCGCACGGTGATCCTGGCCACCTCCTCCCGCACCAACCGCCCGGGCTACGACCAGGTGGCCCACGTGCTGACCCGCATGGGCGTGGACCAGATCATCCACATGCAGGTGCCCTCCACCAACATCCACATCGACGGCAACCTGAGCCTGCTTTCCCACGACATGGCCATCGTGCACGCCCAGCAGGTGCCGTACGACGTGTGCGACGCCCTCCGGCGCAAAGGCTACAGGATCCTGGAGGCGCCCTCCACCACCGAAGTGAGGAAGACCTTCTGCTGCAACATGGTGGCCCTGGAGCCGGGGGTGGTGGTGCAGCCCGAGGGCAGCCCCCGGTGCCGGGAGATGCTGGAGAAGAACGGGATCAAGGTGATCACCGTGGATCTCTCGGAGGTCATCAAGGGCCGGGGGGCGGTGCACTGCTGCACGGCCTTCCTGAAGCGGGGCTGACACCGCCGGGAACCGCGCTCTGCCGTTCCAGAGCCCGGCCTGGATCCAGCGCCTGGCCTTCCGGGACGCCCTGCGCCGGGACCCTGGGCTGGCGGCCCAGTACGCCGCCCTCAAGCGGGACCTGGCGGTCCGGTTCCGGCTGGACCGGGAGGCCTATACCGCCTCCAAGGCCCCCTTCATCCGCCGGGTCTTGCAGTCAGACTGACTCAAAGGGGGATTGCAAGGTGGCCGTCTTGGGTTACACTCCATATTTAGCGGATATATATGGAGTATGTTCCATAGATTGCTTAACTTTCCTGATCATCGCAGTAGCTTTCTCTTTGGGGCGCGTGGCACCGGGAAAAGCACCCTGCTGCGCCAGGCTTTACCCAAGGCCGAAACCTTCACCTACAACCTCCTGGAACCGGACACGGAGGACCGACTGGCCCGGGATCCCCGTACCCTGGAACGCGAAGTGTTGGCCCTGCCCGGGACCGTCCGCTACGTGGTTGTGGATGAAGTGCAGAAGCTTCCCCGCCTGCTGGACGTGGTGCACAACCTGTTGGAAACTCACAAGGTCCCCCAGGCTTTCGTGCTCACCGGTTCCAGCGCCCGCAAGCTGGAGGCAGGAGGAGCCAACCTGCTGGCCGGACGGGCATCTCTACGCCATCTGTTCCCGCTGGTGCGAAGGGAATTGGGCGACGCATTCCAGCTGGACCGGGCCCTGGCCTACGGGACCTTGCCGGAGGTGTGGAACCTGGCCAGCGACCCGGAGCGGGCGGATTACCTGAGGGCCTATGCCCACGGCTACCTGCGCGAAGAGATCCGGGCCGAGCAGGTGGTGCGCCGGCTGGGTCCCTTCCGCCGGTTCCTGGAAGTGGCCGCCCAGGGCAACGGGAAGGTCATCAATTTCACCTCCATCGCCCGGGACGTGGGCACCGATAGCAAGACCGTCCAGTCCTGGTACCAGGTCCTGGAAGACACCCTGATGGGGTTCTTCGTGCCGGGCCACCACAGTTCGGTGCGCAAGCAGCTGCGCCGGGCGCCCAAGTTCTACCTGTTCGATCCGGGTGTGGCCCGGGCCATGGGGCATCTGCTCAACGTTCAGCCCCAGCCGGGCACCAGCTATTTCGGCGATCTGTTCGAGCATCTGGTGGTGGCTGAACTGTACGCAAGAAGTGCCTACGAGCAGCTGGATTGGCAGTTCCTGTACCTGCTCACCAAGGACGATGTGGAGATCGACCTGGTGATCGCCCGGCCCGGCCGGCCTCCAGCCCTGGTGGAGATCAAGAGCACCGACCAGGTGCGGGAGGAGCATGCCAGGTCGCTGCAGGCCTTCCAGCGCGATTTCCCCGACGCGGACCTCTACCTCCTGTCCCGGGACCCCCGGCCCCAGCGCCTGGGCCGCGTCCGGTGCCTGCCGTGGGCCGAGGGCATCCTGGGCCTCTGAACCTTCCCGGGAACCGTGCTGGCCTATGCCTTCCAGGACGGCAAGCTGACGCCGGAGCGGGTCATCCCGGTGCCGCCCAGGCACTGGCCACCTTCTCCAGGTCCAGAATCTCCGCCCGCCAGGTCTATCCGTCCAGGCGGGCCCCGTCCGGGAGCTCAGCAATACGTAATCTGTTCAGCGGCTACAGTA
>CAWFOJ010000214.1:0-4248 GCA_963816585.1 uncultured Holophagaceae bacterium | reverse complement strand
TCCAGGTGGTGCTGGGGCTGGTGGAACCGAGCCTCATGCAGGTGCCCGAGGGCGGCCGCGGTGGGCGGCGAATGGCCGGAGCAGCCCGCCCACTGGACCCTGCGCCTGCACTTCCCGTCCGGCGTGCCGATCCCCACCCCGGACCCCTGGACCTTCCACGCCCTTCAGGACCTGGGCGTCGCCTGGCGCTGGAGCGACCAGACCCTCGCCCTGTCCTTCGCCAAGATGGTCGCCCAGGCGCCGGAGGCGGTCCAGCGGCCCATGCTCGGCCTGGTGACCGAGGATTTCGAGCTCATGTGGCTGTTCGAGAGCGTCGCCGAGGCGGGGGTCATGAGCTGGCGCCCCTGGAACCGGAACCGCCGCCCCTGCCGGTCCCGCCCTCGCTACCTGGTGGTGGACGCCAAGGGCACGCCGGACTGCGTGGCCTGCGTGGAGCCTACCGGCGCCATCCCGCGTTCGCCACGGTGCCGATCCTGGTGGTGCGGGCGCCGGACGACCGCTATCCCCAGCTGCTCGCCGCCGGCGCCACCGATTGCCTGCCGGAAGGCTTCCGCTGGGAGACCCTGCACCATCGCCTCCAGGTGCTCAAGGGCCACGAAGAACTGCAGCGCAAGGCCCGGGCCGCCGAGCGCCTGGACTCCCTGCGCCAGATGGCCGGGACCCTCAAGCACGAGATCAACAACCCCCTGGCGGTGATCTCCATGCAGGTGGAGCTGCTGATCCGGAAGTACCCGGACGAACCCAAGCTGGTCAAGGTGATGGAGATGGTGGAGCGGATCCGGGTCCTGGTGCAGGTGCTGCAGAAGATGCGGGAAAGTGCCCAGGAGGCGTACCGGGCGGGGACAGCATCCTGAAACTCACTTGAAGGAGGCGGCATGGCGAGCGTCCGGATCGGCATCATCGGCGCCGGGCACCTGGCGGGGTATCTCCTGGAAGGGTTCCACAAGCGCGGACCCGGCGCGCCGGTGCTCGTCGCCGACGCGCGCCCCGGGCAGGCGGAAGAGCTGGCCCGGCGCTGGGGGGCCCAGGCGGTGGAGGGCAACCAGGCGGTGGTGGACGGCTCGGACCTGGTGATCCTGGCGGTGCGCCCCCAGGACGCACTGCCGGCCCTGGAGGCCCTGTCCTTCCACCCGGAGCAGGCGGTGGCCTCGGCGGCGGCGGGGGTGGCCCTGGCCCTCCTGGCCCCGGCGGCGGCCCCGGCCCGGGCGGTGCGGGATCATGCCCATCTCCAGCGCCGCCCTGAACCGCAGCCCCACCCTGGTGCACCCGGACCACCCGGCGGTGCGGGAGGCCTTCGCCCTGCTGGGCCAGGTGCACATCCTCCCCGACGAGGCCGCGTTCACCGCCGCCAGCGCCCTGGCCGCGTTCTACGGCTGGGTGTACGCCCTGGCGGACCAGGCCGCGGCCTGGACCGCCGGGGCCGGCGTGCCCCCGGACCTGGCGCGCCGGATCGTGCTGGAAACCCTACGCAGCACCGCCGACGTGGGCCTGGCCCGGCCGGACCAGCCGCTTCATGAACTGCTCGACCAGCTGGCCACCCCGGGGGGCATCACCCGGCACGGTTTGGCGCTCCTGCGCGAGCAGGGGGCGCTGGAGGCCTGGTCCCAGGCCCTGGATGCGGTGCTGGAGCGCATGAAAGGCTCCTAGCCAGGCCCGCTCGTTATCCCTGAGGACGAACCAGATGATGCCCGCCTCCGTGGCCAGCCCCTGCACTGGCCGGTCCCCGGGCCCGGAGGGCAGGCAGGCGCACCGCTGCAGTGTGAACCCCACCCCGAGGGTGACCCCGGTTCCGGGCCGGGCCGCCAGGGTCCCGTCGTAGAAGCCTTTGCCGTAGCCCAGGCGGGGTGGATCCGGTAGCCGGGGACGGCGGATGGCGTTTCACCCGCTGGCTCGGGAACGTCCGGCTGCCATTGACGGCAATTAATAATTAATTATATTTTTCCCCGACGCCGGGGTTCGAGCCGGCGCTTCGGAGATCCTATGCTCCCGGGAAGAACGGCCTGCATGGTCCTGGCCCTGACGGCCGGGGTCTTTGCGGCGGAAGCCCAGACCACCTTGAGGCAGTACCAGACCGCCGCCGACGCCAACCGGAACACCGTCAGCCTGCACACCCGCATCTTCGGCGTGGACAATCTGATGCTGGTGCCCCTGCGCCCCAACGCCGGGGACAAGCGCAAGGGCGCGACCACCAATGACGTGGAGGACTGGACCCTCCACGTGGAGGCGGTCGGGGCGTTCGTGGCCAAGGCGAAGGACGCAAAGCTGGACGCCATCATGGGGGACCTGAAGAAGGCCAGCCACGACCTGCTGGTGGCCAGGCTCAAGGCCTACAAGCTGGTCGCGCCGGCCATCAAGGACGCCCGGAAGCAGGAGGAGGGCCTAGGCCAGTTCGACATCAACAAGGACAAGGACAAGCTTGATCTCTCCAAGATCGACTTCAATCCCCTGAAGGAGGCGGCCGTTGATGGCATGGCCAAGGACCTGTCCACCGTGAAGCTGGACGCCCAGACCCTGAAGGGCCTGGAAGCCCCGTGCGCCAAGGACGCCAAGAAGAAGGACGCCTGGACGGTGGAGAACCAGCTCGAGCTGTTCGTGGAGACGACCCTGCTGAAGATGGTCAAGGATTACGGCGTGCTGTGGAAGGCCTGGAAGGCTCCGTACGGCTACTGACCTTCAGAAGTCGGTGTTGTAGACGTTGTCCCGCTCCACCGGCTCGAACCCGGCGTCCCGGATCGAGCCGCTCCAGCTCGCCCTTGGCCAGGGCCTGGGGGGTCTTGGCGCCGGCGTCGTGGGCGATGGACTCCTCGATGATGGTGCCGTCCAGGTCGTCGGCGCCATAGCTCAGGCCCACCTGGGCCAGCCCCTCGGTGATCATCACCCAGTACGCCTTCACGTGGGGGACGTTGTCCAGGAGCAGCCGGGCCACCGCCACCTCCCGCAGGTCCTGGTGGGCGGTGCTCTCGTGGATCACGTACTGCCGGCTCAGCTCGTTGTCCTCCGTCTGGTAGGCCAGGGGGACGTAGGCCAGGAACCCGCCGGTGCGGTCCTGCAGGTCCCGCAGGCGCAGCAGGTGGTCCACCCGGTGGCGGGGCTCCTCGATGTGCCCGTAGAGCATGGTGCAGTTGGTGGGAACGCCTTTGCGGTGGCACAGCTCCGCCACCCGCAGCCAGGTGTTCGCGTCCTTCTTGCCGATGCAGATCTTGGCGCGGATCTCCTCGTCGAAGATCTCGGCCCCGCCGCCCGGGCAGCTCTCCAGCCCGGCGGCCACGCACCGGTCCAGGAACTCCTCCACGGAAATCCCCGAGACCCGGGCGTAGTAGTCCATCTCCACCATGGTGAAGACCTTCAGGTGCAGGTCCGGGAACCTCCGCTTGAGCGAGCGGAACATCTCCTCGAAATAGTCGATCTTCAGCTTGGGGTAGTGGCCGGCCACCATGTGCAGTTCCCGCACCCCGGCGTTCTGGGCTTCTCCATTTCCCGCACGATGGCTTCCGGGGTGTACACGTAGGCCTTGGGATCCCCGGGCTTGGCCTGGAACGCGCAGAACTGGCAGTGGGTGTAGCAGATGTTGGTGTAGGACAGGCGCCGGCTCACCACATAGTAGGTCTTGAGGCCGTGGCGGCGCAGGCGCACCGCATGGGCCAGGGCGCCCACCCCGGTGAGGTCCGGGGTCTGGTACAGCAGCAGGCCGTCCTGGAAGCTCAGCCGTTCCTGGCGGCGCACCTTGTCCGCCAGGGGCAGCAGGCGGGGGTCGCGGATGTAGCGCTCCAGGGGCTGGGTGAGACCGGGCATCATGACTCCTGGAGTCCAGTATACCGGCGCAGGCCGGCGGATCCCGGCCGGAGGTGCCCCCGGCAACCCTTGGCAGGTGGGGGCGCTCGCCTTACTCGCCTGGGAGCGTTTGGTACTTCGGCTCGGAACGGGTGCCCGTCTCTTCATCGTAGACGTAGACTTTCTCGTTCCCGCCGTTGTCGTTATAGTGGGATTTTCGACGGCCGCTCTGGTAATAAGTGTTCACGAGCTCGCCCATCCCGAACACCGGACTGGCGGACGCCAGGCCGGGACCCGACCCTACCGATGCGTTGGAATTACATCCACGCCCCGTCGTCGTAGTCCATGGGAGTTTGCCGGGACGGATGGCCTCCGGAGCCTTGGGGAGGGGCCTGGTTCTGGCGGGGAGGCGGCTGGTCGGGGCGGGTGGCGAAAGGTGGGATTGGCTGAGGCTTGGGGGAGAAAGGGACCGGATCG
>CAWFOJ010000213.1:0-6694 GCA_963816585.1 uncultured Holophagaceae bacterium | reverse complement strand
CACCGCGTAGGCATAGCGGTTCATGGGCTTGCGCCGGCTCACGGCGCCGGCCCAGAGCAGGGACCCGAACTGGGCGATGAACAGCACCCACACGAAGGCCGAGCCCAGGGCCGGAGCCAGGGCCTTGAACACGTAGGGGGCGCTCATGGCCCCCACGGCGGCCACGCCGAACCCGCCCATGAGCCACAGGTATACGTTGCGCACGAATGCGGCCCGGTCTTCCGCCCGGGACCGTCCGAAGGAAGTCCTGCCTTCCAAGTCATATTGCATGTTTCAAACCTCACCAGTCCCCCGGATGGGGAACCAACCATATTAACACCATGGAGCCGGCCACGCCCGTTCGAACCCTGAAAGCCACCCGCCCGCAAGCCCACGGCGCTAGGGCGAGATTGTCAAAAACAGGCGCGATCGAACAGGCTTGCCGTATTTTTCCGGTCAAGCCTCAAGCCTGGCCACCGATTCCCGCAGCTCACGGATAATGGCGCGCAGACCCGGGTCCAGGCCGGGCTCGTCCTGGATCAGCGCCCCGAACAGCCTGGCGATGCTCCGGTAGTACCACAGGGTTCCCTCCCGGTCGCCCCGGAACCGCTCGAATACGGCCACGCCGTGGTTGCGCAGTTCCTTGGCGATGGCCTGGACGTTGTGCAGCTTGTCGGCGCAGACCACCCGCAGCACCGGGATGGGCGCTTCCACCAGGTGGGCCATGTAGGCCCGCTTGCGTTCCAGCCAGGGGGCCTTCTCGCCCACCGAATCGTCGTCCGTGCAGCTGCTGACGATGGCCGCCACCTCCGGGCCGAACCGGGCGCGGATCTCCTCCAGCACCGGGGCGCCGCCGCCGTCCTCCACCGCGTCGTGCAGCAGGCCGGCGATGACCTCGGCCTCGCTGCCGCCCGACTCCCCCACCAGGGAGGCCACGGCCAGGAGGTGGGTCAGGTAGGGCGTGGCGGTGCCCTTGCGCACCTGGCCGCCGTGCTTCTGGATGGCGAAGGCCACCGCCTCCGCCACCCGCGGGCCCAGCGCGTGGCCGGGATCCGGCGGCGGGTCCGGTGGCGCGGTGTTCCGGGCGGGCAGGACGCCCTCGTAGGCGCCGATGACGCCTTCGAGGGCCAGGGCCATGGCGGGTCGTGGGAGAGGGGGGGAGGGCTGGGTCATCCTGCTTTCATCCTACCGGCTTCGGACCGGATCCTGGGAGGTTGAGGCTAAAATGATCGCCGTTGCAAGGAGGAACACGCCCATGGCCGGCACGTCCGCAGAGAAGCACGCGTTCAAGAGCGAACTGCAACAGGTGTTGCACCTGATCACTCATTCCCTGTACTCCCACAAGGAGATCTTCCTGCGCGAGCTCATCAGCAACGCCAGCGACGCCATCGACAAGGTGCGCTTCAATTCCCTCCAGAACGAGCACCTGGTGGAGGGCGACCGGAACTGGAAGATCAAGCTCGCCGCCGACCCCGCGGCCGGGACCCTGACCGTCTCGGACAACGGCATCGGCATGACCCGCCAGGAGATCGTGGAGAACCTCGGCACCATCGCCCGCTCCGGCACCCGGGCGTTTCTCGACAGCATCAACCAGGCGGATGCCGCGGCCCGCCTGGAACTCATCGGCCAGTTCGGGGTGGGTTTCTATTCCGCCTTCATGGTGGCCGACCAGGTGACGGTGGTGTCCCGGGCCGCGGGGCAGACCGGGGCGGTGCGCTGGGTGTCCGACGGCCAGGGGGAATACACCGTGGAGGAGGCTTCGAGGCCCGGCCGGGGCACGGACGTGACCCTGCACCTGAAGGCGGACGAACAGGAATTCCTCCAGCCGTGGCGTCTGCGCAGCGTGGTGAAGCAGTTCTCGGACTTCATCGAGCACGCCATCGTCATGGACGCGGAGAAGGCCGGGGCAGGAGGCCCCGAAGAAGAGACCCTGAACTCCCGCAAGGCCCTGTGGCTGCGCAGCAAGAGCGACGTCACCCAGGAGGAGCACAATGCCTTCTACCGGCAGATCGCCAGCGATTTCGAGGATCCGGTCAAGGTCATCCACTACGCAGCCGAAGGGGCGCTGGACTTCAAGGCCCTGCTCTACATCCCCAGGCACAAGAGCCTCGACCTGCAGTTCGCCGAGGCCAAGGCGGGCCCCAAGCTGTACGTCAACCGGGTGCAGATCATGGACCACTGCGAGCAGCTGCTCCCGGCCTACCTGCGCTTCGTCAAGGGCGTGGTGGACTGCTCGGACCTGCCCCTGAACGTCTCCCGGGAGGTGATCCAGCACAGCCCGCTGCTGGAGAAGATCCACAAGAGCCTGGTGAAGAACGTGCTGGGCGCCCTGGAGGACCTCAAGTCCCAGGAATACGATACCTATGTCCAGGTATTCGAAGAGTTGGGTAGCATCCTCAAGGAGGGCCTGGCCCGGGACCTGGACTACCGCACCCAGATCGCCGACCTGCTCCTGTTCCAGAGCCTCCGGACCGAGGCGGGCCGGTACACCTCCCTGGCCCAGTACGTGGACGCCATGCCCGGGGACCAGGCGGACATCTACTACCTGGCCGGGGAGCAGCGCTCCGCCCTGGACCATTCCCCCGCCCTGGAAGTGTTCCGGCACAAGGGCTGGGACGTGCTCCTGCTCACCGACCCCATCGACGAGTTCGTGTTCCCCAGCCTGGGCGACTACCGGGGCAAGGCCCTGAAGGCCGCCGACCGGTCCGCCCCGGAGCTGCCCCCCGAGGAAGCCCGGAAAGTCGAGGAGGCCGCCGGCGCGTTCCAGCCCCTGCTCCAGGCGGCGAAGGGCTTCCTGCCGGACCTGAAGGACGTGCGCCTGTCCAGGCGCCTGAAGGAGAGCGCCGCCTGCCTGGTGGCGGAAGAAGGGGACATGGGCGCCAACATGGAACGGCTGCTGCAGAAGCTGGGGCGCTCCGACCTGGGCGGCCCGGCCCAGCGGGTCCTGGAACTGAACCCGGACCACCCGGCGGTGCAAGGCCTGCGCAAGCTGCATGAGTCCCGCCCGGCGGATCCGCGGGTGGCCGAGGTACCGTCCGCCTCCTGCACGACCAGGCGGTGCTGGCGGAGGGCTCCCGGATCCCGGATCCCGGCGCCTTCGCCAAGCGCATCAACGACCTCATCGCCAAGGACGCGGAACGGGCCTGACCGCCTTCAAGTCGCCTTCGGCCCATCCCAGGGGCGGTTCCAGATGACCCTCTGGGGCACCGGCACCGAGAAGCCTTCCGCCTGGAAGCGCAGGATGATGCGCTTGCGCAGCTCCCGGGCCACGGCCCACTGTTCCCCGGGGGCCACCTTGGTGAGGGTGCGGATCACGCAGCTGTGGGGGTTGAGGCTCAGCACTCCCAGCACCTCGGTGGGCGCCCGCACCGTGGCCATGGTCGCGGCCAGTTCCACCCCCAGGTCCTTGAGCACGTCCAGGATCCGGAGCAGGTCCTCGTCCCGGCTCACTTCCACATCCACCATGGCCTTGGCGGACTCCGTGCTGAGCACGACCACGTCCACCATGGCGCTGTTGGGGATGTAGTGGGCCTGGCCTTCCAGGTCCCGGAGCATGGTGATGCGCAGGGTCATGCGCTCCACCGTGCCGATGTGCTTGTCGCCGACGGAGATGATGTCGCCCACCCCGAACTGGTTCTCCACCAGCAGGAAAAAGCCTCCGATCACGTCCTTGATGAGGCTCTGGGCGCCGAAGCCCAAGGCCGCGCCCATGATGCCCAGGCCGGCGACGAGGGGGCCCACGCTCACGTTGAATTCCTGCAGGGTCTCGATGATGAAGAAGGCGATCACCGCCACCCGGGCGATGTTCTCCAGCACCGAGCCGAGGGTCTTGGCCCGGCGCATGGCGTCCGGGTTGCCTTCCTTGAGCGCCGCCCCCAGGGACCGGTTCACCGCCTTGCCCACCAGCCGCATGCCCCAGAGGATCAGGGCGCAGGTGACCATCACCAGGAACAGCCGCTGCAGTTTCGCCCACCCGTTCTGGTCCAGCCAGACGGTCAACGCCTCGAGCCGATTCAACACACCGAGAACCATCCGCGCCTCAGGGAACTAGGGGGGGGCTAACAAAATGAACGATTGCTACTCTACTCCAGTACCCGGCCTTCCCGGAACGAGAAGTGCCGCCAGGAGCTCGGCATGTGGGAGCCCACCGAGGCCACCAGGGTGGCCGCCAGGTACCATTCCAGGCGCGCGCCGGGAAACAGGTTGCCCAGCCCCAGCAGGGCCAGCTTGAGCAGCAGCGCCGCGCCGCTGCCCTGGAGCAGGAAGCCGGGGCCCTTCACCAGGTCCATGGTGGCCAGCAGCAGGCCGCTGAGGACCGCCGCCAGGATGGCGGCGCGCAGGCGCTCGAATCCCCCGCCCAGCCAGATTCCCCCCAGCACCAGGCCCATGGCGGCGATGTGGACGGAGCGCAGGGCCACCTGGGCGCCCCGCCGCCAGCGGATCCCCTTCCCGGCGGCCATCAGTGGTCCTCCTCCTGGTCCAGGAGGTGCAGCAGCACTTCGCCCCCGGCCGGGATCTCCAGGGTCTCGGCGGGCACCAGGGCCAACGCGTCCGCCTGCATCATGGACATGAGCAAGCCCGAGCCCTGGGGCCCGGTGAGGGTCGCCACCAGGCGGTCGCCCTCCAGGCGGGTGGCCACCCGCAGGAAACTCAGGCGGCCGTCGGGGCTGTGCTTGCGCCAAGGGGCGGCCAGGCGGGCGGTGCGCTCCGGGCGGTGCAGGCGGGCGTAGCCCAGCATGCGGCGCAGGGCCGGGCGCACGTATTCCTCGACCATGATCATGGCGGCCACCGGGTTGCCCGGGATGCCGAACACCAGCTTGCCGCCCAGGGTCCAGAGCCCCAGGGGGCCTCCAGGCTTCTGGGCCACCCGCCAGAACACCGGCTCCGCCCCCAGGTCCTCCAGCACGTCCTTGATGTAGTCGAAATCCCCCACCGACACGCCGCCGTTGGTGAGCACCACGTCGGCCTCCGCCATGGCCTGGAGCAGGGCCCCGGTCACCGCCTCCCGGCGGTCCGGCACCCGGGGGAAGGCCTGGACCAGGGCGCCGGCGGACCGCACCTGGGCGCCCATGGAGTGGATGTTGGCGTCCCGGATCTGCCCGGGGCCCGGAACCTGCCCCGCGTCCACCAGTTCGTTGCCGGTGGTGAGCACCGCCACCCGGGGACGGGGATGCACCGGTACCTGGGCCCAGCCGATGGCCGCCAGGGCCCCCAGCTCCGCCGGGCGCAGCACCCGCCCCTGGGGCACGACCAGCCCGCCCGCCTGGACGTCCTCCCCGGCCAGACGGACGTGGGCGCCGGGGCGCGGGGCCGACACCACCTGGACCCAGCCCGGCTCCGCCGTCGTCTCTTCCACGGGCACCACCGCGTCCGCCCCCAGGGGCAGCACCGCCCCGGTCATGATCCGCGCCGCCGCCCCGGGCGGCAGGGGATCCGGGTCCGGGCACCCGGCCGGGATCTCCCCCGCCACCGGCAGGCGCGCCGGGGACTCGGGCGTGGCGGCGGCGCAGTCCGCGGCCCGCAGGGCGAACCCGTCCATGGCCGAATTGGTGAAGGGGGGCACCGGCTCCCGGGCCGGGATGGGCTCGGCCGCCACCAGGCCCAGGGCCTCGTCCAAGGGCACCGCCCGGGCCGGAAGGGGCGCCGCCCGGTCCAGGATGAGTCGCAGGGCTTGGGGTAGGTGAGCAAGGCCATCCCTCGATTCTATAGGAGCCCTGGCGGCTGGGGGCTCGGGCGAGAGTTGAAGTATTCTGGTCCAAGCCCCCCGGAGCGCAACCATGGAAGTCACGCCCAGGAAGATCGTCCGCATCGGCATCCCCCGCGGGAACGCCTACGCCATGGGTCCCGGCAAGGCCGACCTGCTGGAAGCCATCCACGCCACCGGCTCCATCTCCGCTGCGGGCCGCAGCCTGGGCATGAGCTACCGGCGGGCCTGGCTGCTGGTGGACGAGATGAACCGCGCCTTCGCCACGCCCCTGGTGGAGGCCCACCTGGGAGGCGCCGGCGGGGCGGGGCCCGGGTCACGGACCTGGGGCACGAGGCCCTGCGCCGCTACCGGGCGCTCCAGGACCAGGCCTGGATGGTGCTGCGCGTCCCCTACCAGGACTACCTCCGGCTGCTGAAGCCCGAATAGGCCGGGACGCTTGCCGGCGCTATAGTTAGCCGGTACCATCGGGCAGGTTTCCCGGAGGTCTTCATGCGTCGAGGCTTGCGTTCTTGGCTGGTAGGGGCGGCGATGGCCCTGGGCGTGGGCGGGGCGGCCCTGCACTCGGCCCCCAGGGAGCATCATCCTGGCCACCACCACCAGCACCCAGGATTCGGGGCTGCTGGACACCCTCCTGCCCCTGTTCGAACGCCAGACCGGGATCCAGGTGAAGACCATCGCCGTGGGTTCCGGCCAGGCCCTGGCCATGGGCGCCAAGGGGGAGGCGGAGGCGGTTTGCTCCTGTCCCACTCCCCGGATGCACAGAAGAGGTTCATGGCCGAAGGGAACGGCCTGCGGCGCCGGCTGGTCATGCACAACGATTTCGTGGTGGTGGGCCCCCCGGCCGAGCCCGGCAGGCGGAAGAAGCGGCCCCCCCCCTTAAGGAGACCCTCAAGAAGATCGCCGCCCAGAGCCAGCCCTGGCTTTCCCGGGCGGACGATTCCAGGCACCAACACCCAGGAGCAAAAGCTCAGGAAGGCCGCGGGCATCAACCCCCGAGGCCAGCGATCA
>CAWFOJ010000212.1:0-7660 GCA_963816585.1 uncultured Holophagaceae bacterium | reverse complement strand
AAGTCACCGATATCCAGGTTCTTTGGTCGGCTCCGACGAGCCAGCGAGTGCTTCGTCAGGCCGCGCCCCGCGCGGCCTGACGAAGCCGAGCACCGGTGGGGCGGCGCGATCGCCCCGGAACCCGCATGACGGACCCGCCGCCGCACCGGGACACGGACGCCCCGGTAAAGCTAGCCCTTCCGGTTCAGGTGCACCACCTTCGCCGGCGGGAAGCCGTTGAAATAGGTGCTGGAGGCGTGGGTGTAGGCGCCCATGTTCTCGCTGTAGACCAGGTCGCCCAGTTCCAGGTCCGGCAGCTCTTCCGCCAGGGAGATGGTGTCCAGGGCGTCGCAGGTGGGGCCGAACACGGCGCAGATCTCGGTGGGGCCGGACTTGAAGGCCCTCACCGGGTAGTGGCAGTGGTCGAACAGCACGCCGGAATAGGTGTGGTACAGGCCGTCGTTGAGGTAGTAGCACTTGCGCCCGTCCCGGTGGGCCTTGCCGATGACTTCCGCCACCAGGGTGCAGGCGGTGGCCACCATGTACCGTCCCGGCTCGGCCAGGATCGCCACGTCCTTGGGGAACAGCCGCCTGATCTCGTTGTTGAGGATCTTGGCCAGCTCCTTCAGGGGCTTCACGTTGGCGTCGTAGGGGGCCGGGAAGCCGCCGCCGATGTCCAGCTGGTTCATCTTGGTGTGCCCGCGCAGGCGCGCCTCCTTGAAGATCCCCGATGCCATGTTCAGGGCCTGGACGTAGTTCTGGAAATTGGTGGTCTGGCTGCCTACGTGGAAGCTGAGCCCTTCCACCGTGAGCCCGGCCTGCTCGGACGCCTCGATGAGGTCAACCGCCTCGCCCGGGTCCGCCCCGAACTTGGAGGACAGCTCCACCATGGCGCCGGTGTTGGGCACCTTCAGGCGCAGGAGCATGCCCACGTGGGGAGCGTACTTCTTGGCCTTCTTGATCTCCTCGTAGTTGTCGTAGGTGACCAGGGGCTTGTACCGGTCCAGGGCCTTGAGGGTGTCGTTGTTCTTGATGGGGTGCGAATAGATGATCTTGTCCCAGATGAAGTCCTGGCGCTCCTTGGCGGGAAGGCCCTTGATGTTCTCGTAGACCAGCTGGAACTCCGGCCAGGAGGCCACGTCGAAGCTGGCCCCGGCCTGGTAGAGGGTGCGCACCATCTCCGGGTCGGAGTTGGCCTTCACGGCGTAGTAGGGCTGGACCTGGGGCAGCCAGCGGTTGAATTCCGCCAGGTTCCTGCGCAGCTGGTCGTGGTCGATGACGAACAGGGGCGTGCCGTGTTCCTTGGCCAGTTTCTTGAGGAGCGTCTTGCTGATCACGTGGGTGTCCTTTCGTTCAATCGCCGCTGTCGGTGACAACGAAGTTCTTGAATTGCCATGGGTCGTCCAGGTCCAGGTCGGGCCGGTTGTAGCCCTGGAAATGGCCGGTGCGGCCCTTGAGGGGAGTCCAGTCGGAGGGGATCGACAGGTTCTGGCCGAGGTACGGCCGGGCGATCCCCAGCACGTACTCGTGGGGCAGGTCTTCCGGCACCAGCACTCCCCGGTCCGGGTTGGCCAGGATCCAGGAGGCGGCGGCCGCCACCGAGATGGCCACCTGGAGGGTGGTGGCGTTCTGGTGCGGCACCAGCTCCCGGGACTCCTCGATGGACAGGTTGCTGCCGGTCCACCAGGACCGGTACGGGTGGCCCATGATCAGCGCCCCCAGGATGTCCGCGCCGCCGGTGATCTCCTCGGCCATGATGCGCAGCCGGGACTGCAGGTCATAGTCCCTGCCCCTGAGCTCGTGCAGGGAGATGATGGCGTTGTCGCAGGGGCAGTAGGCGTAGTGGACCGTGGGCCGGTAGATGGCCTTGCCGTCCTCATGCACGGTCAGGCGGTCGGAGAGGGTGAAGGCCTCCCCATGGCGCACCACCATCCCCTGGATGGGATAGCCCGGCACCCAGGAGCGCACCCGAACGTTGATGCCCATGCGGGCCAGGCAGATCTGGTTGCGGGGCCCGTCCGGGTGCTGGTAGGCCAGGGGGGGAAGGTCCTCTCGTGGGTGCCCCAGCCCATTTCCGCGGTGGTGGTGCCTTCCTCCCGGAGCCCCTCGATGCTCCAGGTGTTGACGAACTCGTCCACCTCCTTGGGCCGGGAACTGATCTGGGTGTCCCGCTCGCTGCAGTGGATCACCTTGACCCCCAGCTTCATGGCCAAGTGGTTGAAGGCCTGGGTCCTGGCCAGGTGGTCCAGCGCTTCGGCCTGGGCGCCCTCTGCCCGGCCCTCCTCCAGCAGCCGGGCGGCGATGTCCAGCAGCCCCTGCTTGGTCCAGTGGGAGATGAGGCCCGGGTTGGCCCCGTGTTCCACCACGGCGGTGGGGCCAGGAGCGCTCCAGCCGGCCGTCATGCGCCGAATGTTCATGTGCCGCCAGTAAAGCGTCAATTCGGTCGGATGTTTGGGCCCGGCCGCGTAGGGGTCCCACAGCTCCACGGACGTGTTCAGGTACAGCACCCCGTGGTCGTGGCACCACTGCAGGATCTCGCAACAGTCGATGTTCCAGGCCAGGTCCACCAGCAGGTCCCCGGGGCCCAGGTGGCGGCCCAGGAGGTCGCCCAGGTTCCCGGGGGTGATCCGGTCCTGGACAAAGGTGACCCCTTGCCCGGTCCATTCATGAATGGCCTGGCGCCTATTCTCGAAATCCATCACCGTAACGCGCGCCGGCGCCACCTGCAGGTGCTTGAGCAGGAGCGGCAGGGCGCAGGTTCCCACGGCGCCGCAGCCCAGCATGAGGATTCGATGTTTGCATTCGGCCATCAGAT
Source organism: uncultured Holophagaceae bacterium (assembly GCA_963816585.1). Classification (GTDB taxonomy): domain Bacteria; phylum Acidobacteriota; class Holophagae; order Holophagales; family Holophagaceae; genus Mesoterricola. Next base: position 4,866 of record CAWFOJ010000212.1, on the reverse strand, counting down.
GCGTTCCTTTCCTGTCCAATTCCCCGGGAACCCAGCGGATTTAAAACAGTTATGAAATCGAGTGTATTGGGTGTAGAAGTTCAATGAAACAGAAAACCCGTTCCAGATGATAACTCTAGCTATTTCAATACAGGCTAGGAAAATCCTTGCCCATGCCGTGAGCCACTCCTGGACGCGCCCAACCCAGTCTGGGCGGGTCCGGCCATCCGGGCGGTCCAGCTCCCCAGGGGTTTGAAAAGCCGGGCGCCGGGCCACGGAAAGGCTCACCGGCTGCGGTTCCCCCCAGGAGCCTGGCTCCTGTTCTTGGGCTTCCTTAACCCTTAATGATAAATAGATCGTTGATGTAGTCCACCAACCGAGTAAATCCAGTATTGGAAGCCAGATAGACGAACAGGATCAGGAAGGCCGTCACCATCCAGAACACGAGCCGAACCGCCATGGGGTGGGTGGACATTTTGTACATCGCTCACCACCTCCATAGGAAAGTATAGGCAGGGAGGGCCGCCCCAAGAGGGCGATAAGCCTTCCCTTCTGGAGTTCCCTTGCCCACCTGGTTCCGTTCCGACGTCCTGCCCATCCTGGAGATCGATCTGGTCCTGTGGCTTTGGGTCTGGGTGGTGCCGACCCTGGTGCTGCGGTTTCCGCTGCTGCCCCCGGGCATCCAGGGACTGGCCCTGCCGGGCCTGATCCTGGTGCGCCGGGAGGCGTTCACCTGGCGTCTGTTGCGCCACGAACTGGCCCACGTCCGCCAGATGCGCCGATGGAGCCCCCTGGGGACCTGGCTGAGCCAGATCTTCAACTACCTGGTGCGCCCCCTGGGCATCCTGCTGGCCCGGCGCCGCTGGCCCGGCATGAGCGAACTCTATTTCAGCAATCCCTTGGAACGGCAAGCGTTCGCCGCCATGGACCGGAACGATCCCCTGCCGGGAACCTGGGGGGCCCACCCGGAATCCTGACTCAGCAGGTCAGCCGCAGTTCGCCCAGGGAATGGTACCGGCTGCCCCGGGGGGTGCGCTCGGACTGCCAAAGCCCGAACCGGTCCACCCCGAAGCTCACCGGATCCCCGGGGGTGAGGGCAATCCGCCCCAGGTCCACAGGTTCCCGGAACCGGGCCAGGGTGAGGTGGGCCTGGAAGGGCTTGGGGTCGAACGGCACGGAGTGGACCCTCAAGGCTTCCCGCAGTCGGTCCGCCAGGGCGCCCAGAGCCGGCTGGGGATCGAAGCCCAGCCACAGGATCCGGGCCCGGGCCGGGCGCGGGAAGCCCCCGGTGCCGGCGCTGCGCAGGGTGAAGCCCCGGCAGGGGGCGGCGGCTTCCGCGGCCAGGTCCAGGAGCCCGGGCACCCGGGCGGGATCCATGGGTCCCAGGAACGCCAGGGTCACGTGCAGGCCTTCCAGGGGCGGAAACCGCGCCGGGCCCAGGGCCCGGCGCACGTCATCCTGGGCCCGCGCGGCCAGGTCCCGCAGTCCGGGCGGGGCCGGCACGGCGAAGAACAGGGGCGATGCGGGGTCCTCGGCCATGCTCTATTCTTGGATCATGCCCGAACTTCCGGAAGTGGAAACCACCCGCCTCGGCCTGGCGCCGGAGCTCGAAGGCCGTGCCATCGCCTCGGTGGTCCTGCGCCGGCCGGACCTGCGCTGGCCGATTCCCGGGGAGATCGCCGCGCTGCTCCCGGGCCAGCGGATCCTGGGCCTGCGCCGGCGCGCCAAGTACCTGCTGCTGGACCTGGCGCCCGGAAGCGCCCTGCTGCACCTGGGCATGACCGGCAGCCTGCGGGTGCTGGACCGGAGCCTGCCGGCGGGCCCCCATGACCATGTGGACCTGGTGCTGGATTCCGGCCAGGTGGTGCGCTTCACGGATCCCCGCAGGTTCGGCTGCCTGCTCTGGCAGCCGGCCGGAGCCCTCCATCCCCTGCTGGCCAACCTGGGCCCGGAGCCCCTGGGGCCGGACTTCCACGGCGACCACCTGTTCCGCGCCAGCCGGGACCGGCGCGCCAGCGTCAAGACCATGATCATGGACCAGAGCGTGGTGGTGGGCGTGGGCAACATCTACGCCGCCGAGTCCCTGTTCCAGGCGGGCATCGCCCCCGGGCGCGCGGCCGGCACCGTGTCCCGGCCGCGCTACGACCGCCTGGCCCAGGCGGTGAAGGGCATCCTGGCGCACGCCATCCAGTGCGGCGGCACCACCTTCCGGGACTTCACGCGCCCGGACGGGAGGCCCGGCTATTTCGAGCAGGAGTTGTTCGTGTACGGCCGGGAGGGCGAGCTCTGCCTGACCTGCGGGAGCATCCTGCGGGGCAGCCGCCTGGGCAACCGCTCCACGGTCTGGTGCTCCCACTGCCAGCGCTAGAAAGGTGACCATGAACTCGTCCCCCCCGCCCTTCCGGATCCTGCTGTTCGAGCCCATCCACGAGGCCGGCGCCGGGCTTTTGCGCCGGCACGGGGAGGTGTACCTGGCCCCGGCCCTGGACGAGGCGTCCCTGGCGGCGGCGGTGCGGGACGCGGATGCGGTGGTGGTGCGCAACCATGGGCGGGTGAGCCGCCGGGTCATCGAAGCGGCCCCGCGCCTCAAGGTCATCGGCCGGCACGGGTCCGGGCTGGACATCATCGACCTGGACGCCGCCGCGCAGAGGGGCATCCGCGTGGTGTACACCCCCGAGGCCAACGGCGAGTCGGTGGCCGAGCATTTCGTGGCCATGGCGCTGATCCTGTCCAAGCGCCTGCTGGAGGCGGACCGGGCCCTCAGGGCGGGCCGATGGGACGTGCGCTACGAGTGACTTCGGCCGGGAGATGCGCGGCAAGACCCTGGGCGTGGTGGGCTTCGGCAGGGTGGGGCGGACCATCGCCCGGATCTGCCACCACGGCTTCGCCATGCCCGTCCTCTACTGCAACCGCAGCCCCGCCCCGGCGGAGGTGGAAGCCCAGTGCGGCGCCCGGCGCGCCGGCCTGGAGGAACTGCTGGGCCAGTCCGACTATGTGTCCCTGAACCTCCCCCTCACCCCCGAGACCCGCCACTGCATCGGCCGGGACCAGATCCGCCTGATGCGCCCCGGCTCCTACCTGGTGAACCTGGGCCGGGGCCCCCTGTGGGACGAGGCGGCGGTGCTGGAGGCCCTGGACCAGGGCCGGCTCGCCGGGGCCGGGACCGACGTGTTCGAGACGGAGCCGGCGGATCCCGCCAACCCCCTGTTCCGGCACGGGCGGTTCGTGTGCACCCCGCACATGTCCGCCCACACGGACGAGGCCATGCACCGCATGAGCCTGGTGGCCGAGGACGTGATCGCCGTCCTCCAGGGGCGCGAGCCCCGCTGGCCGGTCCCGGCGCGTTGACATTTCCTCCCTGGCGGCCGAAGCGGTATTCCTCAATGCCTATGTGGCCCACGCCCCCATGGAGACCCACGGGGCGGTGGCCAGGTGGGAGGATGGGCGCATGACCGTGTGGGCCGGGATCCAGGCACCCTTCATGGTGCGCGCCCAGGTGGCCCGGGCGCTCGGCCTGCCCTCCCGGAAGGTGCGCATCATCGCCCAGTACCCTGGGCGGCGCCTTCGGGGGCAAGACCCTGGCCCCCAGGCGGTGGAGGCGGCGCGCCTGGCCCGGATCACCGGCCGCCCGGCGCAGGGGGTGCGGGACCGGCGGGAGGAGTTCTTCCTGGACACCTTCCGCCCGGCGGCGGTGGTGAAGGTGCGGGGCGGACTGGGCCCGGACGGGCGCCTGGCGTTCTGGGGCCACCGGGTCTACGGCACCAGCAAGGCCGAGGCGGATATCGGCTGCGTGGTTCCCGCCCAGCAGATCCTGGGCGTGGCGGACTTCTCGGGGCCGGCGGGGCTGCACCCCTTCGGCACCGGAGCCTGGCGGGCCCCGGCGGCCAACACCAACGTGTTCGCCCGGGAATCCTTCATGGACATCCTGGCCGCCCTGGGCGAGGGGCTGCGGTTCCAGGGCGGACGGATCCTGGACGAGAACTCCGACACCTGCACCATCCCCCGTTTCTCCTGGCTGCCGGCCATCGAGACGGTCCTGGTGCCCAATCCGGACTTCCCCTCCCAGGGAGGCGGCGAGGCGCCCATCGTCTGCAAGGGCGCGGTGCTGGCCAACGCCGTGTTCGACGCGGTGGGGGCGAGGGTGTACGAACTGCCCATGCTGCCGATGTGGGTCCTGGCGGCGATGGGAAAAACGATTTGATTCCCGGACGTGGCGCGAAGACCCCGGGGGGGCTAGACTGGCTGCCTCGACTGGTTTTTCCATGACAAACTTTGAAAAACAAGGGACTCCGACGCCTCCCGGATCACCCGCGGAGGCGCCCGACGCCGCCCTGGCGGGAGACTTCGGGCCCAATGCCTGGCTGGCCATGGACCTGCTGGACCAGTACCGCCAGGATCCCCAGGCCCTCTCCCCCTCCTGGCGCACGTATTTCCAGGGGCGCGGCGGCCGCGCCGGTTCCCCGCCGGACGGCGCCCGGCCAGCACCCGGGCCCGCCGCCCCGGCCGGCGGCGCCGGGACCGGCCCTCCGGCCCGCGACGGCGTGCCGTCCCTCCTGGCGGGTCCGGCCCTGCGGGTGGCCCAGAACATGGAGGCCTCCCTGGGCATCCCCACCGCCGCCTCGGTGCGGGTGATCCCGGCCCGGATCCTGGAGGAGAACCGCCGCCTGATCAACGAGCACCGGGACTCGGCGGGCCAGGGGCGGATCAGCTTCACCCACCTGGTGGCCTGGGCGCTGCTGCGGGCCCTGGAGGCCTTCCCGCGCCTGAACGACGCCTACGGGGTGGTGGACGGGAAACCCCAACGCCTGCTCAAGGACTCGGTGGTCCTGGGCATCGCCGTGGACCTCACCCGCAAGGACGGCTCCCGCATGCTCCTGGTGCCCAACA
>CAWFOJ010000211.1:0-10294 GCA_963816585.1 uncultured Holophagaceae bacterium | reverse complement strand
ACGCTGTTCCTGGGGGAGAAGCTGGTCCTGGCCTGGGTGGGAAGCCGGCGCCCCGGGCCGATCCGGCTCCAGACCTGGCTGCGCCTGGACGGTGCGGCCGCCCATCCCCTGGAGCGGCGCGTGGCCCCGGAGACCCTGGTGCTGGGCGAAGACCTTATGCGCGACCTGGCCGAGGCCGCCACCCCGCCCCAGCATGCCCTTCTCGCGGCGGTCGGTCCGGATCCGACCGGCCCCCTGCCGGGCCGGGTGATCGTTCCCTGGGGGATCCAGGATCCCGGCAACCTGGGCGCGATCCTGCGCAGCGCTGCCGCGTTCGGCTTCCAGGAGGCCCTCCTCGGGCCCGCTTGCGCCGACCCGTTCAGCCCCAGGGCCCTGCGGGGAAGCATGGGCGCGGCCTTCCTGATGCCCCTGCGCCGGAGCCTGGCTCTCGCCTTGGATGGCGGGCACTGGCTGGCCCTGGACGGGGGGCCGGAGGCCCTGCCCCTGGCCCAGGCGGACCTGGGGGAACCGCTGCGGATCCTGGTGGGCAACGAAGGGCACGGCTGGCAAGGGGCTGACCTGCCGCCGGAAGTGCGGCGGGTGGCCATTCCCACCCGCGGGGTGGAGAGCCTCAACGCGGCCGTGGCCGCGGGCATCGCCTGCTTCGAGACGGCCCGCCGGGCGGAGTCCCGGACCCGGCCATGACCCGGCTGCGCACCTTCCTGGAAACCCTGGGGCTGGCCCTGGTGTTCCTGCTGGGCTACCGGTTCCCGGCCGCCAGCGGGCGGGGCTACCTGGAGGCGGCGGCTGCCATCACCTTCCCCGCCCTGATGTTCGCCGCCTTGTTCCGGGGCCGCCGGGCCGGATGGATCTACCTGGCCCTGGTCCTCGGGATGGTGGGTCTCTTCTACTGGGTTCCCGGCACCATCGCCGCCAAGGCGCCCATGCCCTACCCCCAGGCCCTGCTGGGCGCGGGGTTGTTCTACGCCTACGAAGCCCTGGGCTTCCTGGCGGTGGCCCTGTGCGCCAGGTGGTGCCTGGCCCGCCGCGGCCCGGCCGCCGCCGCCGCGGCGGCGGCCCTGGCCATGGTGGTGTGGGAGGTGCACGGCTTCCACGTGTACGCCTGGAGCTGGGGCGCGGCCCTGGGGGGTGTGCCCTGGCTGGCCAAGTCCGCGGCGTTCCTGGGCAGTCCCGGGCTGGCCGGAGTCATGTGGGGGTGCGCCGCCTGGACCGGCGCCGCCGCCGCCGCCCGGGGCGGGCCCCGGCGGATCCTGGCGGCGCCGGCCCTGCTGGTGCTGGCGCTGGCGGCGGGGGCGGTCCTCTGGCGCGCCCTGCCCCGGGGCCCCCTGCGGGTCCTGGACGTGGTGGTCATCCAGCCCGATTTCGAGGCGGGCGTGCGCCGTCCGGGCATGGAAGAGGACATGTGGCGGCGTTCGGACGCGGAACTGCGGCGCCTGGGCTGGCCCCGGCCGGGGGTGGCCACCCTGCTCCTGTGGCCCGAGAGCTCCGTGCTGGGGCGGGACGACCGGCATCCGGACCCGCGCCTGACCCAGGAGGCCCAGCGCCGGGGCATCGCCTGGCTGTACGGCACCGAGGGGGGCGACTTCAACCTGGTGCGGGGCGAAGCGGCGGGACAGCCCAGCTTCGTGCAGGCCAAAGTGGTGCCCATGCCCTTCGGCGAGCGCATGCCGGGGCCGCCGGCCATGAGCGAGTGGCTGGACCGGCACCTGGACTTCGTCTCCCAGCGGGCCGGCACCCTGACCCCGTCAAGCAGCTTCCGCTTCCCCACTCCCCAGGGCACGCTCACCGTGCATCCCCTCATCTGCAGCGAAGCCCTCATGAGCGGGCGGGTGCAGGAAGGGCTGCGGGTGGCGGGCGGGGACCTGCTCACCAACCACACCAACGACGGCTGGTTCGAGCGCAGCCCCGCCACCGACCTGCACGCCGCCCAGATCCGCCTGCGGGCGGTGGAGGCCGGCCTGCCCATGGTGCGGGCGACCCTCACCGGCAAGTCCGGGCTGTTCCGGGAGGACGGCTCCTGGGAACTGTGGGGCGAACCCATGACCGAAGCGGCCTACGGCATCCAGCTGCGCTGGCGCCCCATCACCACGCCGGCCCGCAGCCCCTGGTTCCTGCGGGGACTCATGGGCGCCCTGGCGTTGTTCCTGGCGGCGAGCCTGGCCCGCACCCGACGCCGGGACTGATGCGACCATGGCAGGGGTCCCGGGATTGCGTTCTTGAACATGGGCCGCCCTCCGTGGACCGCGTGAAACGGAACCTGGAACGATTATAATTTATTTAAATAATCGATGGTCCAGGATGGGCCCGGGAGGTTCAAGGTTATGCTGGGATCATGGTCAACGGCTCTTGGTCCCAGGCTCCCCTTTTCGCTTCCCTGCAGCCTGCCCAGCGGGAACGTCTGGGCGTGCTGGCCCGCCCCCGCAAGCTGGAGCCCGAGGCGATCCTGTTCCTGGAGGACGACCCGTGCACCGGATTTTTCGTGCTGGTGGAGGGCGCCATCCAGCTCACCCGCGCCGGCCAGCCCGGAGCCCACCCCACCTTGGCGGTGATCATGCCGGTGGCCAGCTTCGCCGAGGCGGCCATGTTCGGGGGCGAGGCCTTCCCGGCCACCGCCACGGCCTTGAAGCCCTCGCGCCTGTTCCATTTTCCCAAGGCTCCCTTCCTGGTGGCCATGCGCGAGGATCCGGACCTGGCCCTGGCCATCATCCACGCCCAGGCGGTGTGGCTGCGCAAGCTCACCCGCCAGGTGGAGCAGCTCACCGGCTCGGACAGCGCCGACCGGCTGCTGAACTGGATCCGGGAGCAGGTGCCGGCCGGGGGCTCCCTGGTGCTTCCGGTCACCAAGAAGGTTCTGGCCGGACAGCTGGGCATGACCCCGGAGACCCTCTCCCGCGGTTTCCGCAACCTCCAGGACCTGGGCTTCCTGCGGGTGGAAGGCACGACCCTGCACCGCCTGAAGCGATAAGGACAATAGAGAAAAAAATCTTGAAATATATATTGATTAAATTGCCGATAGACGTATCCTTAATTATCCAGGGGACAGAAAATGCTCTTTTCTACGGCCACCGGGTATGCTTTGCGGGCTCTGGCAGCTATGCCAGAGGATGGAAGTTACAGTTTGGCGAAGGACCTGGCTGCCCATTTGGGGCTTCCAGGGCCTTATCTCGCCAAAATTTTGCAAACGCTGGCCCAGGAGGGCATCCTGACTTCGGTGCGGGGTCCCCGGGGCGGCTTCCGCCTGGCCCGTCCCGCCCACCGCATCACCGTGGGCGAGGTGGTGGGGATCCTGGACGGCATGGATGCCATGTCCGGATGCGTCATGGGCTTCACCAACTGTGACGGGCGCGCCAAGCCCTGCCCCCTGCACGCCGCCTGGGCGGAAGTGAAGCTGCACCTGGAAGAGACCCTGACCATGGTGACGGTGCGGGATCTCCAGCTGCTGGACCTGCGCAACCAGCGGGGCGTGCCACGGGCACGCAGTTTCGACCGCAACGGCATCGAATACCCCGCCGCCGCGGTGGGCACTGGGAGCCTGGGCAAGTAATAAAAATTTTATAGCACCATGCCTGCCCAGGTCTAACCTGTAGCGTGATGAGCCACGCGCCCCACCGACGTTGGGTTTCGGACTGGAACCACCGGAACACCATGGGCTTCCTCCAGGAGCCGGAGGTGCCCGCCTGGGCCGTCCAGGCGGGCGCTGACCAGTGGGTGGTGAGCGGCTGGACCACGCCGGACGGCCAGGCCTACCTGGCGCCCCTGCTGCGCGCCGTGTGCGTGCCGGCGCCGCCCGTGCCCGGCACCCTGCAGCTGCGCCTGGAAACACCGGAGGAGATCCGGACCATCCCCTTCGGCCCCCAGGTGGTGCCGGACCTGCCGTCCGGCTACGGCCATTTCTGTTTCACCGTGCCGGCCCTGGGGGAACTGGTCAGCGCCGAAGTCCACAGCCCCGGCGCCCGCCCCTGCCGGCGCCTGCGCACCCACGCCTTGGCCGGCCGGGCCGCGGCCCTGCAGGCCGGGATCCAGACCGGCGGGACGGTGATCCGGAACGAAGGGGAGGTGCTGCACCTGGAATGGGATTCCCGACTGCATCCGTACGTGAACGTGCTGCACGAGAGGACCCGGCGCACCACCCTCGCCCTGCACCTCACCGGGGGCTCCGCGGATGTGGCCCTGGACGGGCTGCCCGCGGGCGGAGTGTTCGTCATCCATTTTTCCGACGGCCTCAATCCGGTGGTGCGGATCGTGAGCCGATAGGGCCGCGGCCGGCGCGCGTCAGGCGGTCCGGCCCCGGCGGCGGTAGGCCACCGCGCCCCAGCCCAGGAAGGCCGCTTCGGCCAGGGCCGCCAGGATCATCCACAGGAGGACCGGGGAATCGCCCATGGCGTAGGAATGCTTGCCGGTGGTCAGCACGAAGTTCACCCCCAGGTAGGTCATGAGGATGGTCTGGAAGGCGGCGATGCTGATGGCGGCCACGAAGAACTGGCCGATCAGCTTGTCCATGCGGGCGTGGAGGATGGCCATGTAGGCCAGGAAGGCCACCAGGGACCAGACCTCTTTCGGGTCCCAGCCCCAGTAGCGGCCCCAGGAGTCCGCCGCCCACATGGAACCGGTGATGATGCCGGTGATGAGGAACAGGGAGCCCACGAGGATGTACCAGTACAGCAGGTCGTGCATGCGGTCGATGGCTTCCGTGCGGTCCGGGGCGAAGATGGTGAAGCCGATCTGCATGTGCGCCACCACCAGGCCCAGGGCCAGGATGGAGTAGCTCACCATGATGATGGGCACGTGGATGGCCAGCCAGGGGGTGCCGGCCAGCACCGGGGCCACCGGATGGATGAAGTGGTCGATGGGCAGCAGGTCCGTGAGCATCATGGCCAGGGCGGCCATGCTGGCGGCGTTGATCACCACCAGGCGATTGCGCAGCACGGCGTAGGCCGCCACCGCGAACAAGCCCACCCCCCAGGCCAGGAACAGCATGGACTCGTACATGTTGGCGGCCGGGATCCGGCCTCCGGAGACCCAGCGCAGCTGGATGCCCCAGGTCATCATGGCGAACCCCGCCACCAGCAGCCCCAGGGCCGCCCCGTCCAGGACCTTGTTCTGGCGCTTCCAGGCCAGGATGGAAGCCGCCAGGGAGCCCAGCAGGATGATCCAGGACCACCGGGTGGGATGCAGGCGGTTGTAGAGGACCTCCGTGTCCATCCGGGCGGCGGGGGGCCAGCCCTCGGGCCGGGGGCCGTCCAGGAGCGCCGCGAAGCTCTCCCCGGTCACGCTCGCGGGCAGGTTCCAGGCTGCCCCGGGATGGCCCGGCACGGGCACGGGGCGCGCGATCTGCTGCTGGAGGATGGTCTGCATGATCGCCATGCGGTTGTCCGCGGCCTCGGCTTCCTGGAGGTCCCCGTGCCGGGGCCGGTCCTCGCCCTGGGCCTGGCGCGCGGCCAGGATCAGCTGCACGAACTGGCTGTTCTGGGCCAGGGCCTGGAACGAGGCGTGGGTGACCCCGGGCGGCAGGCCCACCTCCCGGGCGAAGGAGCTTGAACCGACCTTCACCACCGGGGCGTTGGCCGCGGTGGGCGGGTCGAACAGCCAGGTGGTGAAGGTGTCCACGGGATCCTGGCCCTGCCAGGAGGACACGCCGGTGACCTGCCACACGGCCTCCCGGGCCAGGGTGTCCAGGGGCATCGCCCGGCCGTCGTGCTGCACCGGCAGGGCGCGCAGGGTGTCCAGGGACGACGCCGCCCGGGCCGGCCCGGCGCCGGCGAGCAGGAGCGCCGCCAGCAGCGCCCCGCCCAGGATGGCGGAGCTCCTGGCCTTGGCCGCGCCCAGCTCCCGGGCCTGGGCGATGCGGGTGAAGAGCACGATGAGCATGCCGGCGATGAGGGTTATGTAGCCGGTGAACACCAGGTTCTGGCCGGGATCCTTGGACACGGACAGCACCGTTTCCTGGGTGCCGTTCTCCTGGCGGTAGCTGGACTGGTACAGAGCGAAGCCCCGGTGGTGCAGCTCGTGGTTCATCCAGATCTCGGCGGGGAAGGTGCGGCCGGTGTCGTGGTCGGTGATCTCCACGCGGCTCTTGAAGCCGGAGGGGCGCATGGTCCCGGGATAGGTCTCGAGCAGGAACTGGTCGAGCTTCACGTCGAAGGGCAGCTGGTGGGAGGAGCGCAGGTTGTTCTGGGCGTCCCGGTCCTCGATCACCGAGTTCTGCTGGCCCTCCCAGATGCCCATGGTGCCCTCGATCTTCAGGAAGTAGCTGGTGGCCGCCCCGGCGCAGATGAGCAGCAGGGAGGCGTGCACCACCACGAAGCCGACGCGCTTGCGGGCCCAGGGGAACAGGTCGGCGATGGAGCAGGCCACGTTGAGCGCGAACAGGCACTGCAGGCCCAGGAACCACCAGGCGTAGTACACCAGCCGGCCGGCGGTCTCGGTGCCCAGGCGGCTCTCCAGGATGGTGCCGGCGGACAGCCCAGCGAGCAGCAGCACCAGCAGGATCACCGCCAGCTTCAGGGAGGCGAGGGTTTCGAACAGCTTCTTCATGGCGTCAGTCCCACAGTCCTGATGCCCTGGCGGGCTGGACCTTGAATTCGTGCGAGGGGGCAGAGGGTGGAAACGGGTTCTTGCCAACCGCAATTTCGGGCCCCACTGCGTTAACATCCCAATTCATGTTCAGGAAGTTGCGGCCGGTCCTGGCAAGCCGGCCGGCATTCCCTGACGGATCGGGGAGCCTGCGCTCTGCCGCTATTTCTTCTTCGGCAGGGTGGCCATGACAAAGATCCTGGACCGGATCGTCTGGTAGGCCTCCATCGATATCACCTTGTGGGTGACGAGATTGGACTTGGTGAGATAGGGCCGCCCGGCGATGATCTTGTCGGCCAGGGACGCGTCGATCCCGGGCAACTTCATCAGCTCGGCCTTGGACGCCTTGTTGAGGTCGACCGGCTTCACCTGTTTCGGGGGCGTCTTGGCCTTGGGCGCCGCGGCCTGGGCCGGAGGATTGGGCTGGACGGTCGCCGCACCCTGGGCGGCCAGGGCGCAGCCGGCTGCGCCCAGCAGGGCGCCGACCAGGAGTCCAGACTTCTTGGACATTGATTTCATTCGGTACCTCGAAGGATCCCCGCACGGAGGGATTGCAAAAAAAGATGACCCGCATGTTATAGCACATCCGGGTCATCCGACTGATGGCTGGCGAGGGTCCGGGGCGGGATCGCTCCCGCCCCGGAGGGGGACGTTAGTTGCCCGGATTGGCGCCGGAGAAGTTCATGTGGACCGCATAGATGTCCGCAGCGGCTCCGGGGCCATGGCAGACCAGGCAGGTTTCCTGGGACTGCAGGGACGGATAGGTCGAACTGGTCTGCGAGGTGCCCGCGCCTTGGCCCTGGGGGGCAAGGGGCACACTGGTGGCGGGCTGGTAGAACACACCGCCCCCGGTGGTGGTCATGTGGGTGATGGTCGTCTGGGAATCATGGCAGGCTACGCAGGCGGCCGTTATGGGTGAGGTGACCAGGCGGCCGGGATCCGGCTGCTGCAGGATGAATGCCGACGGTGCGCTCGGGACCCACTGGCCGGCGTAGTAGGTGGTGGCCGCAGTGGTGGTCACGCCGTTCTTCACGGTGACAGCCCCAGGGATGGGGTTGACGCCGACGACGGGAACGTTGCTGCTGTAGACCGTCCCGACCGTGGTGGCGGTCGTGGTCTTGGTCACGGTTCCCGCCGGGGTGATGTTCGCCCACGGGGAAATGTAGGACCCGCCGGCGGGGGCCTGGGGAATCGAGTAGGCGGCCCCCGGGGCCAGGGCAGCCAGGTAGTCATTGACGGTGGTGGTGGCGCCCGTCAGAGGAACCGTGACGCTCTGGGCCGGGTAGTAGCCGACCGCGACGGTGTCCCACAGCATGTTGGCAACCTGCGCGTTGTTGGTGTTGTTGCTGAAGTCGTACGAGCCGGGCACGTGGCATGCTTCGCAGTTGTTCAGGATGCCTGGGTAGGTGATGAAGGGGAAATTCGGCTGAACCGTGTAGGGCTTATTGCGGAAGCCGCCGGCGTGGAGGGCATGCACCCAGTCCTTGGCGTTGTAGGACCAAGCGTCGCTGGTGCCGCCGGTGGTGTGGCAGAACACACAGTGCTGGGGATCATTCATGTAGCCGTTGTGGAAATTCGACGCGTAGCCGTTGCCCATGGTGGTCCTGGGCGTGAAGATGCCCAGGTCGCCGTGGCAGCTGTTGCAGGCGTTTTCCGCGATGATCGTGCGCCGGGCGCTGTAGCCGCCGGTGGTGCAGTCCTTCCAGACGTTCTGGGCGGGCAGTTGGAGGCCACCCGTGCCCGTGGCCGAATTGTAGGTAAAGCTGACCGATCCTTCATTCTGCAGGCCGAGGTTGATGTCGGCGACCGGGGGGCCGAGGTTGGTCTGGATGAAGGGAGTCCAGCCGAGGCCGATGCCCAGTAGGGTGCAACTGGATGTGGCAGGCATCGTGATGCCGTCCAGGGTGATCTGGTAGGTATTGGTGCCCGTGGGGGCCGCCACGATCCCGGCCGTGGAGGCGGGGATGGTGGTGGTGACACCGGCGACGGTGCTGGAAATGGTGGCGCTCCCGTTCCAGATCGACTGCAGGGACCATTCGGTCTCCTTCTGGACGTTGTAGTCGCTGGGAGTGGCGATGCCGTCTTGGCTTATGCCAGCCTGAATGCCAAGGGTCGGGCCGCCGACCAGCGGGAGGCTCCCCATCATGCTCGCACCGGCCGCGTAAGGAAGCGTGATCGCGGCAGGGGTGCCCGGATTGCTGGCGGTGATCGGCGCACCGGCGGTGAGGATCTGGAACGTCACCACCGGGTGGCTGTTGGTCACGACCACACTGAGGAGGTTGTAGCCGATGAACATGGCGCCGGCAGGCTGGTTCTCGACAGAGGCGGCCTGCCAGGAATTGGTGTTGGGAGCGGCGGCGTGGGAGTTGGTCCCGTTGCTGCCGTTCTCGGCCGGGCTCTGCAGCGGTGTGTGGTACACGGCGATGTCATCAGACTTGTGGCAGAGTGCGCAGTTCGTATCGTCGGCCTGGGCGCCGCCGCCATGGACATTGAAATTGGCGATCGGATTGGTGCCGGGGGCGATGTTGCCCGTAGCGAAGTTGACCGAGTCGTGGCAGGAGCCGCAAGCCTCGCGACTGGGGACTTCCTGCCAGTTGGCCCACTGGGGATTCAGGACTGTGCCGGCGCTGTTGGTGACTGCCTGGTGGCAAGTGTCGCAGCGGCGGATATCCTGCGGGTACACCCCGAAGTTCATCAACGGCTCGGGATTGTTCTGGTACTGGAGGTTGACGTTCATGTGGAACTTGTGGATCCACACGGGCATGCTGCCGGTTGCGAAGCCATGTTCCTTGAGCGAGGACGTCGCCTTGCCAGGCGTCGCAGCGGTGTCCAGGATCATCTGGGTGAAGTCGGCCACGGGCGGCACGCATTCGAGAGAGCCGAACTTGTTCTGCTCGTGATGGCAGAAGACGCAGAAATTGGCGTCGGTATAGCCGGTGTGCCACACCAGCCCCTCCTGGGTGGTGGCCACGGGGGTATTCGCGGCTTTGGACCAGACCGCGAGGGCGCCGGTGCCATAACCATAGTTCAGGCTGGTGCTGGTGGAGCCAGGGGTCGCGGAGGTGATGGCGCCGGAGCTCATTCCGGCACCGTAGGTCTGGGACCCGTTGAGGATCTGGTGGCAGGCGTCGCAGACCTTCTCGTTGACGATCTGACGATCGGTGGCGATCGTCGTGGTATTGGGCCAAGTCCCGGCCGTGCCGGGGATGAATTCCTGGATCAGGTTCGCCGACTTGCCACAGATGACGGCGGGAGGGGCGGTGGAGGAGGCGACCGTCGCTCCGGTGACGGGAGTGGAACCGGTGCCGGGGAAGGCCCCGCCGATCGAGATGCCAAGGCGGTGGGTGTAGGTGGGCTGATAGCTTACGTCACCCAGGTCGCCCAGCTGGTTGGAGGTGGTCCACGTGCTCGCGGGCAGCCCGGCCAGCCAGGCGGCTTCGCCCTTGATGTTGCGGTAGAAGGTGTAGGTATAGTTGCCGTAACCGTCTTCGGTCAGGGTCCCGGTATTGTCCGTCTCTGGATGCTGGGGAACGGCGCCCGAGGTGGTTGTGGGGGTCGAATCGACCATGTAGTTGACCCACGTGGTGGTGCCGCTGCCATCGGGGTTGCCCTGGGCGTTGAGGGTTGGGGCCAGCTTGCACAGGCCGAACGAGAGCAGGGGGTACGACGGCGTCAAGTAGGTCGTCGTGCCTCCACTGTGGCTCGGCACGGTGAGGGCCTG
>CAWFOJ010000210.1:0-33854 GCA_963816585.1 uncultured Holophagaceae bacterium | reverse complement strand
ACAACGGCCATACCACCAGCCTGGACGCGTTCTGGATGGGCGTGCCGGTGGTCACCCTCCTGGGCGGCACGGTGGTGGGACGGGCCGGCTGGAGCCAGCTGAGCAACCTGGGCCTGCGGGAACTCGCGGCGGAAAGCGAGGAAGCCTTCCTGCGCATCGCCGTGGAACTGGCCAACGACCTGCCCCGCCTGGCCCAGCTGCGCGCCTCCCTCCGCCCCCGCATGGAGGCCTCTCCGCTCATGGACGCGCCGCGTTTCGCCCGGAACGTCGAGGCCGCGTACCGGGGCATGTGGCGCCGCTGGTGCCTGGGCCTTCCGCCCAGTCCCGTGGCCCTGGAAACCCTTTGAAACCGGCAGTTATCGGGCCTGCCGCTCCGCCGCCCAGTTCATCACCTCCAGGGGGGTCATGCGGTTCAGGTCCAGGCCGTTCAGCTCCTCCCGCAGGGGATCCGGCTCCGCCTCGAACATGGGCAGGAGCGGCTGGAGCGCCTCCGGGGCCGGGCGCCGGGCCTTGCGGGCGGGAGGCGCCGGCGGCTTCGCGGGTCTGGGCCAGGATGCGCTGGGCGGCGGCGATGACCGGGCGGGGCAGGCCCGCCAGCCGCGCCACCTGGATGCCGTAGCTGCGGTCCGCCGGGCCCTCGGCGATGCGGTGCAGGAACAGCAGGTGTTCCTCCCACTCCTGCACCTCCACGTGCAGGTTCTGGATGCGCGGATCCTGGGCCAGGCTGGTGAGCTCGAAGAAGTGGGTGGCGAACAGGGTGCGCGGGGCGCCGCCCTTCAGGTCGCGCAGGTGCAGGGCGATGGCCTCCGCCAGGGCCAGGCCGTCCCGGGTGCTGGTGCCCCGGCCGATCTCGTCCAGGATCACCAGGCTGGCGGGCGTCACCTGGTTCAGGATGCGGGCGGTCTCGGTCATTTCCACCATGAAGGTGGACTGGCCCTTGGCCAGGAAGTCCGAGGCGCCGATGCGGGTGTAGATCCGGTCCACCAGGCCGAAGCGCATGAGGTCGGCGGGCACGAAGGAGCCAACCTGGGCCAGCACCGCCAGCAGGGCCGCGGTGCGCAGGAAGGTGGACTTGCCGCCCATGTTGGGCCCGGTCACCACCGCCATGGAGCGCTGCGCGGGCAGGGACAGGTCGTTGGGGATGCATTCACGCCCCAGGCGCGCCTCCAGCATGGGATGGCGCGCCCCGGCCAGCACCAGTTCCCGCTCGTCGCTCAGCTCCGGGCGGGTCCAGCCGGAGAGCCGGGCCCGCTCCGCCAGGGCGCACAGCACGTCCAGCCTGGCCACGGCCTGGGACAGCCGGGTCAGGCCGCCCCGGTCCTCCAGCACCCGGGCCAGCAGCCTGCGGAACTGGGCCTCCTCCAGGCGCAGCAGGTCCGATTCGGCGCTGAGCAGGCGCTGCTCGAAGGCCATGAGCTTCTCGGTGGTGAAGCGTTCGGCGTTGGCCAGGGTCTGCTTGCGCAGGAAATGGGCCGGAGCCGCGGCCAGGTTCGCCTTGGTGATCTCGAAGTAGTAGCCGAACACCCGGTTGTACTTGATCTTGAGGGAGGCGATGCCGCTGGCGGCGCGCTCTTCCTCCTCCAGCTCCAGCATCACCTGCTTGGCGTCCCGGGCCAGGCGGCGCACCGCGTCCAGGTCCGGGTCCACCCCGTCCCGGATCGCTCCGCCCCGTTCCAGTTCCAGGGGCAGGGCCTCCTCCAGGCTGCGCCGCAGCTCCCCCAGCAGGCCCTGGCACAGGGGCGTGTCCTCCGGCCACAGGGCCAGTTCCTGGGCCTCCCGGAACCAGGTCCCCTGCAGCAGCCTGCCCGGCAGGTCCTGGAGCCGGGCCAGGCCGTCCCGCAGTTGCCCCAGCTCCGGCGGCGCGGCCAGGCCCAGGGCCACCCGGCCAAGGATCCGGTCCAGGTCCGGCACGGCTTCCAGCAGCTTCTGGACGGGCCCCCGGTGGGTGTCCTCGGTGAACCAGCCCACCTGGCGCCAACGCAGCTCCAGGGCGGCCCGCTCGCGCAGGGGCTGGTCCAGCCAGGCCTTGAGCAGGCGCGCCCCCTGCCGGGTGCGGCACTGGTCCAGCAGCGCCAGCAGGCTTCCGGCCCGGGTGCCGTCGAGGGTGTTGGCGGCGATCTCCAGGTGCCTGGCCGAGGTGGCGTCCAGGAGCGGGCCCACCCCGCCCAGCTCCAGGCTCACCCCCTGGATGTGGGCCGGGCGGCCCTTCTGGGTGGCTTCCACCTGGTCCAGCAGGGCACCCAGGGCGCCGACGGCGGCGGGGTAGGGATCCAGCCCCACCCCCTCCAGGTGGGACCAGCCGAAGAAGGCCAGCACCTGGGACGCGGGCCCGGTCGGGCTCGAACCGCCATGCGGGCAGGCACGTGCGGGGCGCCTCCAGGTCACCGGGGACCTGGGCTGCCTTCGGCGAGGATCAGCTCCTGGGGCGCCAGCCGCTCCAGGGTGGCGGCCAGCAGTTCCCGCCCTTGCGCCCGGGATGACCCGCAGCTGGCCCGAGGCCAGCTGCAGCAGGGCCAGGCCCCAATGCTCGCCCTGCTGGTGCACCGAAGCCAGCCAGCGGGCAGTCGTCGTCCAGCCAGGTGCCCGGGGTGATGATCCGGGTGATGGCCCGGGGCAGGAGGCCCTTCACCTCCTCGGGCTTGGCGGTGGGCTCGGCGATGGCCGCGGAGTAGCCGGCGGCGAGCAGTTTGGGCAGGTAGCTCTCCAGGGCGAAGTGGGGCACCCCGCACATGGGCGTTTCGAACTCCGTGCCCCGGCCGCGCACGGTGAGGGCCACCTCCAGCACCGGCGCCGCCCGCACCGCGTCCTCTCCGTGCAGTTCGAAGAAGTCGCCCATGCGGGTGAACAGGATCGCATCCCCGGCCTCGCGCTTGAGGGCGGCCACCTGCGTGAGCATGGGCGTGGACATGGGCCTCCTGGGGCAACCTTCCGGTCCGCTCCAGTGTACTCAGCAGCGGGGCAGCCCTTCCACGCGCTTGGGCACTTCCACCGTCAGCACCCCGTCGCGCATGCGCGTGAGGCTGCGGCTCCCGTCCACCCCTTCGGGGAAATCGAAACGGCGCACGAACGAGCCGAAGGTCCTCTCCAGCGCGTGGCAGGAAGCGCCGGGGTCCAGGTCGTCCCCCTCCCGTTCGCCGGTGATGGTCAGGCTGTTGGGGGTGAGTTCGATGTCCAGGTCGGTGATGCCCAGTCCCGGAAGGTCCCCCAGCAACGTGTATTTCTCGTCCGACTCGAACAGGTCGAAGGAGGGCGCGAACACCGGCCCGATGCGGGAGGCCAAGCCCGTCTCCGGGAACGGGTCGCCGCGCATGAAATCCCTTTCCGCCCGCGACCAGCCGCAGAGGCCGGGGCCTGAAGGGGTGGGCGTTCGAGAAGGTTGGTTATTTTTCATTAGAAACTCCTTATTAAGGTTTGCCGGATGGCTCCTTGTCCGTTGGTTCGAGCCGTTCCTGGTGGAGATGGCCGTGCTTTAAAAATAGGACAAAATGGAAATTTTGTAGACACTTATAAGAAAATTTTTTAATTTTAAATCATGAATGGTGATTGAGATAAAAATCAGAATCTTGTAGCGTCATAAATATGAACAAAGGCCCCGAAGGGCCTTGTCTCTCCCGGCATTGCAGGCGGTCAGCTGCGTTCGCAGACCCTGGCCAGGGACTGCACCAGGGGCTCGATCATGTCCTCGTCGATGGAGCAGAAGGCGATGCGCAGGTAGCGGTCGCCCTGGCTCACCACCCCGACGCTCTCGTCCTTGATGAGGCTCTGGCGCACAGTCTCCGCGTCCAGGCCCGGGCGCAGTTCCAGCAGGCAGAAGCAGCCGGCGTTGAAGGGGAACACCTTCCAGTGCCGGGAGGGGACCGCCAGGGCCGCCTTGAGGGCCGTGTAGCGCCGGGCCATGAGCAGGCGCAGGCGCTCGAATTCCCCTTCATGGCGGGGGTCGCCCAGTTCGATCTCGGTCAGGTGCTGGCTCAGGCCGGCCGGGCTGCCGATGCGGGAGCGCATGAGGCCCTGGCACTTGTCCACCAGGATGGCGGCCGCCTCCTTGGCCACGCCGAAGGTGAGGAAGCCCACCCGGCCGCCGAAGAACGACAGTTCCTTGGTGATGCCGTCGCACTTGAGGGGGATGAGGTTGGGGCTGCGGTCCAGGAGCTCGAAGAACAGGCTCTTGGTGGTGGCGGCGGGGTCGAACACCAGCCCGTGGTAGGCGTCGTCGCAGTAGACCACCACCGGGCGGCGCTCCGCAGCCTGCGCCAGCACGTCGGCGATGGCCCGCAGTTCCGTCATGGTCGGGCTGTAGCCGCTGGGGTTGCTGGGGAAGTTGAGCAGCACCTGGGCCCGCCCGGGGGCGGCCGCCAGGGCCTGGCGCAGGCCCTCCAGGTTGAATCCCCCTCCGGGCCCGTAGAAGGGAAAGCCCGTGAAGGCCCCTTCCAGGCAGATCTGGAAGATCTGTTCATAGTTGTCCCAGTACAGGTCCGGGAGGATCAGGGTGTCGCCGGGGTGGAAGAACAACTCGGCGGCCATGGACAACGCGTGGCAGATGCCCGAGGTGACCATGGGCAGGGCCACCGGCTCCATCCGGGAGTCCTCCTTGAGATGCTTGGCGTGCCAAGCCTTGCGCACCGGCTCCCGGCCGCCCACCGGGGAATAGAGGAAGGCGTCCTTGGGGTTGAGGCCGGCCAGCTTCTCGGCCAGCGGGGCCAGGGGGAAGGGGTTGCCGGCCCCGTCGGTGATCTGGCCGATGGTGGCGTTGATGCGGCAGCCTTTGCTCTGGCCGGCCTGGAAGGGGATGCCCTTGGGGAAGAAGGCGCGCCGTCCCGCCGGGGACAGGGCTTCGAAGATGGCGGGGCTGATCCCCTCGAGGCGCTCGTTGCGTTCCTGGGCTTCGGGATGGATGACCATGGGCGGGCCTCGGCTGAACCTGGGAGCTTCAAGTAAACCATGAAGGGTCGGGCCCCATCGACGGCTGATGTTTCCTCCCCCAACCCACCCCAGGGCAATGATGGAAATCACATACCCCAGCCCTGGCACCGGGAACCGCTTTCGGGTCCCAAACCCTTTGCTGCCAATCGAATGCCGGCAAGGCCGGGGGACCTCGGCGGGGTTCCATTTCGTTGCGTGGCCATTTAGCCACGTCTAAACTTGACACCATCCAGCCTCTGTGGACGAGAACCGTTCTCAGAGGGAGCCTGCATGCTCGCCCTATGGGAGGAAGTTCCATGAGTGTTTTATTGAACGTTCCGGACTACATTTCCAACCCCAAGGCGGTCGCGTGGATCCAGGAGGTGGCGGACCTTTGCCGGCCCGACCGGGTCTACTGGTGTGACGGTTCCGAAGCGGAGGTACGAGCGCCTGTGCCGGGAGATGGTGGCCGCGGGCACCTTCAGGAAGCTGAACCCGGCCAAGCGCCCCAACAGCTACCTGGCGCTTTCCGACCCCAGCGACGTGGCCCGGGTCGAGGACCGCACGTTCATCTGCTCCAGGCGCAAGGTGGAGGCGGGCCCCAACAACAACTGGATGGACCCGGCGGAGATGAAGGAGCGGCTCACCGGCCTGTTCCGCGGCTGCATGAAGGGCCGCACCCTGTACGTCGTCCCCTTCAGCATGGGGCCCCTGGGCTCCGACATCGCCCACATCGGCATCGAGCTCTCCGACTCGCCGTACGTGGTGGTGAACATGCGGATCATGACCCGCATGGGCGCGGACGGTGTGGACGTGCTGGGCAGCGGGACCTTCGTGCCGTGCCTGCACTCGGTGGGCAAGCCCCTGGCCGAGCCGGGGCAGAAGGACGTGCCCTGGCCGTGCAACGCCGACAACAAGTACATCGTCCACTTCCCCGAGGAGCGGGCCATCTGGTCGTTCGGCACCGGCTACGGCGGCAACGCCCTCCTGGGCAAGAAGTGCTTCGCCCTGCGCATCGCCAGCTGCATGGCCCGGGACGAGGGCTGGCTGGCCGAGCACATGCTCATCCTGGGCGTGGAGTCGCCCGGACGGCGAAAAGACCTACGTGGCGGCGGCCTTCCCCAGCGCCTGCGGCAAGACCAACTTCGCCATGCTGCATTCCGCCCAAGCGCTTCAAGGGCTGGCAGGTGACCACGGTGGGCGACGACATCGCCTGGATCAAGCCCGGCAAGGACGGCAGGCTCTACGCCATCAACCCCGAGGCGGGGTTCTTCGGGGTGGCGCCGGGGACGGGCATGAAGTCCAACCCCAACGCCATGCTGTCCATGACCGAGAACACCATCTTCACCAACGTGGCCATGACCCCCGACGGCGACGTGTGGTGGGAGGGCATGACCGACGAGCCGCCGGCGGAACTCATCGACTGGCAGGGCAAGCCCTGGACCCCCGGCTGCGGGCGCAAGGCTGCCCATCCCAACAGCCGCTTCACCGCCCCCGCCCGCCAGTGCCCCTCCATCGACCCCAACTGGGAGGATCCGGCGGGGGTGCCCATCAGCGCCTTCATCTTCGGCGGCCGCCGGGCCACCACCGTGCCCCTGGTGGTGCAGGCGGTGAACTGGAACTTCGGCGTCTACACCGCCGCCACCATCGGCAGCGAGATGACCGCCGCCGCCGCCGGCACCATCGGCGAGGTGCGCCGGGACCCCTTCGCCATGCTGCCCTTCTGCGGCTACCACATGGGCGAGTACTTCAACCACTGGCTGCAGATGGGCCGGGAGATCCAGAACCCGCCCCGGATCTTCTGCGTGAACTGGTTCCGCAAGGGCAAGGACGGCAAGTTCCTCTGGCCCGGCTACAGCGAGAACATGCGGGTGCTCAAGTGGATCGTGGACCGGGTCCACGGCCGCGGCTACGCCGCCGAGACGCCCCTGGGCTGGGTGCCCCGGGAGAAGGACCTGGACCTCGCCGGCCTGAAGGACTTCAGCAGCGAGAAGTTCCAGGAGGCCATGAGCATCCACCGGGACGAGTGGCGCCACGAGGTGCTGCTGCAGGAGGAACTGTTCGAGAAGCTCTACGACCGCCTGCCCAAGGAGTTCTTCCACATGCGCCAGCTGCTCCTGAGCAGCTTCTGGCGGTCCCCCGAGGACATGGGGCTGGCGCCGGAGCGGTAGCGCGGCACCCGGACCCAGGCCACCAGGCCCGCCTGAATGGCGGGCCTGGTTTTTCAATCGCGGCCCGGGAACGGAATCCTAAACGTTCGTCAAGAGGCCAAGTAGCGTAGGCGTTCGTCCACCGGGAAAGCTATCTGCCTGTTTCAGGGCAGAAAGCTCGTGTGGGTCGGAGAATTAGGCCGGTTTCGATGTATTGGCTCAAAAAACCTTAGTTGACATACATAAGATTATGCATATCCTGGGTTCCGGAGGCTGATCATGGCCATGCTCCCATTCACCCAGAAAGCCAACGAAGCCCTGGTCGGGGCCCGGGACAAGGCGGTCGCCGGGCAGCATCCGGAACTGCTGCCCCAGCACCTGTTCGCGGCCCTGCTGGAGCCGGAGATGGGGCTGCGCCCGGTGCTGGAGAAGGCCGGGGTGAGCCAGGAGGCGGTGGGCGGGCTCATGGACGGCGCCGATGGGCTGCTGGCCGCCCTGCCCAAGGCCATCGGCGGCAGCCAGCCCCAGGCCGGGCCCGCCTTCCGCAACTTCCTGGACCTGGCCAGCGACACCGCCCGGGGCCTGGGGGACCGGTTCGTGGCCACCGACGCCATGCTCCTGGCCTTTGCCAACGCCGCCACGGACGTCAAGAAGCTCCTGGCCCGCTTCGGCCTGGACCGGGTGAAGCTGGAAGCGGCCATCCGGGAGTCCCGCAAAGGCAGCCGGGTGGAGGATGAGCGGGCCGAGGAGAAGTTCGCCGCCCTGGAGAAGTACGCCCGGGACCTGACCGAGACGGCCCGGGCCGGCAAGCTGGACCCGGTGATCGGCCGGGACGAGGAGATCCGCCGGGTGATGCAGGTGCTGTGCCGGCGCACCAAGAACAACCCGGTGCTGATCGGCGAGCCGGGCGTGGGCAAGACCGCCATCGCGGAAGGCCTGGCCCAGCGCCTGGCCAAGGGCGACGTGCCCGAGAACCTCAAGGGCGTGCGCCTCATGGCCCTGGACATGGGCGCCCTGGTGGCCGGCACCCAGTACCGGGGCCAGTTCGAGGAGCGGCTCAAGGGGGTCATCCAGGAGATCGAGCAGAGCAAGGGCCAGATCATCCTGTTCATCGACGAGATGCACCTGCTGGTGGGCGCCGGCGCCACCGGAGGCAGCATGGACGCCGCCAACCTGCTCAAGCCGGCCCTGGCCCGGGGCGACCTGCGCTGCATCGGCGCCACCACCCTGGACGAGTACCGCAAGCACATCGAGAAGGACGCCGCCCTGGAGCGCCGGTTCCAGACGGTGTTCGTCGGCGAGCCCACGGTGGAGGACACCATCTCCATCCTGCGCGGCCTCAAGGAGCGCTACGAGCTGCACCACGGGGTGCGCATCCGCGATGCCGCCCTGGTGGAGGCGGTGCAGCTGTCCCAGCGCTACATCAGCGACCGGTTCCTGCCGGACAAGGCGGTGGACCTCATGGACGAGGCCGCCAGCATGGTGCGCATCCAGATCGACACCCGGCCCATCGAGATCGACACCCGGGAGCGCCGGCAGATGCAGCTCCAGCTGGAGCGCCACGTGCTCGCCAAGGAGAAGGACCCGGCCAGCCGGGACCGCCTGGAGGAGCTGGACCAGGAGCTGGGGGAACTGGGGGAGGAACTGTCCCGGCTGCGGGTGCGGTGGGAACAGGAGAAGAAGGCCATCGAGGCCACCCGGGCCACCCAGAAGCGCCTGGACGAGCTGCGCATCGAGCTTGAGCAGGCCAAGCAGAAAGGCGAGTACGAAAAGGCTTCGCGCCTGGAGTACGGAGAAGTCCCGGCCCTGGAGAAGCAGATCGCCCAGGCGGCCAGCGTGGAGGGCTCCATGCTGCGCCTGGAGGTGGCCGAGGCGGACGTGGCCGCCGTGGTGAGCAAGTGGACCGGCATTCCCGTGGCCCGCCTGATGGAAGGGGAGAAGGAGAAGCTGCTGCACATGGAAGAGCGCCTGCGCCTGCGGGTGGTGGGCCAGGACCAGGCTCTGGCGGCCATCAGCGACGCCCTCCGGCGCAACCGGGCCGGGCTGTCGGATCCCAAGCGGCCCATCGGGTCGTTCATGTTCCTGGGCCCCACCGGGGTGGGCAAGACCGAAGTGGCCCGGGCCCTGGCCGAGTTCCTGTTCGACCAGGAGAGCGCCCTGGTGCGCATCGACATGAGCGAGTTCACCCACGAGGCGGACGCCACCCGGCTCATCGGCGCCGCCCCCGGCTACGTCGGCTACGAGGAGGGGGGCCGCCTCACCGAGGCGGTGCGCCGCCGGCCCTACGCGGTGATCCTCCTGGACGAGATGGAGAAAGCCCACCCCCGGATCTTCGACCTGTTCCTGCAGGTGCTGGAGGACGGCCGGCTCACGGACGGCCTGGGGCGCACCGTGGATTTCCGCAACACGGTGGTGCTCATGACCACCAACGTGGGCAGCCAGTCCATCTTCGAAGCGGGCGGGGAGGTGCAGAAGGCCGAGCGGGAAGTGCAGGCGGCCCTGCGCCAGCATTTCCGCCCGGAGTTCCTGAACCGCCTGGACGAGGTGGTGACCTTCCGGGCCCTGGGCATGGAGGACATCCACGCCATCGCCCGCATCCAGGTGCGGCGGGTGGCGGCGCTCCTGGAGGACAAGCACGTGGGCCTGGAGGTGCCCGACGAGGTCATCGACTGGCTGGCCAAGGAGGGCTTCGATCCCCAGCTGGGCGCCCGGCCCCTCAAGCGCCTCATCCAGCAGACCCTGGTGAACCAGCTTTCCCGCATGATGCTGGAAGGCCGGATCAAGGGCGGGGAGATGGCCGTGGTCAAGGTGAGCGACGGCAACCTGGCGGTGGAGGCGGAGGCGGTGCAGTAGCGGCCCCGGCCCGGGCGGTCAGTCGATGACCCAATACCGCTGCACCAGGTCCCGGAAGGGCTGGGGACTGATGCCCGCCGGCCCGGCGAAAGGATAGTTGTAGATCAGCAGCATGTAGAACACCATGCCCACGGCTGCCCCCAGGAAGCCCACCATGACCCGGTGGGCCCGGCTGTTGCGGGCGGCGAAGAAGGTGGCGTACCCGAGGAACAGCCCCGCGCAGGTGAACAGTCCTAGCCACATGGGCTGGTCCAGGCAGGTGGTGGCGCCCTGGAGCCGTTCGTGGCGCATCTCCCGGCAGGCGTCCACCAGGTGCAGCATCTCCGTGTGCCGGGGCAGTTCGCCGATGGTGGCTGGCTGATAGGCGTTGATCAGCGTGTCGAAGGCGGTGATGACCCGATGGGCCACCGGGTCCTGCCGCCCGTCTTTCAGCATGGGCCATTCCACCTCGGCCACCTGGTGGACGTACTGCTTAGGATCCGGCGGGCCGGGTCGCGGACCGCCGGGGGGTAGACGGCCAGGTTGCAGTAGATGTTGTGCAGCGTGTTGGCCTCGTTGGAGACGGTCTTGTCCAGGCGGTCGTAGTTCTGCCAGACGGCCACCGTGATCAGCGCGAAAAGCAAGGCGAAGATGGTGCCGATGGCATCCAAGAAGATCTCCCCCAGCTCGGTGGCGTCGTGGAACCGGAGGGGGCGGAGCCAGCGCATGTTGATCCACAGGCAGATCTGGCCGGCCAGGCTGAAGCCGCCCACCAGCGCCAGGATGATGGCGGCGGTCGGAAAGGTTGTCCACGCAATGCAGCATCTCCCCTCCACCTGACCCGGAACCGCCCGGTCGAGGCTTGGGACTGCTCCCGGGTGGCCATGGCCGGCGGCAGGTTTAAAATAATTTATTTATATAATTTGGCAAGCACCCCAAGCCACGCCAGACCCGGAACGGGGTGGACCGCCAGCTATCCCCGGGGCCCTCACCCCGCCAGCAATGCGTTCACGTGCTTGAGCCGGGTCTGCTTTTCCTCCGCCTGGGCGCGCATCTTGGCCACCGCGGCCTCGGGGGCCTTGGTGGTGAAGGATTCGTCGGCCAGGCGGGCGGTAGATCTTCCAGTTCCCTCACCAGCCGGTCCCGCTCCTTCTCCAGCTTGGCCCGCTCGGCGGCCGGGTCCTTGAGCCCGGCCAGTTCCAGGGCCACGGTGCCGCCCCCCACGACGCCCACGGTGCGGGTGGGGGAGGCCAGGTCCCCGTCGGTGAAGGTCAGAGCGGCCAGGCGGGCGATGCTCTTGAGGGCGTCGGCGAAGGGCTCCAGGGCCCGCACGGTGCAGAAGGCGGCCACTTTCTTGCCCGAATCCACCCCGTTCTCGGCCTTGAGGCGCAGCAGGGCGGACAGGACCTCCTGGAAGCGGGGCACCAGGTCCGGGTCGCCGCCCTCCACCGCCAGGAGAGGATCGTCCATGGGCCAGGCCCGGGCGGCCAGGAGGTCCGGCTCCCCGGCCGGCAGGCGCCCGGGCATGACGGCGTCGTGGATCTCTTCGGTGACGTAGGGAACCAGGGGGTGCAGGGCGCGCAGGAGGATGTCCAGGAAGTGCAGGATGGCCGCCTTCCGTTCCCGGGTGCCGTGCTGCAGGCTGACCTTGGCCAGTTCGATGTAGGTGGCGCAGAAGTCGTCCCAAACCAGGTGGTAGAGCACTCTCGGCGGCCTCGTGGAAGCGGAACTCCTCGATGGCCTGGGTGGTCTGGGCCAGCTGCTCGCGCAGGCGGCGGAGCATCCAGTACTCCGCCTCGCCCAGCTCCGGGCGGCACGTCCAGGGTCACTTCCGGGCCCAGGCTCATCTGCACGAAGCGGGCGGCGTTCCAGAGCTTGTTGCAGAAGTTCCGGCTGGCCTCCAGGCGGCTGCGGGACAGGGAGATGTCCGTGCCGGGGGCGGCCATGGCGGCCAGGGAGTAGCGCAGGGCGTCGGTGCCGAACTCGTCCATGGTCTCCAGGGGTCGATGACGTTGCCCTTGGACTTGGACATCTTGGCGCCGTGCTCGTCGCGCACCAGGGAGTTGAAGTACACGTCCCGGAACGGCACGTCGCCCGTCGCAGGTGAGCCCGGCCATGGCCATGCGCGCCACCCAGAAGAACAGGATGTCGTAGCCGGTGATGAGCACGTCGGTGGGGTAGTAGCGCTTCAGGTCCTCGGTCTGGTCCGGCCAGCCGAACACGCTGAAGGGCCACAGGGCGGAGGAGAACCAGGTGTCCAGGGTGTCCGGGTCCTGCTCCAGGGAGGTGCCGCCGCACCGCTCGCAGGTGGTGGGGGTCTCCTCGGCCACGGTGATGTGGGAGCAGGCGGCGCAGGTCCAGGCGGGGATGCGGTGGCCCCACCACAGCTGGCGGGAGATGCACCAGTCCTGGATGTTGGTGAGCCAGTGCTCCCAGGTGGAGACCCAGCGCTCGGGCGTGAAGCGGATGCGCCCGGAACGCACGGCCTCCAGGGCCATCTGGGCGGCGTCGTCCACGTTCATGAACCACTGTTCGGACACCAGGGGCTCCAGGACCGCGCCGCTGCGGCTGCTCACCGAGACCTGGTGGGTGTAGGGTTCGATCTTCTCCATGAAGCCCTGGTGCTCCAGGTCAGCCACCACCTTCTTGCGGCAGTCGAAGCGGTCCAGGCCGGCGTAGCGGGGCCCGGCCTCGGCGGTCATCCTGGCGTCGAAGCCGATGACCGTGACGCTGGGCAGGCCCAGGCGCTTGCCGGCGGCGTGGTCGTTGGGGTCGTGGGCCGGGGTGAGCTTGACGCACCCGGTGCCGAACTGGGGGTCCACGAAGGGGTCCGCCACCACCGGGATGAGCCGGTCGGTGAGGGGCAGGCGCAGCATCCTGCCCACCAGGTGGGCGAAGCGCTCGTCCCCGGGGTGCACCGCCACCGCCGTGTCCCCCAGCATGGTCTCGGGGCGGGTGGTGGCCACCACCATGGCGCCTTCCCCGTCCACGAAGGGGTACCGGATGTACCACAGCTTGCCCTGGCGCTCCACGTAGTTCACTTCCAGGTCCGACAGGGCGGTCTGGCTGGCGGGATCCCACTGGATCATCCGCGGGCCTTTGTAGATCTTGCCCTGCTTGTAGTTGGTGACGAAGACCTTGCGCACGGCCCGGTTCAGGTCCGGGTCCATGGTGAAGCGCTTGCGGGTCCAGTCCACCGAGGCGCCCAGACGCCGCAGCTGGTTCTCGATGGCCCCCTGGTTGTGCTCCTTCCAGTCCCACAGGCGCCGCAGGAACGCCTCCCGGCCCACCTGGTGCCGGGTCTTGCCCTCGGTCTCCTTGAGCTGGCGCTCCACCACGATCTGGGTGGCGATGCCGGCGTGGTCCACCCCGGGCACCCACAGGGCGTCGAAGCCCCGGGCCCGCTTGTAGCGGGTGAGGATGTCGTGCAGGGTGAACACCAGGGCGTGGCCCATGTGCAGGTTGCCGGTGATGTTGGGGGGCGGGATGACGATGGACCATGGGGTCTTGCCGCCCTCCGGCTGCGCCTCGAATACCCGGGACGTCTCCCAGCGGGCGTACCACCGCTCCTGGGCGGTCTTGAAGTCGAAGGCCTTGTCCATTTCGTGCATCGGGGCGTCCTGGCGGAAGAAGTCCGCATCCTTTGCTGCTAAAGGATCCAGACTAACATCCGGAGCGTTTCTAATCGAGGCCGCGCTGGCGCAGGAGAGGTCCCACGCCGGGATCCCGGCCCCGGAAGCGGCGGTACAGCTCCAGGGCATCCTCGCTGCCGCCCTTCTCCAGGATGTGCTGCCGGAGGTCGCGGGCCGTGGCCGGGTCGAACGGGTCCCCCCGCTCCCGGAAGGCCTGGAAGGCGTCCGCGCCCAGGACCGCGGACCACAGGTAGCCGTAGTACCCGGCGGCGTACTCGCCGCCCATGCTGTGGGCGAAATAGGGGGTCCGGTGCCGCACCGGCACCTGGGGCAGCAGGCCGATGCGGGCCAGGGAGGCCCGTTCGAACGCGGGGCGTCCACCGGCCGGGGATCGGTGCGGGTGTGCCAGTCCAGGTCCAGGAAGGCGGCGGCGAGGCATTCGGTGGTGCCGAATCCCTGGTTGAAGGCCTGGGAGGCCTGGATCCGGCTCGCCAGGCGGGTGGGCAGGGGCTCGCCGGTGCGGTGGTGCCGGGCATACATGGCCAGCACCTCCGGTTCGGTGGCCCAGTGCTCCAGGAGCTGGCTGGGCAGTTCGCAGAAGTCCAGGGCGGTGGCCGTGCCGGACAGGCTGCGGTAGCGGCAGCGGCTGAGCAGCCCGTGCAGGGCATGGCCGAATTCGTGGAACAGGGTGCGCACCTCCTCCAGGTCGAGCATGGCCGGGGCATCCCGGGTGGGACGGGGAAAGTTGGCCACGTTGTAGACCAGCGGGCGGATGTCCCGGCCGTCGCGGACCCACTGCCGGCGGAAGCATTCCATCCAGGCGCCGCCGCGCTTGCCCGGGCGGGGATGGTAGTCCGCGTAGAAGACGCCCAGGGGGCTGCCGTCCCGGTCCTGCACCAGGTAGGTGAGCACCTCCGGGTGGTAGGCGGGCAGGTCCGCGCGCCGGTTGAACGTGATCCCGAACAGGCGGTTGGCGGTGCGGAAGGCGCCTTCCCGCACCTGTTCCAGGGGGAAGTACGGGAGCAGTTCCCGGGCGTCCAGGCCGTACCGGGCTTTCCGCGCCTGGGCCGCGTAGTAGCGCCAATCCCAGGGTTCCAGTTGGGCGCCGGGCAGGTCCCGGGCCAGGAGCGCCTCCAGTTCGGCCCGTTCCGCCGCCGCCCGCCGCAGCGCCGGCGCCCACACCTGTTCCAGCAGGCGGTAGGCGTTGGCCGGGGTGCGGGCCATGCTCTCCTCCAGGGCGTAGTCCGCGAAGGTGGCGAACCCCAGCAGCCGGGCCTTCTCGCAGCGCAGGGCGGTGATGCGCGCGGCCAGGCCGTTGTTGTCCTGGGCGTTGCCGCGGTCGCAGCGGGAGTTGTAGGCCTGGAACATGCGCCGGCGCAGGTCCCGGTTCCGGGCCTGTTCCAGGAACGGCCACAGGGACGGTGCGTGCAGGTTGAACACCCACGCTCCTTCCCGGTCGCACCGCCGGGCGGCTTCCGCCGCCGCTTCCAGGTCCTCCGGGGACAGCCCGTCCAGGTCCTCCAGGCGGTCCAGCACCAGGCGGAAGGCGTTGGTCTCGGCCAGGAGGTTCTGCTCGAACTTGAGGCTGAGCAGGGCCAGCTCGGCGTTCACCTCCCGCAGCCGGGCCTGCTGGCGCGGCGGCAGGGCGGCGCCGCAGCGCAGGAAGGCGCGGTAGGTCTTCTCCAGGAGCGTCCGGCCCTCGGCCGGCAGCGGTTCCGGGCGCCGGTAGACCGCCTGCACCCGCTCGAACAGCGCCCCGTTCTGGTAGATGTCGTCCAGGTGCCCGGACACCAGGGGGCCCACCGCCAGGGCCACCGCCTGCAGGTCGCTGTTGGAGTCGGCCTCCACCATGGCCGAGAACACGCCGTTCACCCGGTCCAGGAAGACGCCGGAATCCTCCAGGGCTTCCACGGTGTTGCGGAACGTGGGCAGGGACCTGGAGCGGGCAATGGCTTTAATCTCATCGTTATGGCGCCTGATTCCGGCCTGGAACGCCGGCAGGTAGTGGTCCGGCCGGATGCGGTCGAAGGGCGGCGCCTGGAAGGGCGCATCCCACTTCTGGAAAAAGGGGTTATGGGTCTGGAGGGGGTCGGGAGCGGGTACGGCCATGGGCACGGCGCCAGAAGCAATAGAAAAAGAATGCACCAAAATCAGCTTGAAAGATTGGGAAACTTGGTGATTTTATTTATTTAAAAATTAATGCGTATACTTGTGCTGTTAATATTAATGCAAGGGAGGGGCACCGGAACGACCGCAAGAACCGGGTCGCCCAGCGCGCCGCCGGACCGGATCCTGGAACCTGATCCAGGAGCTCCCATGACCCAGGCTTTCGCCCCCGGCTGCGCCCTCATGCTGCACAAACCCCACCTGGCCAAGCGCCTGCTGGAACACCTCAACGCCGGCGGCGAGGCGGTTCCGGAGCATCTCACCTGCTGCCGCCACCAGCCGGGCCTGTCCCCGGGCACCCGGATCATCAACGTGTGCGCCGGCTGCGACAGGCGTTACCGGGAGCTGTACCCGGGCATCAGCACCATCTCCCTGTGGGAGATCCTGGCCGGGAGCCCGGATTTCCCCTTTCCGGACTACGGCGGCGCCCGGATGGCCGTCCTGGACGCCTGCCCCACCCGCACCGAGGTCCGGGTGCACGACGCGGTGCGGGCGCTGCTGGCCCGGATGAACATCGCCGTGGCGGAGCCCGCCGCCACCCGGGAGCGGGGCACCTGCTGCGGCGACAGCTTCTACGGGGTGCTGCCGGTGCCGGAGGTGCAGGCGCGCATGCGCAAACGGGCCGGGGAGATGCCCTGCCAGGACGTGGTGGTCTACTGCGTTTCCTGCGTGAAGGCCATGCATATCGGCGGGCGCCGGCCCCGGTACCTGGTGGACCTGCTGTTCGGGGAGGAGACGCCGGCAGGCACCTTCGAGCCGGAGGCCTGGCACCGCCAGCTTGAGGAGTTTATTGATCTTCATTGAGGTCTTCAATCTCTGCCGTCAGGTTCGGTCCGCCCCGGGATTCATTCCAGGACAGGGGTGTCCGATGGCCCGGCGGTCGGCGGGCCCAAGGAGGAAGCCCGTGTCATTCCCTACCGCGCCACCAGGGTTCCCACCTGGATGGCGGGCAGGGGCTGAACCTGGCTTTGTCCGTCCAGGAAGACCGCCTGCTGGCCCGCCGTAGGCGCCAGCGCCACCGTGGTTCCGCTCGCCAACGTCCCCTGGTTCAGGTCCAGGGCCACGCTCACCAGGGGTGCGGAGCCGTAGGTGGCGGTGCCGGATTTCTGGAAGATGCCCGCCTGGAGGCCGCCGTTCGGCAGGAGCCCGGCCACCAGGGCCTGGGGCGCCGCGCCCAGGTTGAACGTAGCGCCCGGCAACAGGTAGGTGCTCCAGCCGGTCTTGGACCAGGTCACCGAGGCCGGGTCCGCGGTGAGGAAGAAGGACACCCCCTGGGCCGCCGTGCCGGCCGGGCCCACCAGGTTCAGCACCAGGTGGCTGGTGCCGTTGCTGGCGGGGTCGGCCTGGAGGGAATAGCCGGACAGGGGAGGATCGGTGTAGGTGAGGCTGGTGGCGTAGGCCGCAGGTTCAGGGGGAGCGGAGGGGGAGGCAGGGTTCCCCCCGCCGCCGCCGCAGCCGATGGCCAGGCAACAGCCCAGGGCAACCATTGGGTGGAAAACGGATCGTCGCATGGGTCCGCCTTCAGAAAGCGCTGAGGAAAAGGGCCAGGTCGGCGTCGTCGATCACCCCGTCGCCGTTGAGGTCGGCCAAGGGGTTGTAGTTGGGGTCGCCGGTCTTGGAGCCCATGGCGGCCATGAAGTAGGCCAGGTCGGTGACACAGGGCTGGGCGGTGGCATGGGGCGCCCCGTCCAGCAAGGCGTCGTGCACCGGCACCGCCACGCTGGCGGAGATGGCGGGAACGGCCGTGCTGGTGGCCAGGACGTGGTAGGTGCCGGGCGTGGCCGGGGCGGTGTAGTTGCCGGAGGCGTCGATGCTGCCGCCGGCGATCCCCTCCTGGACCGTCCAGGTCACCCCGCCGGAGAGGCCAGCCAGGCTGGCGGTGAAAGAGTAGCTGGTGCCCACCAGCAGGTTGTCGGGCGCCTGGCCGATGACGACAGCCTGCACCGGCTGCAGGACGGTGAAGGCGGCAGCGGAGCGGCCGGTGCCGTAACAGGTGGTGACCGCCACCGGGCCGGTCGAGGCGCTGGCCGGCACCAGCGCGGTGACGCAGGTGTCGCTGATGAAGGTGAAGGAGGCGGGCACTGCGTTGAAGGACACTGCGCTGGCGTGGGTGAAGTACTGCCCGGTGATGGTGACGAGGGTCCCGGGCTGGCCTGAAGCCGGCGCCTGGCCCGAGCAGACCGGAGCCGGAACGGTGACGGAGATCGGGAAGAGTGCGCTGGTGCCCTCCGGCGAAGATACGGTGACCCCGATGGCCGAAGTGGGCCGGAGACCGGCGGGAACCGTCGCGGTGAGCTGGGTGCCGCTGATGATGGAGCAGCCGGTGGCCACCCCGCCGATGCTCACCCCGGTGGCGTCCAGGAAGCCCTGCCCGTTGATGCTGATGCCGGTTCCCGGAGCGATGGCCGCGGCTGGGGAGACACTGGCGATCGCCGGCGGCAGCACGGTGAATGGAATGGAAGCGGCGCCGGCGGGACCGGTCACGGTGATGGGTCCCGAACCCGCGCCATAGGGAACCGCGGCGGTGAGGGTGCTGTCGTTGATCGCAGTGAAGGACGCGGCCGCCACTCCGTTGAAGGTGGCCCTGGTGATGGCGGACAGCCCGCTGCCGGAAAGGCTGACGGTGGCCCCCGGGTTGGCGGCGGCCGGGGTCGCCTGGGAAAGGGTGGGCGGGGTTGCGACCGTGAAGGGATTGGCGGAGTAGCCGATGCCGAAGCAGTTGGAGATCCCCACCCGGCCCGTGGAAGCGCCGGCCGGCACCACCGCGGTGACGCGGCTGTCGCTGATGAAGGTGAAGGAGGCGGGCAGCCCGTCGAAGGTCACCGCATTGGTGTAGGTGAAGTACTGCCCGGTGATGGTGATCAGGGCTCCCACCGGGCCTGATCCCGGCGTGAGGCCGGTGATTTCCGCCGCCGGGACGTAGATGTTCAGCTGGGAGGGGGCGCTGGTGCCCTCCGGGGCGGTGACGGTGACCGGCACGGCCGACGTGGGCCGGAGGGTCGCCGGGACCGTGGTGGTGATGTGGTTGTTGGCGAGGATGGAGAAGGGGACGGACACCCCGTCGATGGTCACTGCGGTGGCGTCCAGGAATCCCTGGCCATAGATGTTGATGCCGGTTCCAGGAGCGACCGGGCCGGTGGAACCGATGCTGGCGATGGCGGGTGGCAGGACCGTGAACGGGATGCTGGCCGAACCGGCCGGATCGACCGCGGCAAGGGGCCCCGAACCGGCGCGGAAGGGGACCACGGCGGTGAGGCTGGTGTCGCTGACCATGGTGAAGGCGGTCGCCGGCACGCCGTTGAAGGTGACCTGGTTGACGGTGGTCAGGCCGCTGCCGGCGAGGGTGACGGTAGTTCCCGGACCCGCGGCGGCCGGGGTCACCTGGGCCAGGGCGGGGGCCACCGGGCTGGTGATGGAGAAGGAGCCCTGGGTGGACGCCGAACCGCCCGGCGTGGTCACGGTGATGGGCCCGTTCTGGGCGCCGGCCGGCACGGTGGCGGTGATCCAGGTGTTGTTGTTGACCGTGAACGGGGCCGGAACGTTGCCGCCGAAGGTGACGCCGGTGGCGCCGGCGAAGTTGAAGCCGTAGAGCTGCACGAGGTCCTGCGCCGTCCCCACCTCGGGACTCATCTCGGGCAGGGGCTCGTAGTTGAACCAGTAGTTGAAGGCGCCGGGGCAGCTGATGAAGAAGGGTGCGACGGAGAAAGGGGTCCCGCTGGTGACGGTCCCCGCCGGGGTGGTGACGGTGATGGGACCGGTGGCCGCGTCCCAGGGCACCACGGCGGTGATCTCGGTGTCGTTGACTACGGTGTACTGGATGGCATGGTCGCGGCCGAACACCACCGAGGCGGCGCCGGTGAAGTGGGATCCGGTGAGGGTCACCTCCGTGTAGGTGGGACCCGCCGCGGGGGCGAAACCGGTCAGGGCCGGGGCGCCGGTTCCGCCGGTGCCGGTGAGGATCTGGACGCCGTCCAGGAGGAACTCGGTGAGGCTGTCCGGATCGGACCAGACCGCCTGCAGGGCCACCTGGGTCCCGCCCTGGTTCAAGGCGGTGATGTCGAAGCTCTCCGCCATGTAGCCGAGGTGGTCCACGTCCTGGTTGGTATGGGTCTTGAGGGCCATGAGCACCCGGCCGGAGGCGTCCACCACCTGGGTGGTGCAGGTGGCACGCACCAGCGGGTTGCAGTCCCAGGTGAGGGTGTCCAGGTAGTAGGTGGCCAGCACGGGCACGGCGCGGTCCGCGGGCAGGGTGACCAGGGCGGAGGTGAGGGTCCCGTTGGCGCCGCCCGCCAGCCCCACCCCGGTGAGATCGGCGCAATAGGCCCCGCCGAGGGTGGGCAGGCCGGTGACGATCGGGTTCCAGGCCGGGCTGTCGTTCCAGGTCCACGCCTGGGTGGAAGGCCCGCTTTCGAAGCCGCTGTCGGGATTCTGGGCACTGCCGTCCACCTGGACCGTCACCGGGCCGATGACCGCGGAGCCCAGGGCGTTGCCGAGGACCAGGGCGACCTGGACGCCGTTCCAGGTGCTGTCGAGGACCCCGTAGCCCGGGGACGCGCCGTCCGGAAGGGCCAGGGCGCCGCTGGTGGCGCCGGCCACCGGCTGCAGGCCCTGGCCCAGGTCCACTTGCCACTGGTAGGTGAAGGGCGGCGATCCCCCCGTGATGGCGGGCTCGAGGGTCGCCACGCCGCCCGCCTGGCACGCCCCGGCGGGCAGCGTCGCGGCGGGAGCCGCGGGCGGCCCGGCCGGAGAGGTGACGCCGGGCTGGGTGGCCAGGGTCAGAGTCTCGAACCCGTAGCAGGAATAGGGGCCATAGCTGTTGCCGAGGTTGTCCACCATGGTGTAGGTGGCCCCGTAGTTCATGTACATGGGCATGTGGAAGCACTGGTCCGGCCGGGTGGCGGTGACCCCCCACTGGTTGAGGACGATCCAGTACCAGTTGGCGGAATCGGGGTCGGTGGTGTCCCAGCCGACCAGGGTCACCATGTGCCCGCCCCAGCCCGAGTAGGGGTAGGTGACGACGGCCCCCTCGTAGTCGTTGATCCACGGCGCCGACTCGGGCTGGCCGTCCCAGAAGGCGTCGAAGCCGTCGGAGGCGCCGAAGTTGGTGAAGAACGAGAAACCCACCGCCTGGTTGCCCAGGAGCGCGGCCTGGATGTCGGCGATGGCCTGCTCCTGGGTGACGCCTGAGTCCCCCACCGGCAGGGTCTGGTGCTGCAGGACCAGGCCGGAGTACTGGGGCTGCATCCCCACCCCGCCCGGGGGCACCGTGCTCTGCAGCTGGTACCAGGTCATGGCCCCGTCGGCGTAGGCTCCCTGGGGGTTGGACCAGGGCACCAGGATGCCGGGGTTGGGATTGGGCGGACTCTGGTCATTGTTGTTGTACCAGTCGCAGAATCCGGTGAGGCTGCCGCCGAAGCAGGAGGCCGTGGCCGTGTTGTTGGATTGGAAGTACTGCACCGAAAGCCGGTCCACGATGTCGAACTGGCTGTTCAGGGCCACCTCGGAGAGGGCGGTGGAGGCCCACACCCAGCAGCTGCCGCAGTCGCCCTGGTTGCGCAGCAGGTAGTCGGGCACCCTCTGGATCAGGGTGTAGGACGCCGGGGAGGCGGTCAGGGCGCCCTTGACGGCCAGCTCCCCCGCCGGGCGGGCCTGGGGCAGCTGCGCATGGGGCTGCTGCACCGCCAGTTTGCGCTCCATCTCCCAGCGCCGGAAATTGACGGGGTCCGGCTGCATGATGCCGTGGGCCCGCAGGGGCGGCCGTTCCTGGGCGCCCGCGCCCGGACTCGCGGCAGAGCTTAAAGCGCAAAGGAGGAGGACCGCCTGCACCTGGATGGCCATGGCTTTCCTTTTCGTTCCGGGGTGCGTTGAACGAAACCCTTCCCCCGGCTGCCTTGGCCCCTGAGGTGTTCCAGGAAGCTCCCCCGGGGCCCGGACGGCGGGCACATGGGGTCACTCCCTGGACGGGGCGGCGGAACGCCGGACAAAGGACTCGATGGGTGAGTGGTGCGAGGAGTCCCGGCCAGGCAAGGATCCGGTATCCCCATACGCCCTATCGGCCGGATGGGAGCGGGACATGAGAAAAAAATTTCAGAATCGTTTCTGGATCACAACGCCGCCCAGGCATCCAGCAGTTCCTGGGCCTGGGCCGCCACCCCGCCGCCGGCGGCAGGCACCAGGATGGTCCCGTCCGGGCTCATCTGGGCGCCGGTCCGCTGGCGCACCCACGCCACCAGCTTGCCCGGATCCAGGGGTGTCTGGGGGCTCACCCGCAGCTTGAGCCGGCCCTTGTCGGCGGAGACCTCGCTCACCGCCAGGGCCTGGGCGCGCAGGCGCACCTTGAGCAGCTCGAAGAAGCGGGCGCTCTCCTCGTCGTCGGCGGGAACCTGGCCGAAGCGGTCCTCCAGTTCCAGGCGGTACAGCTCCAGATCCCGGTCCGAGCGCAGGCGCGAGGCGCGCTTGTACGCCACCAGCCGCTCGCTGGCCTGGTCGATCCAGCGGCGGGATAGCTGGGCCGGGCCCAGGTCGATCTTCACTTCGAAGGTGCCGCTGGGCTGGCCCTGCAGTTCCTGCAGGGTCTCCTCCAGGAGCTTCACGTACAGCTCGAAGCCGATGTCGTGGATGTGCCCGGACTGCTCCCCCCCAGCAGGTTGCCGGCGCCCCGCAGCTCCAGGTCCATGGCCGCCACCCGGAACCCGGCGCCCAGCTCCGAGAAGTCTTCCAGGGCCTGCAGCCGCTTGCGGGCGTCCTCGGTGATCTCGCCCTTGCCGGGGATCAGCAGGTAGGCGTAGGCCGGCACGTCGCTGCGCCCCACCCGCCCGCGCAGCTGGTAGAGCTGGCTGAGGCCGAAGGTGTCGGCCCGGTGCACGATGAGGGTGTTGGCGTTGGGCACGTCCAGGCCGTTCTCCACGATGGTGGTGGCCACCAGGACGTCGATGCGCCCTTCCATGAAGCCCACCATCACCGCCTCGAGGGCCTTGTCCGAGAGCTGGGCGTGGCTCACCCCCACCCGGGCGTCCGGCACCAGGGAACGGATCCGTTCGGCCACCGAGACGATGGACTCCACCCGGTTGTGCAGCACGTACACCTGCCCGCCCCGGCGCAGCTCGAACTGGATGGCGGTGGCGATGAGCTCGTCGCTCCAGGGCGCCACCACGGTCTCGATGGCCAGGCGGTTCTTGGGCGGGGTCTCGATGAGGCTGATCTCCCGCAGGCCGGTGAGGCTCATGTGCAGGGTGCGCGGGATGGGCGTGGCGCTCATGGCCAGCACGTCCACGTTGGCCCGCAGCTTCTTGAGCCGCTCCTTGTGCCCCACCCCGAACCGCTGCTCCTCGTCGATGACCACCAGCCCCAGCTCATTGAACCGCACCCGGGCCCCCAGCAGCTGGTGGGTGCCGATGACGATCTCCACCTTGCCGTCCGCCACGTCCTGGACGATGGCCTTGGCCTCCGCCGGTTCCACGAACCGGTTGAGCATCTCCACCCGCAGGGGGAAGCCCCTGAAGCGTTCCCTGAAGGTGCGGAAGTGCTGGAAGCAGAGGACGGTGGTCGGGCACGAGCACCGCCACCTGGTAGCCGTCCAGCACCACCTTGGCGGCGGCCCGCATGGCCACCTCGGTCTTGCCGAAGCCCACGTCCCCGCACAGCAGGCGGTCCATGGGCCGGTCGCTCTCCAGGTCCGCCTTGATCGCCTCGGTGGCCTCGATCTGGTCCGGCGTGGGCTCGAACGGGAAGGTGGCCTCGAACTCCGCCATCTCCGGGCCGTCCTTGGCGTACGCGTGGCCCTTCTCCAGCTTGCGCTGGGCGTAGAGCTTGAGCAGCTCCTCGGCCATGTCCCGTATGGCCTTCCTGGCCCGCCGCTTGATTTTGGCCCAGGACGCTCCGCCCAGCTTGTCCAGGGGCGCCGGCACGCCCCCGTCCGGGCACACGTAGCGCTGGATCAGGTCGGCCCGCTCCAGGCTGACGTTGAGCCGGCCGCCGTCGGCGTAGCGCAGCTGGATCACTTCCTGCTCGGCGCCCCCCACGGTCAGGGCGCCGAACCCTTCGAACTGGCCGATGCCGTGGTCCAGGTGCACCACCCGGTCCCCGGGCTTCAGGTCCCGGAGGTCCGACAGGAAGGCGGCGGTGCGGCTGCGCTTGGGAGGCGGGGCCAGGGCCTTGCGCCCGAACACCTCCCGCTCGGTGAGCACCAGCAGCCGGGGCTCCTTCAGGTAGACCCCGGCGGACAGGGGCAGGTGGGTGCCCCGGCAGCCGGCCTGGGTGCCGTACGCCACCGGCAGCTCGTATTCCCGCAGGATCTCCCCCAGGCGGTCGCGCATGCCCGGGGTGGACCCGGCCAGGAACACCCGGTGCCCGGTGAGGGCCAGGTCCTGCAGGTATTCCGCCAGTTCCCCCAGGCGGCCCTGGAACTCCCGGGCCGGCTGGGCCTGGAGGGGCACCGTGGCCTCCGCCTGCCACTCGGTGAGGGTCAGGGTGGTGCGGCTGGGGTCCTGGGGCAGGAACCGGTCGTCGCACTCCGGGCACACCACCCCGCCCCGGCGCAGCACGACCAGGTTCG
Source organism: uncultured Holophagaceae bacterium (assembly GCA_963816585.1). Classification (GTDB taxonomy): domain Bacteria; phylum Acidobacteriota; class Holophagae; order Holophagales; family Holophagaceae; genus Mesoterricola. The sequence continues at coordinate 9,621 of CAWFOJ010000210.1, read as the reverse complement.
CCTGGATCCGCTCCCGTTCCCGCTCCTCCACCGCCTCGGCCCACTGGGGCTCCAGGCGCAGGCGCAGGCAGGGGGGCACCCAGTGGGCCAGCTGGCCCTTGGGCTGGTCCAGCAGCGGGTAGAACAGCTCCTCCCCCGGGAAGTGCCCGTGGGTGGCCAGGCGGGAACGCCGGAAGGCCAGGTCGTCCTCGGGCTCGGGGGTGCGGCCGGCCCGGGCCGCCACCGCCGCCAGGAGGGGGGTGCCGTCGCCCCGGGCCCCCTCGAACCGGGGGTACAGGGTGACCCCGTCCAGGGCGGTACCGGTCCGGCGCTGGGTGTCCGGGTCGAACGGGCTGAGCTTCTCCAGTTCGTCGCCGAAGAATTCCAGGCGCAGGGGGTGCTCCAGGTGGTCCGGCCACAGGTCCACCACCAGGCCCCGGGCGCTGAACTCGCCGGGGCTTCCGGCCAGGTCGGTGCGCCGGTAGCCCAGGGCCGCCAGGGTCTCCAGCAGCAGGTCCCGGGGCACCTCGCTGCCCCGGCTCAGCGCCAGCTTCTGCTTCTCGAACCAGGTGGGATGGGGCAGCCGCTCCCGGGCCGCCAGGGGCCCGGTCACCAGCACCTGCACCCGGTGCTCCAGGAGCCCCACCAGGGTGGCCAGGCGGTCCCTGAGCACCACCCCCGGCGGGCTGGACTCGCCCCCGGCGAAGGGCGCGAAGCCGGGGAAATGGGCCACCCGCGCCTCGGGCAGCAGCACCCCCAGGTCCTGGGCCAGGATCTGGGCCTCCCCTTCGGAGGGGGCATCCACCCACAGGGAGCGCTGGGATCCCTGGAGGGTGGTCCAGCGGGCCAGGATCAGCGCCAGGGCCGCCGGAGAGGTCCAGCGCAGGCGGGCGCCTTCGGCCCCCAGGGCCCCGGCGGGGGCGTCCAGCAGGCGCAGCAGGTCGTTAAGGTCGGCGCGGTCTTGAGTCGTCCCCATGGTTCCATCTTAATAAGACAAGCAGCGGCCGCGATTGCCCTCCCCATGAAATGGCCGCTTGGTGCCCGCGCCCGGGCGCCTGACAATGGAGGGTTCCCAGGCGAGCCCACATGATTCTTGACCCAGAGATCCAGACCCTCCGCGCGCTGCTTGACTCCGGGGAACGGGAAGGCTGCGCCCGGGCGCTGGCGGACCTGCGGGAGCGCTACCGCCGGCACCCGGGGGCCTTCGACCCGGCCGCCATCCAGGCCCTGCGGGACATCGCCGCCGCCCTGCAGGCGGCGCCGGTCCCCCAGGGCGGGCGTGAGGCCTCGCCCGGGCCCGGCCTGCGCGACCGGCTCAAGGCCCTGTTCGGCTACGACGCCTTCCGCCCGGGGCAGGAGGAAGTGATCCGGGCGGTCCTGGGCGGGCGGGACTGCCTGACCGTGATGCCCACGGGCGCGGGCAAGTCCCTCACCTACCAGCTTCCTGCCCGGCTGCTGGGGGGCACCACCCTGGTCATCTCGCCCCTCATCGCCCTGATGAAGGACCAGGTGGACGGGCTGCAGGAAGCGGGCCTGCGGGCCACCTTCCTGAACTCGTCCCTGGAGTCCGGGGAGCGCCTGGAGCGCATCCGCCAACTGCGGCGGGGTGAATTCGAGCTCGTGTACCCGGCCCCGGAGGGCATCGAACAGAGCGTGGGGCCGCTGCTGGACCATCTGGACCTGCGCCTCATCGCCGTGGACGAGGCCCACTGCATCAGCCACTGGGGCCACGACTTCCGCCCGGCCTACCGGAACCTGGCGGGGCTCAAGGCCCGCTTCGGCGGGCTGCCGGTGCTGGCCCTCACCGCCACCGCCACCCGGGAGGTGCGCCGGGACATCATCGCCCAGCTGGGCATGGAGGCGCCCATGGAGTACCTGGGCTCCTTCTTCCGGCCCAACCTCAAGCTGCACGCCATCAAGAAAGGCGGGGAGGGCCCCGCGGTGCGGGAGGCGATCCTGCGCCTGGTGCGTGCGCGCCCGGGACAGAGCGGCATCATCTACTGCCTGTCCCGCAAGTCCGCCGTGGCCACCGCCGAGTTCCTGGTCCAGCAGGGGATCCGGGCCCGGGCCTACCATGCGGGCCTGGAGCCGAAGGAGCGGGAGGCGGCCCAGGAGGCCTTCCGCCGGGACGACGTGGACGTGATCACGGCCACCATCGCCTTCGGCATGGGCATCGACAAGAGCAACATCCGCTACGTCATCCATCGGGACATGCCCAAGAGCGTGGAGGGCTACTACCAGGAGATCGGCCGGGCAGGGCGGGACGGCGCCGACGCGGACTGCGTGCTGTTCTACTCCTGGGCCGACGTCATGAGCCTGGAGCGGTTCCTGGACGGCCTGGAGCCGGCGGTGGCCAACCCCCAGCGCCGGCAGATCCGGGCCATGTACGACTGGGCCGAGTCGAGAAGCTGCCGGCACCGGGCCCTGGTGGGCCATTTCGAGGAGCGCATCCAGGCCTGCGGCACCGCCTGCGATTTGTGCACGGGCCGGGATGTGCTGGCGGAGGCGCCCCGGGCCGGGCGCCAGGCCCGGGCCAGGAAGGGCGGGGTGGCGGCCCTCGCGCCCCCGCCCCCGTCCGCGCCCGGCCCCCGTGACCGGCGGGACGGCTTGTTCCTGGAACTCAAGGCCCTGCGCAAGCGCCTGGCGGACGAACGCAACCTGCCTGCCTACCTGGTGTTCAGCGACGCCACCTTGCAGCACATGGCCCACGTCCATCCCACCACGGCCCAGCGCCTGCTTGAAGTCAGCGGCGTGGGCCCCCGGAAGCTGGAGACCTACGGCGAGGCCTTCCTGGAAGTGCTCCGGGCCCATGACTAATCCCCCCCGCCTGGCGTACAATCGGCGAGGAGAACCTTGATGACCATTCGCAAGTTGGGAACCGTGCTGCCGGCCGCTCTGTCCGGCGTGTGCCTGGTGGCGCTCCTGGGGTGCACGGGCAGGAACCTGCACTCGGTGCCGGTACCTGACCCAGCTGACCCCCAACCAGGGGCCGGTGGGCGCCACGGTGATCATCACCGGCACCAGCTTCAAGGACATCCAGACGGTGAGCTTCAACGGCTATGCGGCGGCGTACTTCCACGTGGACAGCGCCACCCAGATCACCGCCACCGTTCCCGACGACGCCTGCACCGGCGCCGTGGAAGTCCAGAACCCGGCCGGCCTGGGGGACTCCTCCCGGGACGGCGGGGGCCCCTTCGTGGTGGTCCCGGCCGTCACCAGTGCGCAGCCCCAGCCCTTCAGCGGACCGCCAGGCACGCTCCTCACCTTGACCGGATCGGGATTCTTCGGCACCACCGGGGTGGCCATCGGCACCGAGGCGGTCGGCCAGCCCGGTTCTTCCACCTTCACCTACGTGGATCCCAACACCGTCACCGTGGTGGTGGGCGCCAACGCCACCACCGGGCCGGTGGTCCTGTACGCCTCCGGCCTGACCGCCACCGGGCCCGTGTTCACCATCCAGTAGGAGCTTGCGCATGTTCACCTACCTGTCCGTCTACGTCCTGGCCGCCATCCTGCTGTTCCAGGGCATCAACCTCCTGGGGGAACTGGAAGCCCCCACCGGAGTGGTGCCCCCGGAAGTGCGGCCCGCCGACGCGCCGGGCGCCCGCTGGGGCGGATACCTGGTGGCCTGCGGCCTCCTCCTGGTCCTGGCCGGGCTCCTGAGCCACGCCTTTCCCTGGCTCGCCGGCTTCCTGGCGCCCCTGCGCGCCCTGGGCTTCGCCTCTTTGGCGGTGTTCGGCCTGTGGCTGGTCTTCGGGCGCAAGGTGGACTACATCCCGGCCAAGCCCGCCGGGGACGGCCATGGGCATGGGCATTAATGCCACTGGGGCGTCCGTGTCCCGGTGCGGCGGCAGGTTCGCCATGCGGGTTCCGGGGCGTTCGCGCTGCCCCACCGGCGCTCGGCTTGGTCAGGCCGCTCTGCGAGCGGTCTGACCAAGCACTCGCCTGCTCGTCGGGGCCGACCAAGGATGGTGGGAATCGGTGACTCGGGGGCGGACTGCGGGAATCGCCTCCGCAAACGGGTGAAGGCCGCGGATGAGCAGGTGACCTTTGCCTGCCCGGAGCGGCTGGCGCGGCGCATTGCTGAACGTGTGGGCCAGGAGATCAAGGAAACCTGATGGAAGCGTGGGCGGAGACCCTAAGCCAGGTTCGCCACTTCCGCGATGAGCTGGGCCGTGTCCACGATCCTCGCGAAACGGCCGCGCAAGGCGTAGCAGGTGCGTTCGGCGATCTCCGCCACCCCCAGCTCGCCCGCGACCCGCCCGTCCACCCAGTGCTGGATGGGGAAGGTGAGGGTGGCATCCAGCACGAAGTCCACCTGGTAGCCCAGGTCCGCCGCCACCCGGGTGGTGGTCTCGCAGCACTGCTCCATGGCGATGCCGGCGATGGCCAGGCGGCGCACCCCCCGCTGGGTGAGCAGGCGCTGCAGGGGCGTGCTGGTGAAGCAGTTGCGGGTCACCTTGTGCAGCACCGGTTCGTCCTCCCGGGGGTGCAGGAAGTCCATCAACTTGTAGTGCGGGCTGGTGGTCTGGAACCCCTCGTCCTCGTCCGAATGCAGGACATAGAACACCGGCAGCGCCGCGGCCCGGAAGGCCTGGATCAGCCGGTCCACGTTGGCTTCAAGGGCCGGGTTGCTGCGCCGTTCCCACCGGGGCCCGAGCTTGAAGGAATCCTGGACGTCGATGGCCAGGAGGGCGGATTCCTGCAGGGTGGCGGCAGTGGGAGGCATGGGGGACTCCAGGCGGGGATCACCAGACACTTCACAAGACCCCGTCCTCCAGGGCGGGGAGGCAGAGAAGGCGGCGGGGGGTTCGCACCCTCACCGCAATCGAGTCTAGTGCTCTTGATTGATTCTGTTGCAACGCCGCCCAAAGTCTTTCATCATGCGGCTGAGATCCCCTGGGCCCAGGGCATGCTGGAGGACCAGTGGGTGGTGGTGGACGGATGCACCGTTTCCGCCATCGACGCCCAGGGCCTGGTCCGGGTCCTGGGCAGGAACCGCCAGGGCAGACACTTCACCACCATGGCCTGCAATGTGGGAACCGGCATCGAACCCGGGTCCTGGCGCTGTGTCCTGTGGGACCCCAAACTCGAGGCCCTCCCCTCGGCCCGCTGGGCCATGGCCTACCGGAACGGCACGCTGCTGGTGTGCCGGACCTTGGCGCCTAAATCCGCCGCCAAAGACCCGAACCAGGGGATGCCCCGGTTCGGGGTCATCGACTTGAAGACCGGACGGTGCGAAAAGGTCTGCCGGGACGGAGTGGCGGCCCACCCCATGCACCCGGGACTTGGCGCCGGACCGCTGCCGGAACCGCCCAGGAAGGCCTGGGCCCACCTGGACCTCTGCCACGGGGCGGCCCTGGCCCCGAATGGCCGCATTGGCTTCGCATGCCAGTGGGAGGTTGGCCAATTCCGGCCGGATTGGCATGTCCCCGAGCCGCCTCCGGCCTCCGTCCAGGTCGGGGCCGTGACCCCCGAAGCCAGGGATGACTCCGGGGCCAAGACCTGGTCGGTCCTTAGGCTGTTGAAAGATTTGAACGGAAATTCGTCCCAGCCTGGCCCTCGGTGACGGGCTTCCCCGGCGCACCGCTGCCGTGGCCTTCGCCCGGGCGGCCGGAATCTTCTGGGGGGTTGACTAAATCAATCGGTTAATTAAAACTGGGAACCCCTTAATCAACCGATTGATTGAGGTCAGCGAGGGGACCCATGACCCATCCTGATCCAGAAAGCTCATCCCGGGTCCGCCTGGTGGAAGCCGCCATCCTCTGTTTCGCGGAGAAGGGCTTCGACGCCACCGGGATCCGGGAAATCGCCCGGCGGGCCAACGCCAACTCGGCCCTGGTGCAGTACCGCTTCGGCGGCAAGACCGGGCTGTACGCCGGCCGCTCTGCACCATATCTTCACCCGCCACCCCCTCCAGGTGCCCAGGCCGCCGTACCGGCCGGACGAGCCCCGACGCCCGGCCCCGGGCCATCCGCGCCCTGGGGGAGATGCTGGAGGCGTCGATCCACGAATTCATGGCCGCCCGGTCCGGGGGCGAACTGGACCGGGCCAGCCTGATCCTGGTGACCCGGGAGATGCAGTCGCCCCGGGCGGACATGCCCGACCTGGTGGTGGGCCACCTGCGCCCCTACAACGAAATCATCCTGGGCTGCGTGAAGGTGTTGCGTCCGGACCTGGGCGAAGAGGAGGTCCTGGACCACACCATCAGCATCTTCAGCCAGGTGACTCACCTGCTCAACCACCTGCACATCCTGCGCCTGTTCCGCAATGACCCGGAGTACCCCCGGGACCTGGGGGCGCTGGCGCGGCACATCACCGCCTTCAGCCTGCGGGGCCTGGGCATTCCCGAAGCCTTCCCGGAGCTTGACCATGGTTCTGTTCCCGCCCGCGGCGGTGGTCCAGCCGCCCTCCCCGGCGCCCCAGGCCGCGGCCTTCGACCTGGCCGGAGCCCTGGCCCTGGCCCGGGCCGAGAATCCCCTGCTCAAGGTTGCCAAGGCCCGGGTGGATGAGCGCCAGGGGCTGATCACCTCGGTGCGGGCCGACGCCCTGCCCCAGCTGACCCTCACGGGCGATTTCACCCGCCTGCGCGACGTGAGCCTGCTGAACGGCGACGTGGGCCCGGCCTTCGCCACCCTGTTCAACCTGCCCCCCGGAATCGCTGGTCTCGCCCTACAACGTCTACACCACCCAGGCCACCTTGTCCCAGCCCATCTACTACTGGGGCAAGCTGGGCACCGCCCTGGCGGTGGCCAGGATGGGGGCCCAGGAGGCGAGCCTGGCCTACACCACGGCCGAACTGGACATCCTGCACGGGGTGGCCGCGGCCTACCTGGCGGTCTTGTCCGCCCAGGCGGACCTGGAAGTGATCCAGGCGCGCCTGGCCACCGCCGAGCAGTTCGTGGCGGACGTGAAGGCCAGGCTGGAGGCTCAGACCGCCACGGAACTGGACCGTCTGCGGGCGGAGAGCGAGTATACTGGGGGTCCTGCCCCAGAACCTCCAGGCCCAGGCGGACTACCAGCGGGCGGTGGAGGTGCTGGACGGACAGCTCGGCCTGGATCCCCACACCCCCCTCACCCTGGCGGATCCGGGCACCCCGGACCTGGGCACGGTCCCGGCCCCCGCCGAGCGCAGCGAGATCGCCCAGTACAAGCAGCAGGAAGCCATGCTCCAGGCCAACGACCGGATCATCACCGCCGACCTGCGGCCCAAGTTCGACTTCAACGCCGCCTACGGCTACCAGGCCGGCCAGGCCTCCAACCTGTTCCGGGAACCGTACCAAGCACCTGGACGGTGGGCGTCACCATGCGCTTCCCCTGTTCGACGGCCTGCGCACCTCCGGCAAGCGGGCCCAGAACCGGGCCCAGCTGGAGCAGGTGGCCCAGGCCCGAATCGACCGGGAGCGGGCCATCGCCGTGGAGACCCGCAGCGCCGAACGGGAACTGCGCAAGGCGGCGGCCCTGAACGACGCCGCCCGCATGGCCCATGACGCCGCCCTGGAAGCCTTGCGCACCAGCCGGGAATCCTTCGACCAGGGCCTGATCACGTCCCTGGACCTGCTCCAGGCGGAACGGGCGGAACGCCAGGCGGAGAGCCAGCGCCGCCGCGCCCAGCTGGGCATCTGGTCCGCCCTGTTCGACTACCGCCGCGCCTGCGGCCTGCCGCCCCAGTGATGAGGTAACCCCATGTCCCGCGCCAAAGTCATCATCTGCTCGGTCATTTCCGTCGTGCTCCTGGCGGGGGTGATCGGCATGCACCGCCACCGCCGCAACCAGGAGCTGGTGCGCCAGCGGGCCCTGAAGCAGGCCGCCCTGGTGCCGGTGACCCTGGCCACGGTGCAGGAGCATTCGTTCCGGGGCATGGTCGGCCTTCACCGGCACCCTGCTGGCGGTGAACCGGGCCGACCTGAAGGCCGAGGAATCGGGACGGGTGACCCGGGTGACGGTGCAGGAGGGAGACCGGGTGCGGGCCGGGGCGGTGCTGTGCGCCCAGGAGGAGGAGGACCTGCTGCTGTCGGTGCAGGCGGCCGAGGCCCAGCTGGCCCAGGCCCAGGTGCAGGCGGACCAGGCCGGGCGGGACAACGAGCGGGCCCAGAACCTGCTGGCCAAGCGCAGTGTGACCAAGCAGGCGGCTCGAACAGGCCGAAACCGCCTTCAACGCCGCCCTGGCCTCGGTGCACGCCGCCGAGAGCGCCCTGGGCCTGGCCCGCAGCCACCTGCGCAAGTCCCGCATCACCGCCCCGTTCACTGGGGAAGTGGCCAGCCGCCTGGTGCAGCCGGGGGAGATGCTGGCGCCGGGGCAGCCCGCGTTCTGCCTGGTGGACAACCGCCGGCTGGAGATCCAGGCGGACCTGCCGGCCCAGGCCCTGGCCCGGATCCGCCCAGGCCTGAAGCGTCCTTCCGGGTGGCGGGGTTCGACCAGCCGTTTCCGGCCACCCTCACCCAGATCAGCGCCTCAATCCAGCAGGACGGGCGCACCCTGCGGGTGCGCCTGGAGGCGCCCAACCCGGACGGGCGCCTGAGGAGCGGGCTGTTCACTGAAGGGGAGATCCTCATCGGCGGCCAGGCTGCGCAGGCCGCCCTGCCGTCGGCCATCCTCACCGCCGTGGGCCGGGAGGCGGACGTGTACGTGGCGGTGCAGGGGGTGGCCCGGCGCCGGCGCGTCCTGGTGGGGCCCGAGCAGGACGGCTGGCGCTCGGTGGAAGGCCTGCCGGCGGGCACCCAGGTGGTGGCCCAGGGGCGCGACCTGGTGGCCGAAGGCACCCTCACTGCAGTCGGCGGACGCGATCCCCGCCGCGCCGGAGCCGTGAGCCATGTTCCTCTCCGACCTCTCCATCGAGCGTCCGGTGCTCACCACCTGCGTCATGCTGGCGCTGGTGGTCCTGGGCCTGTTCTCCATCCGCAGCCTGGGGCTGGACAGCTTCCCAAGGTGGACATCCCGGTGGTCACCGTGAGCGTGGTCTACCCCAGGGGCCAGCGCGGACGCGGTGGAGCAGGACGTGGTCAAGAAGATGGAGGAGGCGGTGAATCCCATCGAGAAGGTGCGGGAGATCAGCGCCACCAGCCAGGAAGGCCTGGGCGCCGTCGCCATCGACTTCCAGATCGAGCGGGACGTGGACAAGGCCCTGGAGGACGTGCGCTCCAAGGTGGGCCAGATCCGCCGGGACCTGCCCGACACCATCAAGGAGCCGGTGATCCAGAAGTTCGACCCGGCCCAGATGCCGGTGCTGTCCCTGGTGGTGCGCCGGACGCCGCCCACGCGGGCATGAGCGGCCGGGAGCTGACCATGGTGGACGAAGAGTTCCTCAAGCGCCGCATCGAGAACGTGCCGGGGTGGGCAAGGCCGAAGTGGTGGGCGGATCCACCCGGGACATCCTGGTGCAGGTGGACCCCCTCAAGCTCGAAGCCCTGGGCCTGACCCTGCCCCAGGTGGCGACGCCCTGGGCCAGCCCCAGTCGGTGCCCAGCGGCGACCTGCTCACGGACACCCGGGAGATCGGTGTGCGGGTGGACGCCAGGGCGCGCCCAGGTCCAGGACTTCGACCACGTGGTGGTGGGCAACAAGCAGGGCCGGCCCATCGAGCTGCGGGAAGCGGCCGCCCTGGTGGACGGGGTCAAGGAAAAGCGCACCCTGGCCCGCCTT